>JBEKLY010000036.1:0-38856 GCA_050010015.1 Terriglobia bacterium
CTGCTCTTCCAGCAAGGCTGAGGCCTGAATCAGGCCGAAGCTGAAGCGGGACTCGAGATGAATCTCGATTTCTTCCTGGGCATTCTGAACGCCATGAACATCGGCGACGTCATTAACGATGTCGCCTACCAGATCCGCCCCTACGAAGTGAATGCCGGAGAAACCGACCGCGTCCTCGAAGAGTGCATGAACATTCTTCACGAGTCCATGCGCAAAAAGCAGCCGTGGACCCTCGAAGGCAAGCTCAACTCCCTGCTGGGCAAGACCGGCTTCGCCGGTACCGCCGAATACCTTGGCAAATTCCTGAACCAGCTCTACGGCGACGACTACACGGCCGCTCTCAACGAGGTGCGCGAGCGCTTTAACAGCATCCCGGTGGATCGCACTCGAGTTAAGCCCCTGGTTAAAGTCACGGGTGAATTCTGGGCCCAGACCACCGAGGGCGACGGGAACTTCAACATGTTCAAGTTCCTGGAAAAGGAGGGGGCGCAGGTCCTCGTTGAACCCATCGGCACCTGGATCATGTACATGATGAAATGGAATTTGGCGAAGAAGCTTGGCAGCCATCTGAGTAGCAAACAGACGCTTGCCAAACTGACCGCCGCCGAAGTCATTTTCAAACGTGAGTACCACCGGCTGATCGATTCTCTGGGCGGAATTGCCCACCACTTAGCCGACCAATACGAACTCCAGCGGCTCGGCCACCCGTTCTACAACTCTCGCGCTGGCGGAGGTGAAGGCCACCTCGAGGTCGCCAAGAACATTTATTATTCCAACAAAGATCTCTGCCACATGGTCCTCAGCCTGAAGCCGTTTGGCTGCATGCCCTCGACTCAGTCGGACGGCGCGCAATCCGCGGTCGTAACCCACTTCAAAGATATGATCTTCATCCCCATCGAAACCTCCGGGGAAGGCGACGTCAACGCGCACAGCCGCGTGCAGATGGCGCTGGGCGAAGCAAAGGTGCGGGCCAAGAATGAAATGAAGCGAGTGCTCGATGAAGCCGGCGTGACCGTCGAGGAGATCAAGGCGTTTGTGGCTGACCATCCCGAAATGCAGCAGCCCATGTACAAGTATGGGCACAGGAAAGGCGTGGTGGGAGTGTCGGCAAACTTCGCGATCCATACGGCAGAACGCATCAAAGCCGAGCGCCGGGAGCGAGTGACCGTGGAGCAAACCAAGGAAATGGCTGCGGTATAATGGTGGTGGGCAAAGCCTGAAATAAATCCATCGAGTCTCGCGAAGGAGACACAGCTATGCCTGCCAAACCCAAGCCGGTTCCAGAAGGAACGCATACGCTCGCGCCGCATCTTGCGATTCGCAATGCGGCGAAGGCTGTGGAGTTCTACCCGAAGGCTTTTGGCGCTGAAGTTCTGAGCGTCACCAAGGGCCCTGACGGCCAGATCATGCACGCGGAGCTTAAGATCGGCGATTCCAAGTTCATGTTACACGACGAGGTGCCGTCAATTGGATCGCCAGGACCGGAGACATTAGGTGGGAGCCCTGCTCCTGAACATTTGCGTGGAGGATGTTGACGCGCTGTGGAACCGCGCGGTGGCTGCCGGCGTGAAGGTTGCCATGCCACTCGGCGACCAGTTCTGGGGCGACCGCTACGGCGTGGTGGTCGATCCTTTCGGCCACCGTTGGGCGCTCCTGTCTCATGTCGAGGACGTCGCGCCGGAGGAAATAAAGCGACGCCTGGACGCTGCCTTTGCACAGATGGCACAAAAGGCGAGCGCCTGACACGCGCGATGGTCAGCGCTAGGGATAACCGCCGTTTGCCTATGCAATACTGGCAGGGGCGGAAGTCCGAGTCATTCAGTAGGGGCGGTTCGCGAACCTCCCCTACCTCTTATTCGGGAAAGGGGCGAAATGGACCAAGTCAATCCCAAGAACATGATAGTTGGTTTTGACGTCGGCTCCACCACGGTGAAGTCCGTGGTGGTCGATAGCTCAAACGACCAGATCATCTGGAGTGACTACCAGCGCCATGACACGAAGCAGCCGGAAAAGTGCCTTGAGTTCCTGAATCGCATGGAAGCCGAGGCCGGCATCAAGGCGGGCGAAACCCGGATTTTTGTTACGGGGAGCGGAGGCGGCCCCATCGGCCAGCACATTGGGGCGAAATTCGTACAGGAAGTGAACGCGGTTTCGCTCGCTGTGGAAAAGCTGTACCCGGAATGCGGCTCGGTCGTCGAATTGGGCGGGCAGGACGCCAAGATCATCATCTTCAAGGAAGATCCCGAGACGGGCCGAAAGAAGAAGATCCCCTCCATGAACGACAAGTGCGCGGGAGGCACCGGCGCGGTTATCGACAAGATTAACGCCAAGTTGAGAATTCCCGCCCAAGACCTTTGCAACATGGGCTATGTTGGCCTGAAGCTGCACCCCGTCGCCGGCAAATGCGGGGTTTTTGCGGAGACCGACGTCAACGGCCTGCAAAAGAGCGGCGTGCCGCCCGACGAGCTTATGGCTTCACTCTTCGAGGCCATCATCCAGCAAAACCTGTCGGTACTCACGCGCGGCAACACGCTGCGCCCGGTGGTTCTCTTGCTGGGCGGGCCGAACACGTATATCAAGGGGATGAAGGACTGTTGGAAATTCAATATCCCCAAAGTCTGGGAAGAACGAAATTTCCCCCTGCCGCCAGACAAAGACCCGCAGGAATTGATCATGGTTCCGAACAACGCCCAGTACTTTGCCGCGCTCGGCTGCGTCCGCTTTGCAATGGATGAAGATCCTAACCTGGGCATTTATGCCGGTCGCGAGAAGCTCGAGTGGTACATCAACGTCGGACGCACGGAAGAGAAGAAGAAAAAAGGCGGTTCCGGCCTCTACAAAACTGAAGACGAACTCGCGGCATTCAAAGAACGCTACAGGCCGAAGAAATTCGTGCCGCAGCGCTTCCACCCCGGAGATCAGGTCCGCGCCTTCATGGGGATCGACGGCGGCTCGACTTCCACCAAAGCCGTCCTCGTCAACGAAGAGGGCGAGGTGATGGTGAAGTGCTACCAGCTCTCCAAAGGCAATCCGCTGGAAGACACCATGGAGATGTTCTCGAACCTGCGCAAGCAGGTCGAGTCGCAGGGTGCTTCGGTGGAATTGCTGGGCGTGGGCAGCACCGGCTACGCCAAGGACATCCTTAAGGACGTTTTGAACGCCGACGTGGCCCTGGTCGAAACCGTGGCGCACACCCAGGCGGCCTTGCATTTCTACCCGGACGCCGATGTGATCTGCGACGTGGGCGGGCAGGACATCAAGCTCATCATCTTGCAAGATGGCCGCGTGAAGGACTTCAAGCTTAACACGCAGTGCTCAGCCGGAAACGGCTATTTCCTGCAATCCACTTGCGTCGGATTCGGGCACGATGTGATGCAATACGCCGACCTCGCCTTCAGCGCCAAAGCCATGCCCATGTTCGGATATGGCTGCGCGGTTTTCATGCAGTCGGACATCGTGGATTTTCAGCGCCAGGGATGGAAACCGGAAGAGATCATGGCTGGCCTGGCCAACGTGCTGCCCAAAAACATCTGGCTTTACGTCTCGCAGATTCCGAACTTAGCCTCTCTGGGCAAGACCTTCATCTTGCAAGGGGGGACGCAGCACAACCTGGCTGCCGTCAAGTCGCAGGTGGACTTCATTGAATCGCGCTTCAAGGACAAGGGGCAAAAACCGAACGTCATTGTCCACGAACATTGCGGGGAAGCGGGCGCAATCGGCGCCGCTATCGAATCGCGCCGGCTCTACCAAAACGGACATCGGACGAGTTTTATTGGCTTCGAAGCGGTCGACAAGATCGCTTACACCACGCATCGCAGCGAGAATACGCGCTGCTACTTCTGCAAAAACAAGTGCATGCGAACGTTTATTGACGTGCAGATCGCGAGCGCGGACGAATCCTGGAAGAAGTCGAAAATCCCCATCCTGCCGGGAATCAAGCGCCTGATCGTGGGCAACAGTTGCGAGAAGGGCCTGGTGGAAGACGTCGCCGACATGCGCGAGATCAAGAAGGGCTTGGACGCCGCGAAGAAAGACAACCCCAATATGGCGGAACTGGGCGCCAAGGCTCCGTTCAAATCTTACGCGCCGCAGCCGGTTGTTGACCCGCTGCCGAAGTTCGCGATTACCGCGAAGCAGAAGCAGCGCGTCGAACTGATGAAAAAGCGCAAGGACCTGCGGATCGGCATTCCGCGCATCCTCAACATGTACTCCGTGAACCCCATCTTCAGCGCGTACTTCGAGGCGCTGGGAATTCCCGCGGAAAACATCGTCTATTCCGATTTCACGAACGAAACTCTCTATAAAGAGGGAGCCAAGCGAGGCGCCATCGACCCGTGCTTCCCCTCCAAGGTCGGCATCCCGCACGTTCATAATCTGCTCTACGTGGTCCACAAAAAGAAGCCGCTCGACATCATCTTTTGCCCCATGATCGATGACCTTCCGAGCGACCTCCCGTACGCGCAGTCGCACCGCTCCTGCCCCACCGTGGCCACCACGCCGGAGTCGATTAAAGCTGCGTTCATCAAGGAAGGCGATATTTTCAAAGAGAACAATATCCGCTTCCTCGACACGTTTGTGAATCCGGGCAAGCCGGCGCTATTGGCTAAGCAGCTCTACGAAGAGTTCGTTGACATCCTCGGCCTCTCGTGGGAAGAGAATTTCCGCGCCGTTGAGGCCGGCATGAAGGCGCAGGAGGAATTCATGAACAAGATCCTACGCGCCCAGGGCAGGGAAGTGCTGAAACGGCTGGAGGCCGAGGACCGCATCGGCATCGTGCTTCTGGGCCGCCCCTACCACAACGATCCGGGGATCAACCACGAAATCCTCGAGGAGTTCCAAAAGATCGGTTACCCCGTGCTGACTTTGCAATCGCTGCCCATCGACGAGGACATCATCAACTCGCTCTTTGGGGAAGACGTCAAGGCAGGGATCATCAAGCATCCCATGGACATCAGCGATGCCTGGAAGAACAGCTACAGCGAAAACACCTCGCAAAAAATGTGGGCCGCCAAGTACACGGCACGGCATCCTAATCTCGTTGCCCTTGAACTATCCAGCTTCAAGTGCGGCCACGACGCCCCCATCTATACCGCCGTCGAGGAAACTGTAACCAAGTCCGGTACGCCTTACTTTTCATTCAAAGACATCGACGAGAACAAGCCCACCGGCTCGATCAAGATTCGCGTCGAGACCATCAGCTACTTCCTGAAGCGCTATCGCGAAGATATCCTCCGCCGCAAGATGAAACAGACCGAAGTCGACGCCAAGTTGAAAGAGTTCGAAGCCAGGCTGCGCGCCGAACTCGATGGCATGCCCGTCGTAGCGCCGCCCCCCGAGCCGTACGAGGTCGAAACACCAGTCGGGATAAACGCGATTCGAAGCGGGGACTAGGGGCTGGGGATTGTTTTCGATTTTGGATTTTAGATTTTGGATTGGCCGGAGATGCGGGGGCACCGCGCCCACCTTCAATCAAAATGACAGCTCTCTCCCTTGGGGAGAGGGTGGCCCGCAGCCGGCGCATTCTTCAGCCGGGGCGGGCCGGGTGAGGGGTTGGTCCCACCACCCAGCAATAGCCTCGCGCTTAGCCACACCTTCGCCAAGAACCCTCCTGCAGAACTTCTCCCTTTGCCGTCATCCCAGACGAACTCCATTTACAATCCTCGCACGCCGTGCGAATATTGCCTCCAACTCCAAGCAGCGAGGTTCAATCCATGGCCAACCCGGAACACGTTAAGGTTCTCAAGCGAGGCGTCGAGGCATGGAATAGGTGGCGGCGGAAGAACCCTCAAGTCGGCGTCGACCTGAGCGATGCCCACCTCCACTCCGCCCACCTCAGTGGTGCGAATCTCTCGGGAGCGAATCTTCGTGCGGCAAACCTGGACGGGGTGAATTTGGGCTGGGCCCACCTAGGCAGGGCGGACCTGTACCATGCAGATCTCCGTCGCGCGAACCTCGATGGGGCGGACGTCATCGAGGCGAACCTGGATGGGGCAAACCTCGCTGGCGCGGACCTGCGCGCCACGAATCTCGGAGGTGCGCACTTAAATGGGGCCGAACTCAGCAGGGCGAGGATGTTCAATGCGAGCCTCGTTGGGGCGGGGCTGGCCGGGGCGAGCTTCGCTAAAGCAGCGATCGGTAACACCGTGTTCGGCGAAAGTGACCTCAGCAACGTCAAGGGCCTCGAAACAGTGTTCCACATCGGGCCTTCAACCATCGGCATTGACACCATCTACAAATCCAAAGGCAACATCCCAGAAGTTTTCCTGCGTGGCTGCGGCGTGCCGGAGGACTTCATCGTTTACATGAAGTCGCTGGTGGGCAAGCCCATAGAGTTCTACTCTTGCTTCATCAGCTACTCGAGCAAAGACGATGATTTTGCCAAGCGGCTATATGCAGACCTACAGGCTCAGAACGTGCGTTGCTGGTTTGCGCCGGAGGATTTGAAGATCGGCGATAAGTTTCGCATGCGCATTGACGAAGCCATTCGTGTCCACGACAAGCTGCTACTCGTTCTTTCGGAGAACTCCGTCACGAGTGCTTGGGTCGAGAAAGAGGTCGAGACCGCCTTCGAAAAGGAGCAGCGCCAAGGCGGCAAGCCTGTGCTGTTCCCGATTCGTCTTGATGATGCGGTGATGCAAACTGACCAAGCTTGGGCCGCTGACATTCGTCGCACCCGCCACACCGGCGACTTTACTCGATGGAAAGACCACGACGCTTATCAGCGATCCTTTCAGCGGCTGTTGCGCGACCTAAAGGCAGGGGAGGCGGGCTCGAAGTAGGAAGTCAGGCTACGGTTCTGCGCTGGCGATCGACGAACAACGCCGCCGCATGCTGACCGCGCCGAAGGGCAGTCGCCTCGCGCGGCCTACGAACGGCTCGGGACCAAAGCCTTGGGACGTTTTTCAGCAAGCTGTCAGGCGCCCGCGACGTGCATTGGATGCACTTGGCGCTGAATTGCGACTTCGGCCCCGGCGCGTCTTTCGACTTCCAAGTCGAAGAAGTTTTGCAGGTTGAGCCAGAACTCGGGATTGGTATTAAAATAACGCGCTAAGCGCAGGGCGGAATCGGCAGTGATGCGGCGGCGCTCGTGGACGATTTCATGGACGCGGGTTGCGGGCACGTGGAGCTCGAGCGCCAGCTTGTTGATCGAAAGGCCGATTGGCTTCATGAAATCCTCTCGCAGGATCTCTCCCGGATGGACGGGTGCCATTAGATTCTCGGATTTGCTCATAGTCACTTCTCCTCAGTGGTAATCCACAATCTCCACTTCGTGTGCATGACCCTCGCGCCAAACGAAACAGATTCGCCACCGGTCGTTGATGCGAATAGCGTGCTGCCCTTTCCGGTCATCACGCAACGCCTCCAGGTGGTTCCCAGGCGGGGAAGCCAGAACCCTCAAGTCCGTGGCGGCATGAAGCTGAAGGAGTTTGCGCAGCGCCACCCGCTCGAAGGCACGGAATCGCGGGACGTTATGGTAGTGAAAAAGCTCCTCGGCCTCCTTCGAGCGGAAACTCCTGATCACTCCTTAAAGGTACTACGCGTAACGTAATACGTCAACATTAACGCTGAATCGGGGTTCGCTTCCTGACCGCGTTTAATTGTCCTGTCAGGCAGTGCATGTTACGATTGTCGGTACGGTATAGCATTGACCGATGCCCGTATCTCTGCTATCAAAGATAGAGGGCATTAGGGAACAAATTAGCGGTTGCGTGTTTCTGCCTAGTCCCTGATTCCTAGCCCCTAGTCCCGAGGTATTTCATGCCATTCGAATTAGACAAAATTATGTTCGAGGTCTACAAGGAAGCGACCTACTCCGGGAAATACCGCGTGGTTTATTTTACGGAGCTGCAAGATCACAACAAGGAAGCGGAGATCAACCGCGCCATGGCGGGGGAGCATTTCTTTGACGGCTTTATTCGCTCCTACCGAAAGGATCAGGCTAAAGGAGTCATCGACAAGCTGCTGAGCCGAATGAACGATGGCGAGTCGATCACGAAGGCGGATTTCGAGAAGGAACTGAAGCCCTTCACCCCGAATTGATTCATTGACTCAATGGATCAATTGGTCCAGCGCATCCGCAGGCCCTGAGGCGCTCAACTCGAGGCGTGGGCCTTCCTGATGCGCATCCAGGTTCTGGATGATGGGGCTCGGTGCGGTACCACCCGTCGCGGCCGCAAAAACGGGCGCCGACTTGAGAAGGTTTAGAAGCTGGAAAAGCCCTGTGGCGGATTCGGGCGACTTGCAGACCACGCTGATATGCGCCGTGAAACCGCCGTCCCAATCGATGCGATAGAGGACCGCCTGCACCGGCTGCAGGAAGGCCGTCAAATCGACGCTAGTGTTCTTGCCTCCAGCCAGCCACGGCGTAGCCACGTTCGCGGCAGCCTTCCCGGTGAGGATTCCCCATTGAGGAGACGTGCCCTCGAGTTCGGCTTCGTAGCCTTGGAGGGCCTGGTTTGATTCGAGAGGCTGTGCGTATCCCTCACGGACATCCAGGAGGGCTTTCAGATCGTGCAATCGTCCGAAGGCCGCCAGGGTCGAGTCGAGAAACGTAAAAAACGTATCGTCCTGGTCGGCGCCTGAACCAAAAGCGTAGAGGTCGCAGCCGTCGTAAGATTGCACGGGCAATTGAGTCCTGACAAACAACTCCCTGACCTTATCAGGTTCGAAGCGGCCCACCGCCACGCCGAAACTCCCCGGCCCGCTCGGGGACTCGCCGCGCCAGCCCAGCATTACCTCATCCACGTCCTTCTCGGGGATAATACCCAACGAATGCAGGAACTCCTGAAATCCGCGAAGCTGTTGAAAAAGAACATGGCGCCGGATTTGCGTATAGTCCTGCGAAGAACGTAGTTGTGCGAAACTCGAATAGGCGATTTGCTGCGTATCAGCCGGGAAATAGGCCATGCCTGAGCGAACCGCCTCCTGGGCGCGAAGCAGCCCGGAACAGGCAAGAATTATTCCGGCAACCCCCCCGAGGCGGGCCAGCAGCGACCTGGTGTGGTCACGATGCGACATGGTGTGTTGTTACTTGCTTCTCCGGGCCCCGTCAGGGGCGGCATAGAGTAGCCCAGGGCGTAAGCCCTGGGTTGAGTAACCCTCACCCCGCCTTCGGCACCCCTCTACCGCTGGCGCGGGAGAGGGGACGGGGGTGAGGGAGGGGTTCACGATCCGTCAGTTGACGGACTACTCGCTGCCGCCCGTCGGCTGACGGGCTGATCTCTTCGACCGACTTCTGACTCAGGACACTCATATTCTCTATTAAGATGCAGCAAAGCGCTATCGAGTCTGTCATTCCGAGCGAAGCGAGGAATCTCGCTCTGTGCATTCTGTAATCCCGAACCAGGGCGAGATTCCTCGCTGCGCTCGGAATGACACCGCTCAGCAGATTGTCAAGGCAGTTGGTGGACCTCTGTTGCCGCCTGAACCCCGGCCGGCGCGGTCCAACTCTCAACCCCGAACGTCGTCGTGCTCTGCTCGTAGAAAAGCAATCCCTTGACCAAGAGGAAATGACTGCCAGGGTTATTAAGACTGGACAAATTAGCAAGTCCGGAATAAACCGTCTGCTGATTAACCAATGCCGTAATCGGCGCGTTCTGAAACAGAGGGGAGCAGGGAACCAGGGTAAATCCTCCGTCCACGCCGTCGCCGGCGATCGCGACAGGAGTGCTGGGGTTCGTGGACAGGTTTCCGAGAATGGACTGAAGCCCCAGGAAGACCGACCGGGCCGTGGCGCTCGTAGCCGCGGCCGAACCGCTGGGGAGCGTGCCATGGACGACCACTCGCTGGCCTACAGCGAGGCTGTTAGCGCCATACGAGAAGTTGGCAAAATCCGCGCCCTGAGCGCTCGTTGCAAAGGTTGTCGATGAAGAAGAAATACTAACCGTCAACAGGGAAAAAACGGGCACTCGGCTGCTCACATCGGGATTTTCCGTTTGCACCAGCATGGTGAATTGCGTGGCATTGCCCGTCGGCGGCGCCACGGCGGTGATCAATCCGGCGAAAGCCGCTTCGCCGCTCGCCGCGTCCTCTTGAGCCTCCGCCACCACGTTACCGGCCACGAGGTTCGCGTTCGCATCGAGGACGGCCGATATTTCCACAAATGTCCCGGGCGTCAGCCCGCTGAGGCCCGAGGCGCCTGCGAAGCTCGTGGAACTCGCGACCTCGACCGTGAAGGTTTGGGCGTTTGGGCTGGATATCGTGAAGCTTCCGGTGAATGACGGATTCGCTGAGCTCGTACTTACGTTCTGAACAAGCCCGCTCAAGTCGTCGAACTGGGCATAGCCCGTGCTCCCCGACGCCAAGGCTGGGGTGGCGGTGAAAGTCGGGGTCGCCGTGAAGAGGCCGCCGGCACCGGTGGTAATCGAGTTGAGCAGGTTGAAATCCAGTTGCAAGGCGAGGCTGCCGCCGCTTGCGATGGTGATCGCCGGGTTGAGAGGCAGACTTACCGTTAGGGTTGAGATAGCAGGGGCGACGGTTTTGATTGAGGGAGGACTGGTGGACGTATCCATATACGTCAACTGCGGGTTGGCGAGAGTTATTCCCAACGAACTGTACGTCCCTGGGGGGACGTTTGAAAGGCTGAACGGGGTAGCGAAATCCATCAGGGAGGCGAATTCCACTGTCACTTGCGTGCCACTGGAAAGCACCGAGAGCGGGCTCGAACCCGACTGCGGCGTTAACGTCAGGCCGGTGATCGTAACCGTGAAAGAAAGCACGCCGCAGAAGGGAGTCTCGCCACCGAAGATCGCCAGCGCGCCCTGGGCGGGAGAGCTGGGTGGTGTGGTCCCGTGGCCACGCGGGCCGCTACAACCGCTCTCCAGTAGTAGGCCTGTGGCCGCTACGAGCGCCATGGCCAGAATGTAGCTCTTCACCCCACATCACCTTCCAAGAAGGAACCGCCATAAGCGCGCCACGGCACGTTGCGAGGAACGCCTGCGACGCATTGTCGCCAAAAAGACCACAATTATAGGCTATCGCAGGTTCATGGGGCTGTCAAGCGGAAAGTGTGGTAGTGTCCTAGTTTGAATCCAGGCCAAAATGGTTTGGCATGGATATTGCTTGATATGGCAACCGTTTTAGGTCAATTCGATCACGTATTTTGTCTGCCGTCCAGTCCCTCCTGGCCGGTTTCTTTGTTAGAACCAAGACGAGTTAGAATCTTATCGACCTCATCAAGAATAAAGTCATAGGCTTGGTTTAACTCGCCAACGGTCGCTCTATCGACGTGTGCCGTTAAGGTTTTAGGAGCTTTCCCGGTAAAGACGTGGAAACGGCGTAACAGTTCTTCCCTTAGCCCGTCAGAGAGAGGGACCTGAGCGCAATAAAACTGAAAGTCTCCAGACAAGCCGCCATAGGCAAAGCTCCCAAGTCCGCCATTGGGAAGGTGTGCACGCACTGAGAACCAACGCACGGCCCAATAAATCTCATGGCCCCTAGCCTCACCCTTCTCCCACATGTTCTCGAAGAATTCACCTGCCTCCGGGCTGCATTTTGCAAGCAACGCCTGTGGATTAAGAGGAGGTAGAGCAGGCGGGTGAATCTTGGCGACGGTTGCCCCAATCACCCTAGGGACTAGAGCTGTTTGTTCCTCGCCAGCGACCTGGCCTTTGCGAATAAACTGCTTAATTTCTACTATGAAGAGTTTTACGTCAGTCATTTTGTCGTTCAAGAATTCAACCAGTCGTCGGAGTTCTCTGGGCGTTTCGTCCGTGACAAAGATGAGCCGGACTTTCCCTGAGCGAAGGTTTGCAGAAACGTCCTGCCAATAATGGTCAATGGCCGCCGGGTCGTCCTTTCCGATCAGTTGAAGAACCGCATTGTCTATCGTGTCCTTGCGCTTTTCCGCCGTCCTCCTTGCTGCCTCAATCAACTTCTCGATGTCCAAGTATTCAACGCTGTTGGCGGCATAGTCGAGCATTTGGGCAACAACCTTTCGCCGGACCTCCGGATTGACGGCCAGTTTACACTCGACGAAAGTAGGGATTGCGTCTTGGTCAAGGAAGAGATGGTCGCAGCTCCAGTGTTCACCTTCATCCTTGCCGCCTGGCACCCCCATTTCCCGAGAAACCAACAGCCATCGCCGGGGATTGTCTGGGTCGATTTGATCGCCTGGCAATAAATCCCAATATTGCTGCAACCACCTCTGCACGTCATCTTCCTTGGGAAAGGCAGTTTCAACCATCGGGATTAGGCTCTCCCCTTTTTGCTTTCCAACAAGAAATATCTTCGCGTTACTCATGTGGATAACCCCCTCACAATTAAATTACGGTGCCGGAAGGACACCATGGAAAAGCCCCGCAGTAGATAATCTGAGTGGAAAGATCGGGCGCTGGGGCTTCGATTCAGCGCCCGATTTTACTCAGCATTTCCTCGATTGTCCAGATGTGATCGGTTAACCCGGCTTCCATGGCAGGGGTTACTCTCAGCGTTTGATGAACGCGGCAGAAATTGTAGTGCATGTAATAGAGTCCCACGGCTGCGGCGTGGTTCTCAACTTTCTTGCTGAATCCGTTGGTCAGCCTGGTAAAGCGCCGAATCCCCATTCTCATGCTCAGGTTTTGGCGTTCCACGTAGCTGGTCGAAATGTGCTCGGGGTCCGGGTTTCCGCTGATTGGCTTGCGCTCGCAGGATGTGCATTTCGCTGGACTGTAGCGCGTTTCATCCTGCGTGGATTCGTAAGTTTTAACCAGCATGGCGTAATCAATATCGCAGCCGAATGCTCCTTCAACGGCTTCCAAATAGGCTTTGTGGCCATCGCTGGTCAGTTGAATCCGGCTCTTGAGCCGACCTGCTAAATCTTCAATCAGCATTCGGGCGCTCACTGCGCTGCGATTGCCTACCACGAAGGAAGGAATTAGCTTTGTGTCCGCGTCGATTGCTGCCCACGTCCAAACGTCGCCATATCCGAACTGCCCTTTCTTTTCGCTCGGAACGTTCTTCTCTTTGGCATAGCAGAAGGCCCAAATCTCATCCACCTGGACGCGCTTGCAGGTGAGGTTCTGAAAGAACTTATCTTGAACATCTGCGCAAGCGTAACCGGCTTCGACTTGGAGCTTTACCACGGTGTCTTTCGATACGTTCATCATGCGAGCGGTAGCGCGAATCGAATTTCCTTCGACCAGCGCGTGGATGATTTGGGCTTGTTTCTCTCGGCTCAGTCTGTTCATGGCATCTCCTAACTTTCACCTTGATTATACGTAATCCGTCTACGTATGTCAAGAGAAAAATGAAGGCCGGATGAAAATATTTGTGTTGACGTTCCTAAGCCGTCTACGTATTATAGGGCCATGAGCAAACAAAGACTGTCATCCGCGCTAAGGGCCTATTTTGCAAGGCTTGGGCGCAAGGGTGGGGCCAAGGGCGGCAGTGCTAGGGCTGCCAACATGACCCCAGAAGAACGTAGCGAAGCCTCAAGAAAGGCTGTCCAGGCGCGGTGGGCCAAGAAAAAGGCAGTATAATACGTGGCGGTTACGGTGGGATTCGGACCCACGAGCCGCGTTAACGGCTTAGCGATTTACAGTCGCGTGCATTCAACCACTCTGCCACGTATCCGTTTGGCGCTAAGGCTTACCACGGCCCGCCCCTGTTACCGCGCAAAGGTTCCAGGGAGCGGGCCTTCGTGTTTTGGCCCACACCGCCGGTAAGCATGAGCGGCGCGGGCTACAGACCCTTGGCATAGCGCCATCCTTTCACCGACCCATTATCCAGCAATAGAAATGGGAGAGTCACCAGGATACCGTGGGAGACTCCACTCTCTTGTACTCTCCCAAGTCCCCCTTACAAAAGTCTTCAAACCTTTCCTGCTATGGGAGAGTGTGGGAGAGTTATGGGAAAGTCATGGGAGAGTATGGGAGAGTTCAGGATTACTATTTAGGTAACTCTTCAACGGGTATGCCGAGAGCGGTTGCCAGTTTTAGTCGCGTCGAGCGATATGGTGCCGTCTTATCTTGTAAATAATCCATCGCCGTGGCGTGAGATACGTTCGCCTTGTTAGCCCAGTCGAGGATTGACCAGCCCTTTGCTTTCAGCAGCGGAGTCACGAAAGATTTGCGGGATGCCTTCTTTTCTGTGTCGGGCTCGGACAGTGAAGGGATCGTAACAAGGCTAACAAGACTGATGGACGGATAGTGCCGCAGAAGGTCCGCAACGGCCAGCCTAATCTGTTCCGGCGTGACTTCCTCTGGCATGATTCCGTACTGCTCCGCCAGCACACTTCTCACAAGGGCTTCCGGGACTTCCTGGCGTGGGACGCTTCTTAGTTCTTTATTTTTCTTCCAGGCTTCCAGCCGCTGGCGGAGTTGAGACCAGTTCCTCGGATCGTCTTTTTTCATCACGGCCCTTGCACAGGCGCGATGAAAGGGCTTACGATGAGGGTGTCTAGGTCCCATCGAAGAAGCCCCGGCATCGCGCCGGGCTTTTTCGTTTCTGGGCACCTATTCTACAGATGTTTTTGGGGTTAGACTATCGAAGCTTTACAGCGGGAATTCTACAAGCCTACTTGCCTTCGCTGCGACGAATTGTCTCTTGCATGACTCGGTAGGCAATCTGGTTCATATCTTCTGTCGGCTGGTGCTTCGCTGATTTGACGGCCTTCGGCTTCGGCGCTTGTTTGGTTTTCTTCATACTTCAAGTCTTGCATACACCGCATTCCGCCTCAAGCCTAAAAATATTAAAATAATTCAAACTAGGACACTACCGAAAGTGTTAGAATCGATGCTACTGATTTCCTTGTATCTCTCTGGTATGTTGGCTCATCAGATGTTAGTGATGCAAGGTAATTCACAAAGGAGTATTCGATGAAAATTGAGCTTACCCCCAAGGCCGTTTCCAAAGTGAAGGAAATCATGGCCCAACAGAACCCCGCCCCTGCGGGCTTGCGTGTCGCCGTAGTGGGCGGCGGATGTTCTGGCTTCTCGTACCAAATGAATTTTGAGAACCTGACCAACGGGGTGGACAAAGTTTACGAGTTTGACGGCTTGAAGGTGTTTGTCGACCAGGCCTCCTTGATGTACATCACCGGCACGAAGATCGACTACGTCGAGAGCCTGGAGGGTGCAGGCTTCAAATTCGAGAATCCGAACGTGAAGACCACCTGCGGCTGTGGAAGCTCATTCAGCGCATAGACCGAAGGCAGAAATTCGAAATTCGAAATTCAAACCTGGAAATTCAAAGCTAGGGTTGACGCTTTTGAAACAGTGGCCACGGTAAGTTTCGTAGCACGTTCTGCGATAGTGGCGGCGTGGTTCCCGCGAAGGCGGGAACCCACGGGCCTCGGTCATCAATCGCAAATCACCAATCACAAATCGCCCATGCCATGAAGATCGCCCTCGCCCAAATCAATACGACGGTGGGGGATTTCGCAGGCAATCTCGACCGCATCCTGAAGTATGCCCATTGCGCGCGGGAGCGGAGCGCAGACCTGGTGGTTTTCCCGGAACTGGCAATTTGCGGATATCCGCCTCGCGACCTGGTGGAAAGGCGGGGATTCATCCGCAAGTCGGAGTCCGAACTCGAGCGTCTGGCCGGCCTGCTACCACCCATCCCGACTCTGGTAGGCTACGTGCGCCGCTCGCATGCGGCGCAAGGTAAGGCCGCGGCCGACGCGGCGGCATTAATCGAGGGGGGCAGGGTAGTGGTGGATTATACGAAGATCCTGTTGCCCTTCTACGACGTATTTGACGAATCGCGTTACTTCGAGCCCGGCAAGTCGATCGAGGTGCGTGAGTTTAGAGGCTTCACGCTGGGAATCACGATCTGCGAGGACGTATGGAACGACAAGCATTTCTGGAGGCAGCAGCGCTACGAGCGCAATCCTGTCGAGGAGTGTGTCCGCGCCGGAGCCAATGTGCTGCTGAATATCGCGTCTTCCCCTTACAGTAAAGAGAAAGTGCAACTGCGGCACGACCTGCTGAAATCCATCGCCGGCACGTGGCACATACCGGTAGTCTACGTGAACCAGGTGGGCGGAAACGACCAACTGGTTTTCGACGGCGGTAGCATGGCTTTCAACGCTCGCGGCGAGATCTGCGCGCGCGCCCGGTCGTTCGAAGAAGACCTGGTCATCTTCGACATTCCCCTACTCAACGAGGAGGGGAACAAGGGGGGGGCCGGGCCGCTCGAAATCCGCCCTGCTCCTGCTTCCGAAACCGAAAGCGTGTACCAGGCCCTCAAACTGGGCGTTCACGACTACGTGATGAAGTGCGGGTTCTGGAAAGTAATCGTAGGCCTGAGTGGGGGCATCGACTCGTCGCTCGTGGCCACGCTCGCGGCGGACGCCCTGGGCCCCGAGAACGTCACCGGTGTGGGCATGCCGGGTCCTTATTCTTCGCCCGGAAGCGTGCGCGACGCCGAAGCGCTGGCTCGCAATTTGCATATTAAATTCCAGATTATTCCCATCACTCCTATCTACGAGGCTTATCTTCGGCAGCTCGAACCTGTCTTTGAAGGAAAACCCCGCGACGTAGCGGAAGAGAATATTCAAGCGCGAGTGCGCGGCAATATTCTCATGGCCTTGTCCAACAAATTCGGCTCGCTGCTGTTGAGCACCGGCAACAAATCCGAATTGGGTGCCGGCTACTGCACCCTCTACGGCGACATGGCCGGTGGCCTGGCCGTGATTGCCGACGTTCCCAAGATCATGGTTTACGAACTGGCGCGTTATGTGAATCGCGCCGGCGAACGCATCCCACAGGCGTGTCTCGATAAGCCTCCGTCGGCGGAATTGCGTCCCAATCAGACCGACCAGGACAGCCTTCCCCCGTATGAGATCCTCGACGCCATCCTGAAGGACTACATTGAAGAGGCGCTCTCCGCCCAGGAGATTGCCGAGAAACATCAGTTCGATCTCGACTTGGTGAGGAACACCATCCGCATGGTTGCTGGGGCTGAATACAAGCGCCAGCAGGCTCCTCCCACACTCAAAGTCACCGCCAAGGCTTTCGGCATGGGGCGGCGATATCCCATCGCGCAGAAATTTACCGAGTAGGGCAAAGAATTGAATCATTGAGCCATTTAGTCATTGAACCATTGGCAGGAAAAAGGGATTTGTCCTTCAGAGCTCGTACGTGGGCGGGGAAACTCGCTCGTGAGCGAACGTTTAGTGGCCGCCCTCAAGCCGTGAGATCACTTCGCCGCGACCAACTTCCCCGGTGCGCTGGCCCGCGTCGACCGCACGTGCCCTGTCTAACGAAAGTGGCAGAACCGGCGTTGAAGTGATTAGGCCGTCGCGCGATGCAGCTCAATGATAAAATAAAAAGTTTGAGCATGGCGCCAGCGTTTGGGTGAAGCCAAGCAAATGTCGGCCTAAAGGTCGGCGCCTCGCGTCAGGAGCAGGTTGTCCAGAATCTTCCACAAAGCCCACATCGCGCGCACGATTCTTATTGCGGCCGGCCTTTTCGTACTGGCGGGGATTTGTTGCGCGGCGGAAGGCGCCGTCACGCTTCCGCATACAACGGTCCGTGAACTGACCCTTCCAAACGGCCTCAACGCCTGCATTGTTGAGGACCACCAGTCGCCGGTGGTGGATGTCCAAGTCTGGTACCACGTAGGCTCGAAGAACGAGGTGCCCGGGCGCACAGGCTTTGCTCACCTGTTCGAACACTTGATGTTTGACGGGACAACCAACATCGGTGCGGAGGATTTTTCCGATTACATCATTCGATCCGGCGGCATCGACAACGCCTACACCACCGAGGACACAACCGTTTTCTGGGAGACAATCCCAAGCTCAGAGCTTCCTGTAGTGCTGTGGCTCGAGGCCGACCGGATGCGAAACCTGGACATCACGGAATCGGTCTTCAACAACGAGAGGGAAGTGGTCGAAGAAGAAAGACGTCTGAAATTCGATAACCCGCCCTACGGCACGGTGGTCGAGACCCTCTATCAACACGCTTATGCTGTGCATCCTTACCAGCACATGACGATTGGCAGCATGCACGATCTGGACAATGCACGCATCGCCGACATCCGCGATTTCTACGACACGTACTACGTACCCAATAATGCCACGCTGGTGATTGTGGGCGACCTGGACCCGAACGAGACGGAGTCCACGATCCAGAAGTATTTCAGCCCTCTCGCACGAGGTACGCGCCTGCCTGCCAATCACATCCAACAGGAGCCGGCGCAGACGGCCAAGCGAGTGGTGAAACTCGATTTGAACGTGGCTCTTCCCGCCTTTATCGAGGGCTACCATATGCCCGCCGACGGAACCCCGGATGCCTATCCTTTGCGGTTGGCATCCAACATCCTCTCGGAGGGCGAAAGTTCCCGCATCTACCGGCGCCTGGTTTATGACAAGCAGATTGCCTTGGAGGCGGAGAGCACCGGCAACTTTACTGAAGATCCCAATCTCTTTTTTGTATTTGCCGTCTTGAATCAAGGTCACGCGCCGGCCGAGGGAGAAGCTGAGGTCGAGGCGGAGTTGACACGCCTCGAGACCCAGTTGGTGAGTGACGCGGAGCTCGAAAAAGCCAAGAACGAAACCCTGCGCGACTTCATTCTGAGCCGGCAGACGGTCCAAACCCGGGGCGAGGAACTGGGCTACGCGGCGGTGGTTTTGAAGGACTCAAACCTCGTCAACACGGAACTGGCCCGGTTCCTGGCGGTGACGCCGGCGGATATCCAGCGGGTGGCCCAGAAGTATTTTGTGCCGGAGAATATGACTCTGGTGGAAGTGTATCCGAAGAATGCGGAAGGCGGCGGGCGAGGGACCACGGCGGGAACGGAATGAACAGTCCTCTCCCTTGGGGAGAGGGTGTCCAACTCCGGCGGTGTCATCAGCCGGAGTTGGACGGGTGAGGGGTTACTTAGTGGCGCCACAAGGACGCAGGGAATCATATCTGATGGAAAGCTTTGGCAAACCAACAGAGCCTAGGAAAGGAAGTGACCCCTCGCCCGTCCCGCGGCGGCTGGTGACAACGCCGTCGCGGTCCACCCTCTCCCCAGGGAGAGGGCTGTCTTTCCGAGTTGGGTGCTCCCATGTGCCAGCGATTTGGCCGGCTCGACGGCGTTTCGATTCTGCCGGATTTCACTTGAAGACCATTCTATTCCTCGTGGCGCTGCTATGTGCTGTTTCCGGATTGGCTCGTGACTTTCCCCCCTCCGCCTTGCCTCCCAAGCCGCTGGTTCTTCCTTCGCCGGAGCTGCGCGTCCTCCCGAATGGCCTGAAGCTGGTCGCCGTCGAAAGACATGGGCTCCCCCTTGTGACGCTGCGCCTGATGGTAAAATCCGGCGCGGAATCAGATCCGGCGACGCTGCCCGGAACGGCTCAACTGATGAGCGCAGTGCTTACGGAAGGGACTTCGACGCGCAACGCCGGCCAAATCTCCGAGGCTATTGACTCAATCGGCGGGGTGGTCGACACGGGGGCCGGTTGGGACGAATCGTACATAAGTCTGAGCGTCCTGACTGACCATGCGGAGTTGGCTTTCGATCTTCTCTCCGACATGGCGATGCATTCCGTCTTTGCGCCCGCAGAGGTCGATCGTAAACGCCGGCAGACCCTTTCGGGCCTCGAGGTGGTCCGCGACGATCCCGACTACGTCGCCGATACGGCCTTGAGGCGCCTTGCCTTCTCCGGGACTCCGTACGGTCACCCCGAAGACGGAACGATTGCCGCGGTGCGCCGCATAACCCCGGAAGACCTTCGTGCCTTCTTCACGGCCCATTATCAACCCTCAAACGCCGTGCTTGCTATTGTCGGAGACATCCATTCCGCCGAGGCCTTTGCGCGCGCCGAAAAGTACTTTGGCGGTTGGGCTGACCATGCCCAGCCCGCCGCGCCGTCTGCCTCGCCGGAGGTTGCCACGCACCGGGTTCTTGCCATCGACAAGCCGGACGCGGTGCAAACCGAGATCCGCATTGCCAATCTCGGAGCGCCGCGAGCCGACACCGAGTACCTGGCGCTGAGCATTGCGGACCAAATTTTAGGCGGGCCCTCCGAGAACCGGCTTTTTAAGGCCCTACGCAGCCACCAGGGCCTGACCTATGGGGCTTCGAGTGAACTTCTCTCCTACCGGACGGCAGGCGTTTGGTCATGTAAGACCTTCACCCGAACTCCTGAAACTTTGAAGAGCCTCCGCTTGGCCCTCGAGCAGATTAAGCAGATGCACGAGCACCCCATCACACCCCAGGAACTCGAAACGGCGCAGGGGTATCTGATTGGCCATCTGGCATTGGATTTTGAGTCTTCGGAAGATGTTGCCAGTCACACGCTCGAACTTTTGGTTTACAATCTGCCCCTGGACTATTGGAATCGCTTTCCGGAAAAGATCCGAGTCCTGACCACCGAGGAGGTGTGGAACGCCGCTGGCCGGCGCCTGGCGCCCGAGAATAACATCATCGTGTTGGTGGGTAACCTTTCCGGGTTCGAGAAGGACTTGAAGAAGCTGGGGCCCGTGGAATTCGTTCCGCTGGCCAATGTGGATTTGGGGGGGCAGTAGGCTTCGAAATCTCGAAGTGGTTTGAAAAGACTCAGAGCAAGATTCCTCGCGGAGTTTACCCTGAGCACCCAGAGCGAGATTCCTTCACTTCGTTCAGGACAGGCTCTTCGCGGAGTTTACACTGAGCGGCAGAGCGAGATTCTTCGCTCCGCTCAGAATGAAAAGCGAAGGGCTCGGAATGACAGCCCGAAGGAGGTTCTCACACCGGCTCTTTCACTGTGGGCTACTCTATGCCGGCCCTGCGGGGTTGGGAATCATACGATGAAAAACCTAGGCCTGTTGGCAATCGGAGTCATCGTTCTATGTGCCGTGGCGGAGGCCGCGATCCTGGTTCAGGTTCATCCTGATCCCGTGCGGCTGGGAGCCATCTTATTAAGTCTTGGCCTGATCCTGTGCGCATTTGTGGGATTGGCTCAGCAGAGCCTGGTCCGTTACCTGCGGCAGCGCGTGGTCGAATCCGTATGGGCCGCGGCAACCTTGCCGTTACTGCTGCTGATCCCGTACCTCGTGTACGCCATCGGAACCCGCTCGTTGTCGTTTCTGGGGGCGGGGAAGTTGCTGGCCTATATTCTAGTGCCCACCCTGGTGCTGCTCCCGGACCGTATGCACCGACCACCGATTATCGGTTGGCGGGACGTGGTGGCCATGCTGGCGCTGGCGTTTCCGGTCGCCGCCAATTGGTTGACGGGAATATGGACGTGGCCATTCGACCTCTACTTTTTCCGTCCTCTGTTTTGCGTGTGCGTGGGGGTATACGCGTTTGCGGTGGTGCGCAATCTAGAAGGCGTGGGCTATCGGTTATTATGGCGAAAACAGGACGTGGTGGACGGGGCCGCCAATTTTCTGGGTTTTTGCGTATTTGGGATTCCGCTGGGGTTGTTACTGCATTTCATCCATCCGCACTTCTCGAGCGCCTCGTTTGGGCAGTTCCCGCTGCAATTCTTTGCCATCTACATCACGATTGCCATTCCGGAGGAACTGCTTTTCCGAGGAATCCTGCAGAACCTCCTCTGCCACAGCATTCGGCGGGGGCCGCACGGCGTCTATGGCTTGCTGGTCGCTTCCGTGATATTCGGGTTATCGCATCTGCATCACGCTCCGGTTCCCAACTGGCGCTACGCGATTATGGCCACCGTGGCGGGAATCTTCTACGGATACACCTTTCGAAACCGG
Source organism: Terriglobia bacterium (assembly GCA_050010015.1). Taxonomy (GTDB): domain Bacteria; phylum Acidobacteriota; class Terriglobia; order UBA7540; family UBA7540; genus CAVROP01. The sequence continues at coordinate 21,618 of JBEKLY010000036.1, forward strand.
CAGAGAACTTCCGCGTCCGCCTTGACCCACGCCCTGGTCGACACAGCGTGGCACTTTTGGTTTTGAAGGGCAGTCAAGAGTTGAGAGTCAAAAGTCGAGAGCCGAAAGTCAAAGGGGTTGCTCTTGACTATCGACTCTTGACTTTCGACTCTCGACTTCTTCTGGACGTAAGTCCCGCTGCCGCTGTAAAATGCCTCGATAGTTCATTGCATGAGACTGAATAAGGAGCATATACATGAAGATGAGGAAGATAATTCCGTTCGTTCTGTGCCTGGGTATTCTTTCCGTCGCAGGCTTCGCGCAAACGCAAGCTCCGTCGCAAGCCAAGAAACCCAAGCCCGGCCCTTTGACCGGAACGTGGGAGTGCACAGCGCATGGGGGCTCGCAAGGTGACATGCCGTTCACTCTGTATCTCGAGCAGACCAAGGATTCGTTGACGGGATCGGTATCTTCGCCCATGGGCGGGACTGAGATCAGCGCCGGAACGGTCAAGAAGGACGACGTTGAAATCCACATTGACACGCCACAGGGCAACTACCAGCTAACCGCAAAACTCAAGAAGGGTGAGCTTTCCGGCAAGTGGACAAGCGACACCGAAAACGGCAACTGGGAAGGCAAGAAGCAAGCCGCTGCCGAAAGCAAGTAGCTTTATCTATTTCTGCCGGGCCTCGTTGGCGAGACCCAGACCGGGTAGCGCGGACCCCCGGTTTTGGGGTCCGCCTTTCCTGGGAGGGCGCGGTGTACAGTCCCTCAATGACCCTGCGCGATTCTCACCGATCGGGGCGGGCCGAGCCTATGCGTGTCGTAATCAAAATCGGGACCAGCTTGATCGCCCCCAAGGGGCAGATCAACTTCACCTGGATGCGGTCGTTGATCGATCAACTGGATCTGGCGCGCCATGAGTATGTCATCGTCAGTTCCGGGGCGATCGCCTGCGGAATGTTCTCGTTGAACATTAAGCGCCGTCCCAAGAAGCTGGGCCTGATGCAGGCCACCGCGGCAGTGGGGCAGAGCCGCTTGATGCACACCTACGAGAGGCTGCTTTTTGGGAAAAAAATAGTCGCCCAACTGCTTCTTTCAAGTGATGATTTTTCCTCTCCTCTCCGCTACCAAAACCTCTGCAAGACGCTCCGCCAGTTGCTGCGCATGAAGGTGCTGCCCATCGTTAACGAAAACGACAGCGTCTCGGTGCGCGAACTGGAGGGCGCGTTCGGCGACAACGACGAGTTGAGCGCCCTGGTGGCCACCGCTTTGGGAGCGGACTGGTTAATTTTGCTCACTGATGTCGATGGATTCTTCCGGTCCAAGGGCGCCTCGGGAGAACCTCATCTCGTGCGGGCCGTCCGTCGCGTCACACCCGCTATGGAAGCTGCGTGCAGGGGCAAAAGCCAGCTTGGGCGAGGCGGGATGCGCTCCAAGTTGCGGGCGGCGCTGAGAGCCACGGCTGCGGGAATTCATGTGGTGATTGCCAGCGGAAACCATCCTGAGGTCATTCCACTTGCCCTGCAGCGACGCGTGGGGACCTATTTTTCGCCCTTGGGGACCAAGGCCGAGAAGCCTGCATGATCGTTAGAACTCCCCTCCTCGGCTGAGGAGGGGATGGGGGTGGTGGGTCACGGTTCTACCACCCTGCCCCTCCTCACAAAGGAGGGGAGTCTGGGCAAATCTTCATGCCGACTACGCACGACAAACTGCGCAGAGCCCGCACGGCCGCGCCTAAACTCGCGTTGCTGACCTCTCCCGAGAAGAATGCGATCCTCGAGGCGATGGCGGAGCTTTTGGCAGCGAGCCAGGAAGCCATACTGGCGGCAAACCGCACCGATCTCGAATCCAGCGACCTTCGTTCTTCCAGCCGCGACCGGCTTCTTTTGAACCCCGCGCGATTGGCCGACATGCTGGCGGGAATCCGCGCGGTCATTTCCCTGCCTGACCCGGTGGGTGAAGTCTTGGCTGAATGCGTGCGTCCGAACGGCTTGCGAATACGCAAAGTGCGAGTGCCGCTGGGCGTTGTGGGCGTCATCTATGAGTCGCGCCCGAATGTGACGGTGGATGCGGCAGTCCTGGCCTTTAAAGCCGGGAATGCGGCGGTCCTGCGCGGAGGACGCGAAGCGGTTCACACGAACGAGCGGTTAGTGGAGCTTCTCAATCGGGCGCCGGGCTTGCCGGCGGGAGCCATCGAGTTGCTCGATTCCCGCACGCATGAGTCGGCGCTGGAACTCATGCGGGCGCGCGGTTACGTGGACGTGCTGGTGCCGCGCGGCGGAGCGGAGTTAATCAACCGCGTGGTGGAGCAAGCCACCGTACCGGTGATCGAAACCGGGGCAGGGAATTGCCACGTGTACGTGGATAAGGAAGCGGACCTCGAGCTTGCGGACCGCATCGTGATCAACGCCAAGACGCAGCGCCCCTCTGTGTGTAACGCCGCAGAAAAGCTGCTCGTGCATCGCGACATCGCGACGGAATACGTTCCCAGAATCGTCGAGCGGTTGCGCGCCGCCGGCGTCGAAGTGCGGGGTGATGATATGACGCGCCGCCTGGCGGGCCAGGACAAAGTTTGCGCCGCCTCTGCCGAGGATTGGCTAACCGAATACTCTGATTTGAAGATGGCCGTAGCGGTGGTGGCAACTCTCGACGAGGCCATCGCGCATATCAATCGTTATTCGACTCGACACTCCGATGCCATCGTCACCCGCGACGCTGCCCGCGCGCAGAGGTTCCTTGACCAGGTGGACTCGGCCGCGGTTTATTGGAACGCTTCCACGCGTTTCACCGACGGGGGAGAGTTCGGCATGGGCGCCGAAATGGGTATCAGCACCCAGAAACTCCATTGTCGCGGTCCGTTTGCCTTGCCTGAACTCACGTCGGTGAAATACCAGATCGTCGGGACGGGACAGATACGTAAGTGACGAGTGACAAGTGACGAGCGGAAAAACAGGTTTCAGGCGCCAGGTGTCAGGTGCCGGGGAAATGCCGATATCAGACGCCGAATCGTTAGTCTCGCATCGCTTCTTGCTGGTCACTTGTCACTCGTCACTTGTCACTGATTTCTAATTTCTGCATTACCGAGGTTCTCATATGGCAAATGTGCCTTTAGCAGTGGGCCTGGCGCTGCTGGCTGGGGTCCTGAACGGCAGTTTTGCGACTCCCACCAAGTATGTGAAAGCCTGGAAGTGGGAAAATATCTGGTCCGTATGGGCGGTCATGGGCATGGTCGTGTTCCCGTGGCTGGCAGTGTGGCTGACCATTCCGAATGCCTGGGCCGTCTTCCAAGCTGCGGGGCTGAAAGTCCTGCTGCTGATGGTACTCTTTGGCGTCGGATTTGGGTTGGCGCAGATTTTCTTCGGGCTGGGAATTGCCGCGATAGGTATAGCTCTCAACTTTGCTATTGCCATTGGCCTCTCCACGGCCCTCGGCTCGCTGGTGCCAATGCTGGCGCTGCAGAGGCAGAAAATCTTCACTCCGCAGGGGCATATGATCTTCCTGGGCGTGGCGCTGGCCCTCGCCGGAATCGTAGGTTGCGCTGTAGCGGGAGGGATGAAGGAGAAACACCTTGCCGCCACCGGCGCCGGCCCCAAGGAATCCACAGCGGTTAAGATGAGTTTCAAGCTGGGATTGTTCCTTTGTATCCTGGCAGGCATCGGTTCTCCGTTTACTAACTTCGGACTGGCGTTCGGGAAGCCACTCATTGACGCCGCGGTCGCACAAGGCGCCGGCCCGGGTAGCCAGGCGAATGTTATCTGGGCGCCCGTGAACACGGCCGCCTTCATACCTTATCTCATCTATTGCGCCTACCTGTGGAAGAGAAACGGTACGGCGCACCTGTTCCGCGCCCCAGGCACCGGCCTGTACTGGGTTTTCGGCGCGGTCATGGGCCTGTTCTGGTTTGGAAGCACCGTCATTTACGGCGGGGTCTCCGCGCGCTTGTCCGAGATGGGACCGATTCTGGGTTGGCCTCTTTTTATGTCGTCGATTATTATCACGTCGAATGTTTGGGGGTTTGTTACTGGAGAATGGAAGGCCGCCGGTAAGAAGGCTCTGACCACTATGCTGGGAGGAATCCTGTTTCTTATCCTGGGCTTTGTTACCTTGGCGATCAGCGGCCGGCTGCCGGGCTAGGAGGAATCATGTTCGGAAGCATACTCTTTGCCGTATGTGTCATCCTACAGTTTCATTATCATGACTCGGTTCCATGGTACATCTGGGTGGCGTCGGCGATTGCGCTCTGCGTGTCATTCGGCGAACCGGCGATGAAAATGAAGAGGGAATGACCGCGGAGCGTTAGGGGCGTTATCGCAACCTCACCAGGCATCCTTTGCTGCACGCCCGCGGCGCATTTCCGAGCAGCGAGCAGACGCTTACGTCCGCCACTCGCAGGGAGCCGAATTCTGCCTCGCGCTGGTCAGCCAGAACCCTGGCCCTAACCTTTCGCTCCGGGCAGCGAATCGACCGCCAGCGCAGACCTGGGCCCCACTCCCAAATCGCCCGAGCAAGGACCGCCCACGAGAGCAATACTCCGCATGCTTCGATGGCAACCAGGGTGTTCATATCCGCCTCCGTTTCACTCGTAGCGCCGACCTTTAGAGCCTGCCCTGAGCGAAGCGAAGGGTCGGCATTTATAGTGCTGACCTGAAGGTCAGCACTACCAACCTATGGCGCGGCGAGGCCGGGTGGCAGGCAAGCTAGATAGCCTATTTTGCAAAGCTGGCCAATGCGTCCGCCTCAGTGGGGTAGATGTCGAAGGCTTGCAGCAACCGATGAGTAGACAGGATATTGTGAATAAGCCGCGGCAGGCGTGTGAGTTTCAGTTGTCCGCCCTCCTTGACGGTTAAGATCACCGACTCCACCAGCATGCCGATCCCGGTGCTATCAATACGCGTCACATTCGCGAGGTCGAGCACAATGAGATTCCAATGATTGCCCAGAAACTCCTTGACGAAACTGCGCACGGTGTCGACTTCAGGCCCGGCCACGATTCTGCCGCTAAGGGTCAACACGCGAACACCTTCGACTTCTTTGGCGTCGATGGTCAGTTGCATAATGACTACCTCCTTTGAGCGGTATATTAGGGGTTGTCAGGGGGTATGTCAACGCCGCTTTGGGATAGGAGATACCGCGTCAAGATTGCACCCCCCTTTGGTGCACACTGCACACTTCACCCCGGAGGCGGCAATCTACCCCGCCTCCGAGCGAAACCGCCGGGATCGGGACTCAAGGGCACCGACCAGAAGATCGGCACTAACGCGTAGTACGTCGCCTACGATAGCTGTGCGATCACAGCTTCAGCAGCGCTGATGAGGGGTTCGGCTTGGGATGGGGATAATACCCCCGAACGTTGCAAGCCGAGCACCTCACGGATAAACGCACGGAGGCTCTGATCTGCATCGCCGTCCCTTCCCGCGTTCATCAGGAGTATAGCCTTCTGCAATCTCTGAACCAGCCCGTTGTACTCTGCCCCGCTGAGCACTCCCTGGGAATAGAGCGCGTTCACGGCGTCGATAATCGTCTGAGTTGCCTGCTGGGGCGACGGGGGACTGAGCTTGAAGACGGTTCCCCAGCTAGCCGCGCCCCCCGCTTCGGTGGTCCCGTAAAGGTTGCCCGCCTTGTCCGTCACCAGGCCGGCGACCGGAGCCGCGCCGTCATCGGGCGAGCCCGCGAAGCTGTGCAGCACCGTCTCGTTCCCGTAGCGATCGATCTCGTACACGGTTCCGCAGCCGGGTCCGTCGAAGTTGCACGTGCCGGTTCCGCCGGCATATGTCGTGCCGTATAGATTACCCCTCTCGTCCACGATCGGAGCGGCCCACGGGAACGCCCCATCGCCGGGTGGCCCCGCGAAGCTGTGCAGCACCGTCCCCTTGCCAGAAGGGTCGAGCTTGAACACGGTCCCCTCCCCGAAAGCGCCTCCGTGGGTAGTAGTGCCGTAGAGGTTCCCCGCCCTGTCCATGAACAGGCCGGCGTAGATGGGACCCGCCCCATCCGGGAAGCTGTACGGCACCGTCGCGTTGCCGGAGGTATCGAGCTTAAACACGGTCCCCTCCCCGAAATCGCCTCCGAGGGTAGTAGTGCCGTAGAGGTTCCCCGCCTTGTCCATGATCACGCCGGCTAAGGGAACGCCCGCATCCACCCCGTTTGGGCCTCCGAAACTGTACAGCAGCGTCTCGCTGCCGGAGGTATCGAGCTTAAACACCGCCCCCGGTCCTTCTGGGGTCTCCGGTCCTTCCCAGAAAGCGCCTCCGTTGGGAGTAGTGCCGTACAGGTTCCCCGCTTTGTCCATGATCAGACCTGCGTAGGGATTCGAGCCATCGCCGGGCCCGCCTGTGAAGCTGTGCGGCAGGGTCTCGTTGCCTGAGGTATCAAGTTTAAAGACGGTTCCGTTTTCGGGTTCGCCGCCAAAGAGTATTTCGTTTTCGCCACCGTAGAATGTGGTGCCGTACAAATTTCCCGCTTTGTCCATAATCACACCTGCGTTGGGATTCGCCCCGTCGCCAGGATAGGCCGGAAAGCTGTAAAGCACCGTCTCGCGTCCGGAGGTATGGACCTTGAACACGACTCCGCGGCCATTGATGCCGCCGTAATAAGTGGTGCCGTACAGATTCCCCGCCTCGTCCATGATCAGCGGCGCCATCGGCTGTATTCCATCGCCATTCCCAGCAAAACTGTGAAGCACTGTTAAGGTCTGCGCCTTGGCCGAGGGGATGGCAACCAGCCCAAGTCCAAGCGCCACCAAAGCGGCGAGCGCGACGGGCGCCCTGCGCAGGCATATTCGCGAAATTCGCACTTTTGGTATTCTTGTCATGAGGGTCCTCCTTTGAACTCTCTTCGAGTGGAGGTGATAGGTTACCCGAGTCGACCGCTCGAGAAACCTGAGATTGGCGCGTAAGGTATATCCTGACTTGCTACGATGAGGGCACCGTATTACTGACCCTGGTCCGTGTCAAGGGGGAAGTGTTTGCGAGGGAAGGTTTGAGTAATGTCGTTTCTCGCGCAGTTGGGTCCCACGCAACAGGTTCGCAGACGCACACCTGCGCCACGCCCTCCGTGCTTCGGTGGTGCGAGAGTTCACTCGTAACACTCCCGTAACATTTCGTATAACACGCCATCAGCGGCCGTTACTGATTGACAAAGCCCCGGCGGCACCCTATATTCCTTAAATATGTGGGAAGAAAAGCTAACCATCACCAATGCACCGGGCGCGCACGAAGAGCAGCGAATCCTGCAGCTCAATGGTCCGATAACCATCGCCACTTTATTTGATTTCCGGGATACGGTACGGGCTGAAAAGGCCGCGAAGACTGTAATTCTCGATTTCACCCAGGTCCCTTACGTGGATTCGGCAGGTGTGGGGGCCATTGTTAACGCGCACGTCTCCTGCGTCAATTCGGGTCGCCGGCTCTTATTAGTAGCCGTGCAAGACAGGATCAGGACGCTGATGAAAGTGACCAAAGTCGAGCAGATCCTGACGTTTTTTCCGACCCTGCAAGACGCTCAAGCCACCACACACTGAAGGGCGTATAATTTCCTGTTTCAATGATTCGCACTGTTAGGCGCGTCCGCGCCGGTTGGGGCGGGAGCACGTAGACTGCGGGCCGAGGGTCTGGCAGGGCGGCCCTTTGACCCCGTCAGAAGCGCAGGGTCGCTCGCAGCCGGGTGGGCTCGATCAGCAGGTCAAGGGCGTTGACGGCGCCCGCAACGAAAATGTTGGCATGCCGCAGAGCCTCATGCGCACAACCTTCGCCGTTGTCCACAGCAACCGTCAGTCCTCCTGATTCTTTCACCAGTTTCATGTGCAGTCGGTCGTTGACGCCGTTTCCGAACGAGGCCAGGCAGCGTGGGTTCAACTCCATCGCATAACGTTGTTTCTGCACGTCTTCGCCGGCGCCTTCGATTCTGCGGCAGATCAGCGGCAGGCCCTGCAATTCGTTTTCGGCAGTCCCGAAAGAATCGGCAGTGACGATGTGAATATCCACCAGTTGCGCCAGCCGGACCAGGCGATCCTTGACACCCGGCGATAACGTGCCGCCAAATGCCAATGTCCCCGTGTAATCGCTGAGGATCGCGCTGATCTGAAGTTTCCCAAATCCTGGAATGTCGATCGTAATGCCTGGTTTGCTCATGGGCAGCCCCTCCGGAGACCTTGTCATTCCGAGCGCAGCGAGGAATCTCGCCCTGCTTTGAAAGTCGTAGGGCGGGCGTCTCGCCCGCCGTGGCACGGGCATTCCTTCGCTCCGCTCAGGACAGGCTCTGCCCGTGCGTGGGAGCGGGACGCTCCCGTGACCGCGGGCGAGACGCCCGCGCTACGTCCGTCAGTCGGCGGGCCATTTTCATCCTTTTCGGGTGCCTGTCACCCGCTTGTTGGGGGGACGGCTTGCCGTCCCCCCAATGAACTGGGTAGGGCAAGCCCTAACCCTACACCTTTTCAAAGCAGGGCGAGATTCCTCGCTGCGCTCGGAATGGCAGAGCCTTAAAACCCAAAATTGAAGCTCTTCCAAATTCCATCGACCTTCTTCTTAACCTCCGGATCCATCTCGATCTCATCCGGCCAGGGGCGTGTGAATCCTTCAGAGGCCCACTTGGTGGTAGCGTCCACACCCATCTTGGAGCCGAAACTTGGAAGGCGGGAAGCATGCTCGAGTTGGTCGACAGGACCGAGCGTGAACTGGATATCGCGTTCCGGGTCGATGTGATTGAACGCCTTCCACGCCACCTCGCGCAGGTTGTGCACGTCCACGTCGTGGTCCACCACGACGATGCACTTGCTGAACATTGCTCCCGGCAAGCCCCAGATGGTATGCATCACTTTGCGGGCGTGTCCCGGATAGCTTTTGCGTATCGCCACGATCAGAAGGTTATGAAAGATTCCCTCCGCCGGCATGTGCATATCAACAACTTCCGGCATCTGTTTGCGAAACAAGGGCAGGAAGATGCGCTCCACGGCGTAGCCCATCCAATAGTCTTCCATGGGCGGAGGACCGACGATGGTGGAAACGTATATGGGATCGCGGCGCCGCGTCAGGCAGGTGAGATGAAACGCCGGGAACCTATCTTCCAGGGAATAGTAGCCCGTGTGATCGCCGAACGGCCCTTCGACGCGGATGTCGTCGAGATCCACGTAGCCTTCCAGCACGATTTCCGCGTTGGCAGGCACCTCCAAGTCGACGCTGTGGCATTTGACCAATTCCACCGGTTCCTGGCGCAGGAAACCGGCAAACAGGAATTCGTCCAAATCCTCGGGCAGCGGCAGAACACCGGAAAGCATGGTGACCGGGTCGGCGCCGAGCGCCACGGCGACTTCCATGCGGCGGCCCTTGCCCTGTCGCTCCAGCCAACGGAAATGTTCGGCCCCGCCTTTGTGGATTTGCCAGTGCATGCCGGTGGTCCGGGCATCATAGACTTGCATGCGGTAGCAGCCCACGTTGCGGCGGCCGTTCTTGGGACTCCTGGTGATCACTAAAGGGAAAGTGATGAAGTTCCCGCCGTCCTGGGGCCAGCATTTCATGATGGGCAAGCTCGCTAGTGATGCATCGCTCGTTTGCACCACCTCCTGCGCCGCAGCCGAGGCCACGCTCTTCGGGAAGAACGACCCAAGCTCGAAAAGCTTTGGGAGCATCCGCACCTTATCCAAAATGCCCTCCGGCGGCTTGATGTCCAACAGGTCCTCGATGCGCCGCGCCACGTCTTCGAGCGAGTCGACCTCCAGCGCCAGTTCCATTCTCCTCTTGGACCCCAACATGTTGATGAGAAGAGGAACGGCGAATTCCGCGCCGGTCTTTGCCGAATGCGGCTTCTCAAACAAAAGCGCCGGTCCTCCCGCCTTGGATACCCGATCCGTGATCTCGGTGATTTCCAGATCCACGTCTGCAGGAATGGGGATGCGCTTCAGCTCTCCTTCGCGCTCCAGGCGTTTCACGAACTCGTGTAAGTCTTGGTAAGCCACCGCGCCCTCTCTGATGAAGATGAAGAATCCCTTCGTTGTGGAAGCATTGCAGATTGCACGCGCCAAATCAAGATATGAATCGGCTGACCGGTGCTGTTCTAATTTGGTCGTAGTGCCGCCATCTTGGCGGCTTCAGAGCCTGTGTGAGAACTCCCTTTGCGTGTCATTCCGAGGAGTCGAAGGCGACGAGGAATCTCGCTCTGCCGCTGAAAACTTTCAGAGCGAGATTCCTTCACTTCGTTCAGGACAGGCTCTTCGCGGAGTTTACCCTGAGCGGCAGAGCGAGATTCTTCGTTCCGCTCAGAATGACAAGCGAAGGGCTCGGAATGACACTCCAAAGGGGGTTTTGGCCTTCCTTGACTTTGCGGTCCGGCCGCCGGATACTTAGCTTGGTTAGTCCGCGTACCAAGGGTAAAAATGAGTTGCGGCCTCGAGCCACACGACCGTGCTTCCGGACTGATTCCAGTCAGGTCCGCCATCCTGCCTTACGGGGAACCCGTCCCGCGGGGAAGGCAGGGCAGCGCATGGCTGCTCTTGGTGGGCTTATCGGCGGCATGGATTTTGACGCCACGGGCGGCCGTGGGCGGCCAGGGCTCAAATAATCAAGAGCTTGCCACCCAGGAAGTCCCATCCCCGTTCAAGGTACAGGTGCAGCGCAATATGGTGCTGGTGCGCGCCATCGTTCGCGACGCAAAAGGTCTCCCGGTATCCGGCCTGAAGAAAGAGGACTTTCGACTCTTCGACAACGGCAAGCCACAGGACATTGACCAATTCGCGGTGGAATCTTCGAACGGCAATCCAGCGGTTCCCGCCAAGGTCCCCGAAGAGGAGCCCACTGGAGAAGAACGCTCAGCGCGCCCGCCGGAAGACACGATTCCCCGGAATTACCAGGCGCTTTATTTCGATGACGTTCAAATGCAGTTTGAAGACATCGCGCACGCCCGCGATGCGGCGGACCGTTATCTGGCGGCCACGCTGACGCCCGCCGGTAGGGTCGGCATTTTCACCTCGTCGGGCCAAGACGTCCTGGACTTCACCGACGACCGCAGCCAGATCCACGCAACGCTTTTCAAACTCCGGCCACGGCCCAATTATTTGAGAGAATTAAACGCCTGCCCCGATATCAGCCAATACCAGGCCTACCTGATCGTGGAGCAACGCGATCCCGATGCGACGGCGATTGCTGCAGACGAGTATGTTCAGTGTAATTGCAGTGGTTTACCGGCCCAAGCACAACAAAGTTGTATCAACCAGGCACCCAACGCCATCGACGGGGACGCCACGAGGATAATGGTGACGGGGGAGACGCAGAGCAACGATATTCTGCGGGGCCTCGAACAAGTCGTCCGCCGAACCGCGTTGCTGCCCGGACGGCGCAGCGTCATCTTCCTGTCGCCGGGATTTCTCTTCTACAACCTCGAGGCGCAGATTGGTGAGATCGCGGATCGAGCCCTTCGTTCGAATGTGGTCGTAAACGCTCTGGACCCGCGCGGGCTCTATGTGATCATTCCCGGCGGTGACGCGAGCCGTTCGACGGCAGTGATTCCCTCGAACGCCGGCCTGTCGGGGAGGAAGTCCCAACTTATAATGAACGGATACTCCATTGCTGAAGAGGTTTTAGCTGGTCTTTCGTCAGACACGGGCGGCCAATTCTTCCACAACAGCAACGACCTGGACAAAGGCTTCCGGCAGGTGGGGACGCTGGCGGAAGTTTCTTACGTCCTGGCGTTTTCTCCCCGCAATCTTAAGCCCGATGGCCGATTTCACAAGCTCAAGGTCAGCCTTGCAAACCCGAAAGGCTACACGCTTCAGGCCCGTCGCGGCTACTTTGCGCCCAAAGCCTCGGAGGACGCTGCCGCCAGGGCCAAGGAAGAAATTCAGGACGCAGTCTACTCTCAAGACGATCTGAGGGAACTGCCGATCGAAGTCCATACGCAGTTTTTTAAGCTCAATGAATCCGATGTGCGCCTCTCCGTGCTTACCCATCTGGATATGAGTTCTCTCCATTTCCTGAAGCAACAGGATCGGAATTCGGATGACCTGACTTTTATAACCGTCCTCTTCGATCGCGACGGAAAATACCTCACAGGGAAAGAGAAGAAAGTAATATGCCACCTACGCGACGACACGCTGGCGAGGCTGTCGCGAACCGGCATAACGTTGAAGATGGAGTTTGATGTGAAGCCCGGGACATACATGGTTCGGCAGATCGTGCGCGACTCCCAGGCCGGCCAGTTATCCGGATTGAGCCGAACTGTTGAAATTCCTTACTAGGAGGCAGTGTATGCGACGAAGAAGCAAATTCGGTCTGTATATTCTCCTACCTGCTGCGATCGGAGTTCTGGCGGTGAGCTTGGTGGTCACTCTTGCCCAGAGCGGAGGAGCGCCAGGCGTTTCTCCGCAGACGCCCGCCACTTCGCCTCAGGTTTTGAGGGCAGAAGCCAACCTTGTTCTGGTGGACGTGGTGGCCACCGACAAGAAAGGGGCATACATCAACGACCTGGATGTCAAAGATTTCCAGGTCCTCGAAGATAATCAACCGCAAACCATCACCGCTTTCCAGCGCCCGGAGGGAACCCAGGGCCCCAGAAGGCCAGGCCAGCCCCACTTTATCGTGGTGTTCTTCGACGACTCGTCGATGGCCACCCAGGATCAGATGCTGGCAAGGCGGGCGGCAACTCAATTTGTGGAGAAGACGGCTTCGCCGGATCGGATGATGGCGGTCGTGGATTTCACCGGGACAACTCAAGTTGTCCAGAACTTCACTTCGGATGGTGCGAAGCTGAAAGCAGCGACCGAACAGGTGAAGTACTCCGCGGTTGCGTCGAATCCGGATATCCCGATGACCGAGACCCAGACTTTGGCGTCAGCGGGATTCCCCGGAGGAATGTCGTCGCCCATGGCGTCCATGGGGCAGATCTCGATGGCGATGAACCAAGCCGACTTCGGGGCGCGGTCATTGCTTCTGGCGATCCGCGACCTGGCAAAAACCTTGCGCGCTGTTCCCGGCCGCAAGACGTTGATTCTTTTCTCCGGAGGTTTCCCATACACAGCAGATCGGCAGCCCGAACTCGACGCTACTATCGATGCTGCGAATCGCGCCAATGTAGCGATCTACGCGATCGATGCGCGCGGCTTGGCGACAATGCCCGGGTTCTCCGCCACCACGTTCCTCGATTTGCCCTTCTCACATGCGCCGGCGCCCCTCGCCTCCCTGGCCGATCCGCCTGACCCCTGGCCCCAGCACGGTGGGGGAGGAGGCGGCGGTGGAGGTACGGGAGGGGGTGGTGGCGGTACTGGCGGCGGTGGCACCGGCGGCGGCGCTGGAGGAAGTCACGGCGGTGGAACCACCGGCGGTGGGACCAGCGGTGGCGGCGGAACAAGTGGGGGTGGCGGGAAAGGTGGCAGCGGCGGTAGCGGCGGTGGCACTGGGGGTGGCGGGAAAGGTGGCACCGGCGCCACCGGCAGTAGTGGCGGAGGCGGCACGAGGGGTGGCGGCGGGATGGGCAATACTAACGGCTACGGTGGCAATTATTCGAACCTGCCGGGCAACGCCTACATGTGCAACAACTCGATGACTGCCATGCAGAATCCCATGTGCCCGCAGAATCGCCTGCAACAGTTGATGGACCAGAGCGTTTCCGCGAACCAGCAAGTACTCGACGCGTTGGCGCGCGGCACGGGTGGCTTTACGATTCTGAACACCAATGATTTCCTCGCCGGGTTGAATAAGATCGCGAGCGAGTTGGACCAATACTACATTCTGGGTTATGTCCCCCCCAGCCAAGCGCACGACGGAACGTACCACAAGATCTCAATTAAAGTGACTCGCGCCGGGCTACAGCTCCGCCATAGGAATGGGTATTACGACGTGAAGACTCCCGATATGCTGGCCGGAAAGCCGGAAGGGAAGAATCTGGAAGCGTTTGTTGCAAGCTCTCAGGCTGGACAAGTCCCCGTAATGCTCAGCGCCCCTTACTTCTACAGTTCGCCCGGCGTGGCGCGCGTCTACGTGTCGCTCCAGATTCCGGGGTCGACCATCGACTTCGGAAAAGAGAAGAAGGATTTTCACTCCGAAGTGCAGGTACTCGGCATCGCTGCGAAAGCGGACGGATCGGTGGGCGCTCGGTTCAGCGACACCGTGAAGCTCAACCTGGACAAGAAAGATCTGAAGGACTTTGCCAAAGGGCCCTTCAAATACCAGAACACGTTCAATATCGCGCCGGGAGAGTACACGTTGAAACTGGTACTAAGCGCGGGAGGGGAGAAGTTCGCAAAATACGAGAAACCCTTGGTGATTGCTCCTTTCGACTCCAAGCAGCTCGAGATCAGCGGACCCGCACTCAGTGACGATATTCGTCCGGTCAACCAGCTTGTGGCTAGCCTGGACTCGGAACTCCTCGAGGATCAGACTCCGTTGGTCTTCCAGGGCAACGAAGTGTTCCCTCAGCCCGGCAACCATTTCCAACACGGGGATAAAGTGGCTTTCTATGTCGAAGTGTTTGAGCCCAAGATGCAAACGGCCATGGCGCCGCGTGTGGGAGTGCTGTTCAATATCGTGAATTCCAAGACCAACCAGCAAGTGTATTCCTCGAACACCATACTGGTGGATAGTTTTGCTAAAACGGGTGACCCGTTGATACCCTTTGTGCAGCTCATTCCCCTGGACAGCCTGCAGGCTGGAGAATACCGGCTGGAGGTCCGAGCGCGGAATTCAATGGGCGGAGCGACCCCTGTACGTACCGCAGACTTCGTCCTCGAATAAGCACAGTGACGAGTGACAAGTGACGAGTGAGGAGCAATAACAGCTTTCACCACAGAGCGCACAGAGTTCACGGAGAAAGACGTTTGGTTTTTCTCAGTGATCTCAGTGACCTCTGTGGTGAAGCTTTTCTTGAGCCTTTAATCGAAAACGAACAATTCTCCGCAGCCCCCTGCTACGGAATCGATTTCCCCCCGTCCACCACAAACACCTGACCAGTGATGAAATCGCTGCGAGTGGCCAGAAAGAGGACCGTCTCCGCAATGTCTTCGGGTCGGCCGGCCTTTTTGAGCGGGATAGCGTTAATTATCTTCTCGGTTTTCGCGTCGGGCTGATCGCCGGGGAAGAGGATCGTTCCGGGGGCTACGCTGTTGACCTGGATGTGCGGCGCGAGTGCTTTCGCGAGCGAGCGCGTAAGTGAAATCACGCCTGCTTTCGAAGCGCAGTAGTGAATGTACTCCGGCCAGGCCTGAAGCCCTCCCAAAGAAGATATGATAACAATCCGCCCGCGCCCTTGGCGCTGCATGATGCGCGCGGCTGCCTGAGCGCAGAAAAAAGCTGCCTTCAGATTGATGCCAAGAATTTTGTCCCAATCCTCCTCGCGAAGCTGGTCCCACGTGACCGGGAAGAAGATCCCAGCGTTATTGACCAGCAGGTCGATGCGCCCGAAGCGTTTTTCGACGGCCCGGAATAGCGTCGCAACCTGCTTCGGCCGGGATACGTCCGCGCGCGCCGTCATGGCTTGGCTTCCCAAGCTCTCAATCTCGCGCGCCGTCGAGAGCGCGCCCTGCTTTGATTCGTTGTAATGTACAACAACGTCGGCGCCCGCGCGCGCCAGGGTCAACGCGATGACGCGCCCGATGCGCCTGCCGGCGCCGGTAACCAAGGCGACTTGATTCTGAAGCGGACGATTCATTGTGTTCTCCACCAGGGAAGCACAGAGGCACGGAGAACACCAGATCGATCTGCCCTTCCTCTCAGTGCCTCTGTGGTTAAAGAAGTTCCTTACGCCGGTTCGAGCCAGGCCGTGAAATGCCGCAGGAAGGGAGCTTCGTAGGTCAACTTCAATCCGCGAATCTGCTCCCGCCTCTTCCACACTTCCAGAATGATCTCGATCACGTAATCGACGTGACTCTGCGTGTAGACGCGGCGCGGGATCGCGAGGCGGACCAAATCCATCTTGGCCGCAACGCCGAACATGAGCGTGCCGATTTCGACAGACCTGATCCCGCCCTCGAGGTAAAGCTCGCAGCCGAGCGCGACGCCGGGAAACTGTTCAAGAGGGATGTGCGGCAGGAAGGCCCGAGCGTCCACATACACGGCGTGTCCGCCCGGCGGTTGCACGATCGGCACTCCCTGGTCTGAGATGTGTTTGCCCAGGTATCCCGTGGAGACGATTCGGTAGCGGAGATAATCCTCCTCGAGCACTTCCTCGACTCCCACGGCAATCGCTTCTAAATCCCGCCCCGCCAAACCGCCGTAAGTCGGGTAGCCTTCCGTGAGAATCAGCAGGTTCTTCTCCTGCTGGGCGAGCGCGTCGTCATTGGTGCAAAGGAAGCCGCCGATGTTGGCCAGTCCGTCCTTCTTTGCGGACATGGTGCAGCCGTCACCCAGGCTGAAGATCTCCTGCGCAATCTGCTTCGGCGTCTTCGATTCATAACCCGCCTCACGCAGCTTGATGAAGTAGGAGTTTTCCGCAAAACGGCAGGCATCAAAATAGAGCGGGATGCCGTGCTTCAGGCACACCGCGCGCACAGCGCGAATGTTCTCGAGCGAGGCGGGTTGTCCGCCCCCGGAGTTGTTGGTAATCGTCAACATCGCGAGCGGCACGCGGTGCCTCCCCACGCGCTCGATCAGGCGCTCCAGTCCTTCCACATCCATATTCCCTTTGAAGGGGAAGGGAACTGACGGCTGCCGGCCTTCGGGCGCGGGCAGGTCCACGGCCTCCGCACCTACGAATTCGACATTGGCGCGCGTTGTGTCAAAATGCGTGTTGTTGGGCACCACGTCTCCCTTCTTGCACATCACGCTGAAGAGAATGCGCTCTGCCGCCCGCCCCTGGTGGGCCGGAATAACGTGCTTGTAGCCGAAGATCCCCTGCACGGATCGCCGAAAGCGCTCGAAACTCTTGCTGCCTGCGTAGCTCTCGTCACCCTCCATTATCGCCGCCCATTGGTGAGTTGACATCGCCCCTGTGCCGGAGTCCGTCAGGAGGTCGATCAGCACATCTTCCGCCTGCAGCAGGAAAAGGTTGTAATGGGCGGCGCGAAGCAGTTGTTCCCGCTCCTCCCGCGTCGTCCATCGTATCGGCTCCACGGTCTTGATCCTGAATGGCTCGATAATCGTGCGTATCGGCATGAGAGTCCCCAAGGAAGAATTCGCATTTAGCTTAGCGCATGAAACAGATTAACGCTACCTGCAGAGGAGTACGCGTCCGGTGAACCCATCTTTCGCGGTTTAATTTCAGGACCGATACTTCTCCATAGCTGAATGCAAAGATCGCATGTGCGAATGGCACATGGGAAGTAGAGGTGCGGTATGGGCGG
>JBEKLY010000037.1:0-37849 GCA_050010015.1 Terriglobia bacterium
CTTCTCTCCCTGGAAGAATGCCTCTCCGAAATCGAAGCCGGCGGCCTCTTCACCCCTTAAACATCGTTCCCACTTATCGGCGCCATCGCAATATGTCTCCTGGGTCCACCGGACGGGTACCTACCTGTGACCGCGGTGATCCTTTCGTGGCCTTACCTGTCGTGGTCGATTCAATCTTCTTCCCAATTAACAACACACGTAGCGCTGGTGAAAGCCATCGCCTGTGCCATAAAGGAGGTTCCATGTTCATCGAACTCATGCCACTTCTTGCCGGCCGCACTGTGCTCATCACAGTGGCCAAAGTGGATGACAACACGCTTCGCGTCAACGTCATCCCCACCCAGGCCAAGACCGACGAGAATCCGGCTCTATCTGCCCCACTCACTTATACCGGCTCGCCGGAGGAACTCGATGCCGAACTCGGCAAGCATCTGGCCGGCTACGTCCAAACTCACCAGCAAACCGCCAGCACCCTGGCTGAGGCCAAGGCCACCATGGAGGCTGCGGCCAAAGCAGCGCAGGAGGAAGCCAAGCGGAAAGCCGAGGAACGCAAGAAGGCGATTCAGAAGCCATCTGCAACCGCCACACCTGCATCCTCAGTTCCTGCTGAGCCTGTGCCTGCTTCAGCATCGACCGGCACACTCGGGTTGTTTCCAACTACAACGCCTGAAACCGCCACAACTCAATCGAAAGGAGGATTGGCACTCTGATGGAAAGCCGCGTCCTTGAGCGCGTTTTCGAATTCAATGGGTTGAGGCTTCCGGAGGTTTCGCCGAAGCTCTCGCCCGAGGAAATCCGAACTCTCTACAGCCAGCAATACCCCGACATCGCCACGGCAACGATCACGGGGGCCGGAGGCAGTGGGAGACAAGCTGGTCTATCGCTTCACGCGAGCGATCGGCACAAAGGGATGGCCCATGAGCCGACATCCCAAAAGCAAGGAGGTGACGAAGCAGGCGGTCCTGGCGGAACTTGAAAGCCTTCGCCAGGGCCGCCACGCCCGTTACCGGACACTCGTCGGGAGGTTCGCCAGATGCCGATACCTGCAAGACACAGCCGCACTGTTCGCTGCCGCAGTCGACGCCAGCTCTCGCGCCTACAACCGCACGCCAATCGCTGCGCCGCCCGGCTGGCTTCCTCCCGTCAGTTGATGGCACAGGGAACCGGCCTTCTGCTGCCACGACTGGCTGGCGTCCCGCCAATCCATCGCGTGGTTGCCGATGATCGTCTGGCTGTAATGCTGGCCAAGTCTCTCGTCGAGCTGGACACTGCCATCCCTGGAGATTGGACAGGGGCGGAACACGACCCAACATCCTTCATCAGGATTACGCTTGAGCGCTGGATCAAGGCGCATGGGGGATCAGCCATCCGCCGCCGCTTCCTGCTGGTTGCCGGCATCAGCGACACTCCATGCGAATGGGCGGAGCGCGATGAAAGCAAGCCCAGCCAATTGTTTCTCATTGTTGAGCCTTCCGAGGCAAGCTGTGGCTGTGTGACCTTTGGGCCAACGTTAGAGCTGCTGGAGAAAGTTCATCCACAACTGCCGGCGACGTTCTTCAACCTCTTTGTCGGAGCCCTCAACCGCTGGACGAGGATTTATGACTTTCGTGATGCCGAGGAACGAGCGGAGACGCTGCGGGAGTGGGCCGCGCAGGAAGCCGACGCTGACCAGTATGAAATCCCAGATGTCCAAGGGTCGATCCCACCTTGCATGCGGCAATCGGCGCTGGATGAGGGTGGACTTGCTCACCTCATTGACAAGATCAACGATCCACTGGCAGCTAAACTGATCGAAGCTGCAATCAATCTCGATCACTTGTCCACCCAGGCCAAGCGACCTGAGCTTGGTGATGACATCGGCCAACAGCTCTCGGACTGCAATCCGCCCTTGCCCTGCCTGCTGGCGGTATTTGCTGAAGCTGACCAAATTTCAGCTTCGTTCGATGAAGAGGCTGAGGGAATGATGGAAGTGACACCGGAGCCCAACCTGATCATCCCATTTGACCCCACCAAGACGGACAGTGTTCAGCGAACTTTCCACATGTTCGGAGTGGCGTGCCAGACCATTGCCGCGGCAAGCCGCCTGATCGACCTTATGCCTGGCAATGACCAATGGATCATTTCAAGGTGAGAGTCATGAAAGCTTACGTCAACATAGGAGCGAACCATGAATTCAGGCTTGCCCAAGCAGTGCTTGTTTATCGGGGTGGAGCTAATGGCGCCTTCGCAAGCCTGCATCAAGTCAAGCAAGCTGAGAATGGAATTCCTCACCTCACCCCCGGTGAAGCCCTGACTACGGCCTTCCTGCGTATTCTTGCCCAAGGCCTCGGAGCACAGGTCAAGCCGGAAATCCTTCCTAACAACGTCCTGGCGCGTACTCCTGACATGCTGGTCTGGTGGTCACCGCCGCAACGACGGGTCATGTTCTTCGGAGGCGTGGATAAAGAAGCACGGAAGCTCAACGGTCTGGTCTTCCCGCATCCGGCGCTGATCTTCAAGGTCGTAGGCAAGGATCTTCTCGTGCGGGCGCTCGCAACAATCTCACGGCCGACACCGGAAACGCCGCTGAAGATGGCTCCCTACTGGAACACGGACAGTCGAGGTTTAGTCTGTGCTGGCAGCATGCGCGTACCCGAGTCTTCCGACATCGCCTCCATATCTGGTTGGCAAGATGCATATTTTCAATCCTTTGTGCCGAAAGCTGAAAATTGACGATAACCGCATGATAATTCAGTAGATGTCTATGCGGCGGTAACTTATATCTGAATTTCGGAACACGCGAGGGCCGCAACAGGGTGCAGTGGCCATGCGGCGTTTAAGACGACGATGATCGCACAAGTGAGCATCGGGACAACTCGCGAGTTTAAACTTAGGCACGCCGTGCTAGTTTACGGCGATAGTTCAGAAGCGTTCTGCACGCTGCATAAGGTGCGAACTGAAGGCGGAGCGACGCCCTATCTTGAGCCCGCGCAACCTCTCACCACCGCGTTCCTGCGTAAATTAGCCGAAGGCTTGGGAAGACGCGTGGCGCCAGAAGTATTGCCAGAGAACGTTCTTGCCAGAACGCCGGATTTGATTGTGTGGTGGAGCCGTTCGAGCCGTCGGGTGATGTTCTTCAACGGCGGAACTGAAGAATCCTCATCTCTCAACGGCCATGTCTGTCACGCATGAGGTCGCGGGTTCGAGTCCCGTCGTCCCCGCCAGCTAACTCCTTCAAAGTAAAACCAATCCCATTTTTCATAACCATGATAAACATCAAAAGTGTTCCAAAAGTGTTCCAAAAAGTCGCCTAATTTGGTCTGAGTGTTCCAGAAGTCGTGCTGTGTTCGTTGGCTGCGCGGTCCAGCCGTTCCAGCGATTCGCGCATCATCAGAAGTTTTGCTTGGCTATACCTCTTGAAAACCTTGGCGTCGCCTTGCCGCAGCATCTGGGTCACGAAATGGTCGGCAACGCCTCCGGCGCTGAGTCGAGTGGCAAAGGTGTGGCGGAGATGGTACAGCGGGAAGTACGGAACACTCGCTCGCTTCAGGGTGGCAGCCCAGATCTTTCTTAGTGAGGTCAGGTGCGCTTTCGCGGATGGTGTCCTGAGAGCTGGAAAGAGGTAATCTGAGCCCGAATTCGAGTCCACCTGAGCCTTGAATGCCTGACGCGCGAGATCAGTTAACGGCATGTCTCCGATTCCATTCGGAGTTTTGGAATCCGAGATGTGTACGAGCGAATTCTCAAGATCAACTTGAGACTTTCTCATGGGTAAGAGTTCCTTATACGGACGGAGCCCGGTCTCCACAAGGATCACGATGGCGTTCTTCAGATGGCTGGGAGCCCAGAACTCGATCCCTGCCTGCTCGGTGGCAGTCATGTAATGGGGCTTTCGGGTGGACCGGCTAACCGAAACGGGAAACTCGACTGCAGTACAGGGATTGCTCGCGAGTCGTTTCTGTTGAACAGCGAGATTTAGGATTCGCGTCAAGACACGGAACTCCTGGTGCACGGTCGCAGGTTTGAGCTTGCCGAGCTTCCGAATCCCCAACTTCGTGGTGACACACCGTTGCGAATCAAGACGGCTCCGCAGGTAATCCTCAATTGGCTCCTGGCCAAGGTCGGCTAAGAATGTAGTCCCGAAAGCAGGTCGAAGATGTTTCAGCGCGTTCAAGTTTTGTGCATGGGTATTCTCCGATCTAAACGGTGGCTTCGACCGCTTCTCGACGAACCAGTCAGCCCATTCGTTGAACGTGAGATTCTTGCTCGAGAGAATCGTGGAGAGGGTTCCGTCGTCTCTCGCGTCGAGTCGTTCGCGAAGAAATTGCTCTGCTTCCATGCGGTCCTTCGTTCCGGTGGACTCTTTGATAATGCGACCGTCGCGGTACCGGTAACGTACCCACCAGAAGGCCGATTTCCGTCGCAGGAAAATCGCCCCTTCCGATTTACGTGGCCTACCATATCTACTCATTGATTCCTCCATTCACAATGAACTGGCGTCGCCACTTTTCGAGCTCAGCTAGGCTGAACCGAATTGCGCGACCCATCATTCGGAAATGGGGAATCTGCTTTCGCTCAACGTAAGCATACACCAGCGACGGACTGACACCAAGAAACCGTGCGGCCGTTTTCACATTGACGGGCACTTCGAGGCCATTAATTTCGTGCTGGCCGTTCGGCCCTGGTAGATAGAATCTTTGCTGAGTTGAATTCACGATGGTGGCTCCTCCGAGGACGAAAAGCCGATCCGGCGTCTCGGGGGCTCCACGGGAGGCGCCATGAGCTCCCGAATAGCGGTGAACACGGCCTCAAACTTTTCGTCGTGCTCTACAAGCCTCCTTTCAAGTTCCTCAAGTTTTCGGGCGAACTCCGGTTGTGTGTTAACGAGCGCTCGGAGCTTAACGAAGGCTCGGACTACATAGATGCTGACAGTTGTCGCTCTGGCAGAGTTGAGGACGGTGGCCGCCATGATGGCTCCGTGCTCTGTAAAGGCGAATGGTAAGACGGTCGAATACTTTAACCTACGGAGGTGGTCACAATTTGTGACCACCTCGGCCTTCTGTTTTGGCGTCAGACGGAACCTGAAATCCTCGGGGAAACGATCCTGATTTCGTTTCACGGCCTGATTGAAGACTTTTGTGCTGACCCCGTAAAGATCGGCCAGGTCGGTGTCAAGAATCACTTTCTGACCACGGAAGACTAAGATACAACGCTCAATTCGCAGCCCCGGTACAGGAGTCGGGTGTCGGATAGATCGGCTTGGTTCGTTTTCCATTTGTGTCTCCAGTTAGGTTGTCTTCGAGAGTCACATTCCGCGGAAAAGGCCGAGTTTTGCAGTGCGCCTGTCCATGTCGTACCGGGGTGTCGCACGGCAGCGCATCCGCGATGAAGGCTCGTGAGTGGAGAATCCTCTCGATCATATTGTGGCGCCAGCTGTAGCGTGCTCGCTCTCAAGCTTCTTCTCGTGTGCTGTGGGCTTCGCCCGCTTCGCCGTAGCAGGTAGCGTCCGCGCGGTGCCAGATCGGTTGGACAGCCGGTCCTTGAAGTCTGTGTTCTTCTGAAAGCCAGAGTCCGCCGCTTGGGTGAGAACCCGGTCAATGCTGTCGGTCTGCAGGCTCGCGGCGTATTTCTCGTGAGTGATCGCGGACTGCTCGGTGGTCTTGGCGCAGTACCGGTGATTGGGAATTTCGGGCGTTCGTGGGTCGATCATTGGCACTTTCGTTCTCCGCGAGCTTTGGGTTCGGTGCGGCAAAAACTGGCCGGGAGCGACTCCAAAGCCCGGACGGGCGTTTGGCCGAGCCACAGGCCGGCCAAACGGGGTCGCTCCCGGCCAGTTTTGGTTCTTTGCCACGTCGCAAACGCCCTCTCCGCGTAACCTTAAGTTCTTTACGCTACATTCGGTTATGGCTCACAGGCACTGGAAGCAGAAATGGAAAACCGGCCTGAGGACCTGTCCCGGTCTCTGTTTCTATAGTCACGACTTGAAGTGGTCGAAAAAACGGCAAAACGCTCAGGCTGCAGATAGGTCTGGAAAACTCCTTCTTTCCCCCGAAAGGATCCCTGAATTATGGCCCTCGCTTGGTTGTCCGAGAGGCCTTCGGTGGACCATTTTTCGTATGCGAATTCGTACTGTGGAGCCTTAAATTGGCGCATGGCTTCACGTAAAAAGTCCCGGTCGGCGCGGGTTAGCCGAGCACATTGTTGGCTGTCCCATATTCTGCGAAGCTCGAAATAGCGGAGCAATCGTCGGCTGGTGAAGCGTCCGTCGTCACCGAATTTTTGGGTGAAGTATTCCCTGGCACGCTCGAATTTATAGTGCTCCGCGGAGGCGAAGATGAAGTTGAAATCGGGCAGCCACCGAAGCAATTGTTCGTACTTTTGGAGGTGGGTAAAGTAGGCAGACAGGCTTGTTCCTGGTACGTCACAGTAGGTGAACGTGACGAGCGGAGGCAGGGAAAGAGCGTTGCCAGCTACCGGAAGAAAAATCGGGAAGCGGTCTACAAAGTTGCGTTTCGTCTTTGACAGGGACTTAATTCCGTGATAGATCCTGCCCGGCAGAAAGGCCGTAGGGACACCCGCTTGCTGCGCAAAGTAGCGAACCTTGTCTACCTCGGTTTCAAGGTAGTCGAGGTCTGAGTGAGCGATGACAAACGCCAGAATCAGGAGCCGGATGTGGATCATCTCAACCGACAGGAAGCGTCGGTTGCGGAGGTTGTCCTTATCGATCGGGCCGTAGATGCGACGGGAGAAGAGGTTGTAGACATGGGTGTTGTTGGCGTATGACGTGGAACGCGCGTGTCGGCGTTCCAAGAGCCTGGTGGTCAACCTGTGCAGCAGAGAGCCTGGGTTGAGGTGGGCAAAATCCAGGTAATGGCGCTGCGTAAAGTAGCCGGAATGGGTCGCCACGAGGTAGAGGAAGCGCGCCTCAGTGTCGGTATAACCAAGGTTGCGGATCGCGCTCAGGTGCTCGGGTCGAATGTTCATAAGGAAAGTATGTCCTTCGTTAGTGCAAGATCGTCGATCGCGCGACGGAGGGGATCGACGTATTCATAAACCGCGTAAGTCGAGAATCCGCACGCCCCTTTCTCTCGGCGCCGATGCGTGTGACGGGGCCGTTGAAGGATCGAAAAACGATTCCTTGTTTCATAAGTTCATTCCACGCAGAAACTGAGCGGGGGCGATCAAATGCTCGCGGGAGAGGCCAGGCCAGGAGGTTAACCGCACCTACCGCCATGCCAAAGCCGATGAACTCGCCGGCCAAAGTTCGTTCCGTCCCGCCATCACCAACGGCGAATATCAGGCAACCGACCCCGACAGCAACCAGTGCGAGGCTAGTAGCGATCGCGCCGGTGGTCGGCCCGGGCTATCACTCTCCGTCGTTTCATCATTTGCCCTCTACTGTTATAGGGAACATCAAAAAGGGAAAAAGTAATGAAGATCTGAAAAAATACTGTTGATGGATTGGAATTGGATATGCGTGCGCACCTTCAGTGATTTATGGAGTGGAACGCCCACGGTTGTGTGGGGGGGACGGGTGAAAGATTGAAAAGTGAGGTTGATTCTCCGTCGCATATGTTCCGTCCACCGGAAAGTCAGCGTTCTGAGGGCAAAGCTCACTAAGAAAGCTGAGCCATCAAGTTGACTACGCCTCCCGCCATGCCGACACTAAGGATTATGGCGGCCCTAGTTCGTTTTCGGCCCGCCTGATCGAAAAACGAACGCACCCCATCGACCACGATGGCGACGAATGCGAGTCCCATTGCGATCGGTTGCCGTCGGGTTTGGCACTCACTCTCCAGGACTTCAATCTTTGCCCTCTACTTATATAAGGAACATCAGGAAGGGAAAAAGTAAGAAAAAATCGGAAAATATTTCTGCCGACATGGGGCTGGCTAACCTCGTAACGCGTTTAATGGCCCGGGATCCTGTCGGTTGCTGACAAAGGCGTTGCACGTGCGACTGGGTTCCAGGGATGATATCGAGCGATGCGAAAGTGGTGAGAATCATTGGAGCCTCGCGCTGGCGATTTTACCTGCGCGGCAGGCGTCGATTGCGCAGCGCGGATGATGACCCTTCACTCGGCTAAGTATCGAATCCTAGCGCCGTCGGAGCCCGCCGTTGGGTTAGCAAAGTGGAGTTGTGGCGCAACGTCCTCCTGGGAGCCGAGTTGACCCCCTGGAAAACAGGTTTGTCTCTGAATCTGACAATATCGAATTCGGTCGACTTTCTCAGATTTCCACAGGGCCTACTACTGGTGGCAGTCTACTGGCTCCTACAGGTAAACTACATGGCCTTTTTGCAATGCGCTGATTACACTTGGGTTAAATCAAAAATCGCACAAAGTCACGCGAAGGTGAACACAAACTCACGTGGTCCCGTACACAAGGTCACGTGAATTTCGCGTTTTATTGAACACAGACTCACGTAATCCGAGAGTCCCGAAATTTAGGTTTTTCCACAGTTGTGATGGCGGGGGAGAACTTTGGAAGACCTATTGGTGAGAAGGTCACACTCCGGCAGGGTTTCAGCGGGGCACTCGGGCCACAGCATCTTGGCCGACAAGTCCGCCAAACGGATCCACATGGCAGATTCGTCCCGGATCCAAGGGCCCAAGCCCTTGTGGTACGAAAGGCCGTCTATCAGAGTGAGCTGAACCGAACGCTCAGCACCAAGGAATCTGGCGGGCCTGCGGCAGCTTCGGGCCCATCTGAACCGGGCTATCCCCAAAATAAGCGATTCCGCTGTGCCTTGACACATTCACTTCGGTTTACTGGTCTTATCGAAACAGAGCAGGTATCTAAGCTACTTGAAAGTAGGCTGCGATGCCGGGACCTCAGGATACCCGGCGCACGTGATTCGCAAGCGTTAGCTTGGTTCTTGTCCTTCGCATGTTCATGCCTCATACACAGACGCTAAAGCCCCGCCCTCGCGAAAAGCAGCGAACGAGCATCAAACTCTTTAAGGGAGCTCGGACTAGCCAATATTCTGTTGAGCGGCAACGGCTCCGAGGTCGAAGCCCCAGTTCCAGCTCCATCCACAAGCGGGTCCCCAGATGTGGTGGTGCTCGCCACCTGCGGCGCCATGGCAGCCCGCCCAATTATGGACAAATCCAATCCACTGAGTCCAACCTCCCGCGAATCCCATTCCCTGAGAAGGCGGCGGGAGAAACGGCGCAGTGGCAGGAGGCTCGAATAGAGGCGGGCTAAATGTCCAACACGTTAGTGCTTCGAACTGAACGGAGCCAAGCGACTGATCAGGCATCTGATTCACGTCGCCGGTGCTGTCGTTGGCGTATACGGCTACCCACCAGGTGGAGGCGTTGGCCGGGGCGTACTGCACGGGATTCCAGCCGGAGGTTTGATAGGCTAGCCAAGAACTGCCTGCTCCGGAAGTTTTGTCTTGTATTCCCCAGCTGGGATAATTGAGGAAATCCTGGACCGTAGCGGTGAAGGGCACAGACCCCGTTCCTTGATCGGTATTGGCATTGAGAACCATCGCGACTTGCATCATCACGGGAAGCTGTGTGGAATTGCTGCCACTCTGGGGGGCGTGTGCAACCATCTGAACCCCGGAGGATGGACTATTGGCATAACTCAGCGTGTTTGGTTCAATTTGAAACATCAACTGAAACCAACCCCGCGAGCTCCCGACGTTGGCGAGGACGTTGCCAATTGCCATGGAACCGGTCTCGCGAAGAATGACGAGATAATAGGGTGCATTCCCGCCGTTCACCCAATAAACGAAAAACTCGGTCAGGTATTGGTTATTGATCGGCTGGGTATTCTGTTGTGCTGTATTGTCATCCCAAGCGCCGTTAATGTTGGGATAACCGGGATCCCAGGACACGGGCGCCTGGAAACTTGAGTAACCGCAAACTGATCCCAAAGGGGGGACCAGTCCGGGAGGAGCAGCTCCAAGCGGTGCGGAGGCCCCGAGTGCTTCGGCCAGATGTGCTCCAATCTGGACGTCCACAGGCGACGAAGAAACTTGGGCCGCCTCTGACTCACCTGCTGTGCAGGTTTTCATCGTGCCGTCCGGGACAAGCACGCAATGGTATCCAGGCTTATCGGCACGCTTCTTGTAAGTGATTAGTGGAACATTAGCTCCAGGGGCTTGACCCGTGAGGGCCAGTAAGGTCTTAGTGTGGTCGGCAGTAGGGCGGCTTATGGCAAGCAATCGTCCCGACTCCAGCACCTGCTTCATAGCGGAGCTTCCTACCGTCGTGGCTGTCTGGCCATCGATCAAGAGTCCTTGCTGGTCCGTTGCCAGCGAGCCCGAAAACTGAGCAAGTTGGACATGACCAGCTAATTGCTTTGCCAGCGGCCCCGACGAATCTCCGGCAAAACTGAGCGGTGGACGTTGTGGATTCATATCTTTCCTCCAAATTGATTTGGCAAACTCCGTGCGTCAAATGCCGAAGCGACGGCAGGCGCCTGGTTTGCGCCGGCCGCGGCTGCCGTACCTTACCAGGTCGGAAACCATGACGGTCGAAAGGTCTGGGTCACGGACACGCCGAATGCAGCCCAATTCGCAACATACCCCGGCAAGAAAACCAAAACTTTGTTCTTGGGCGTGTCGTCCAATACACGCTGGAACGGCAGATCCCTTCCTGTGACTTTAAAATCATCCGTGCGTGTCCAGAGGCGGTCCGTATACTTATCTTCCTGTTCTACCGTGGCGCTTCCCCAATTCGGCTCATATGACAATGCCCGAGTCGTTCCCTCGCCGATGGCGGTTCCAACCCCGCCCAGAACCACTCCGCTTAGGGCGGCATACCCCAGGCCGGCGGTGACATCCTGGCCGGTAAAATTATCGGAAAATTCGTTGGCCAGTACTTGCCCTGCAACATTTCCTGCGCCTCCGCCGATTGCCCCGGCGACGACGTTGAGCGTCATGCGGCCCGCAGCGCCAATCTCGAAGGCGGCGTTGGCCGCAGAGGTGCCGGCTTCCGCAATTGAGTCTGCCGCTAGGGCTGCGCCCGCAGCGATGCCGCCCGCGACGAGTCCCGTTAAGCCGCCGATCGCCAGTTGCTCGCCCCAGTCTTTCCAGGAAAAGCTCTGCCCGGTTGCGGCCACTTTGATGTCATAGACAAGGCCAGTTATGCCAGCACCCATGAGTGCTGAGCCTAATGTGCCGAAACCAAAGAATAGCGCGACGCCTCCGCCAATGATCAAAGCGCCGTCGACAACGAAGGAAGTGACCAATTCAAAGGTCCGGTTGTACCGCAACTGGTCAAGATCGTGTAAGAAGTGACCTCCCTGAGTGCTTGCGAAGCTGGCCACGTCAGAATAGGCGCTTTCAAAGAATCCGCCGATGCTATGCCCAAACGGGTCGACATAGTTGACCGGATCGTTTGTGCAGTAGGCGTACGGATGGAGCACGTCACGGGACCCCATTGGCCCACCCGTACGGTCGTCCGGCGTGAGAAAGCGGCCCAGCACGGGATCGTAATAGCGCGCCCCAAAGTAGTACAAGCCGGTGGAATCGTCCCATTCCTTTCCCGTGAACATGGCGGGGACGGTAGCTACCTGGCTGGAACTTGAGACAGCTCCAAACGGGTCGTAGTCAATAGAATTGACAAGCTTCCCTTGTCCATCGGTTTGGCGGACGACGCTGCCCAGCCGGTCCGGGTGGTTATAAAAAACCCCTGGAGCTGCAATACCCTTGTAAGCAGGAGGGCTACCCGCGTCAACGCTCGTGACACTGACCAGCGCGCCTCCATCGCCGTAAACCAGTTTCGTGTGCTGCTGACTGTTGTCTGGGAATACCGCCACTTGGTAGTAAGGCGCGACGGAATAAACCGTCGGCCCTCCCGAAACTTGCTTTTTCAGTCTGCGACCGGAATAGTCGTAGGAGAAGGTGGTCGTTCCGGCACTCGCCAGGCGGTTTTCGGCATCGTAGAGGTATTTAGTTGTCGCTCCGTTCCGCGTTGCTTGAGCAATATTTCCATTTGGATCAAATGTTCCCTGGAACACAGTGCTTCCGTTCTGCGTTCCGGTGCCGACCTCGTTTCCTGCCGACACATATTGAATCCCATCCTTCAGGCTGATATTTCCGGCGGAATCATACTGATAACTCCTGCTGGTCGTTCCTCCGGATACTCCCGAGAGCCGGCCGACACCGTCATAACCGAATACTTGCTGCGACTGGCTGAGCGGATCGGTCGCGCTACTCAACAGCCCGAGCACATTTTTCTCAAAACTGCCCGAATATATTGCGGTAGTTCCAGGTCCGGTTACGGTTTGCGACTTGAGCTGCCCGAGCGTTCCGTAATTCAGGGATTCGCTCACTCCGTTGGAGTACGTGATTGCTTGCGGCTTTCCCATGCTTGTAACGTCGGCATAGGAAATCAGTCGCGAAGCGGGGGCTTGGGCGTTCTCCGCCAAGTCAATCTCTGAGAGGTCACCGCCCGTAGTGTAAACATGCGTCTCGACGCCCCCATCCGCGTGAGTCCGTGTTTGCAGTTTCCTGGTAGGGCCATAGCTATGCTGCACGGTCCAGTTGTGGCCATCGACGGACAAGCTGATGGAGGTTTGATTTCCGTAAGCGTCGTATTGGTAGGTGTAGGTGCTGCCGTCCGGCATTGTCACCGAAGATATCCGGCCTTGCGAATATGAAGATTGCGCGCTGTCGAAAATGAAATTTGTCGTCTCCGTTCCTGGGACGTCAACCGCCGTAGCAGTTTTGCTGAGGGGCCGTCCCAACGCATCTTTTTGAATCACAATCTGGTTGCCCTTTGCATCCTGATGCGTCTCCTTTCCACTTATGTCGTCGTAGCTGTACGTTTTCTTCCAGAGAACGGCCGAATCGGTACGCGAAGCGAACGAAACTGGACGGCCGACCGTATCGTATCCGGTGGTGGAGGTCACGCCGCCCGGGTCGACCACACTCGTCATGCGTCCCAGACCGTCGTAGGCGTAAGTAGTATAGGCTTGCATGGCGTCAGTCCGCTTGGTGACAAGCTGCTTTCCATTGCAATAGGCGTAGTCATAGGTTGTCTTGAGAGCCTGTTGCGTGCCGGATGCCTGAGTGACCACCACATGGTTTGTGGTCTGGTAGTCGATGGTCGTGATGACAGTCGTCCCGTCATCTACCGGTGAAGGCTCCTGCAACCGGATCGTGCGTTTATATTCATCAAAATAGATCTGAGTGTAAGATGGCGTGCTTCCTTCGTAATAGGGGAGCGATCGTTGCACCACCTGGTTGCTGCTGTTATACGATTGATCAATCAGGACAGCACGGACGCCATCCGGACCGAGAGAACTGGTACGATAAACGCGCGAAAAGCCATCCAGATACTTCTTGTCCCAGGCCGTCGTGCCCTTCCAGTCGAGCAGCGTGTTCACTTGCTCGTAGACCCCAGTCTGGTCGGTTTCCCAGGTCCGGCTCATGAACTGCACAGTCGCACCCGAAGGGTCGGGGCCAGTCTTCCCAATGACCCTCCCGAGGCCATCTAATTGTTGTGAAAACGTAACGTTGTTTTCGTCTGTGTGGGACTGCAGTTCGCCACTCTCAGCGTAATACACAAAGGACGACGACAGACTTTTGCCTCCCGCGACTTCCGTTTTCTTCTGGATGAAAGTGTGGTACGTCGGCTCGAAAACCATATTCGTGATTCTGCCGTTAGGGCTCTCGATGCTGGTTCGGTTGCCAAACTGATCATAGCCGTACTTCGTGGTCAAAAACTGCTTTGTCTGATCGTGCCACAGGGAGGACGTTTCCACGCTCATATTCGGGAGGTAGAAGGCTTGCGTCCATGACAACACCTGTGCCCCTGCGCTGTCGGCGGTCGCTTTTGAACTCTCTTCATAGCCGATACTCCATTGAGTCTGGTCGTTTCGGTAAGTCTTCGAAACGTACAGTTCCGCTGCCAGAGCGTTTCCGGTGTGCGCGATGAGCTGCGCATTCCCGTAGTCATCGAAATTACTGAAGGTCTTAACAAACGAGCAATCCGGAGAGCCTGGGTCCAGTGCAGCATAGGTGTAGAAATCAGTTTGCATTGAGGTTTGCCGAACCTGGTAGATGCCAGGGCCCGTATTAGGCCCGTTTTCCACGGGGTCGTAACCGAGTGAGGTCTTCAACATCAAAAGGGCAGGGGAGGAGCCGGTTGCACTTTTCATGAGGGTCGAAGAGCTTGTGAAATGCGAAAGAGGGAACAACTGGTTGTAAGCGGCCAGCGTCGTCGTGCCTGTGCTCAAATCGGAAGTCGACACGGATTCATAGCCCAGCCAACCTCTACCTGTCAGATCAGCCAAGGCCCCCGTGTAGAACTGCCGATAGGTGTAAGCGCCGCCACGTCCATCGTTCTTGGTGTATTCAGCAACCACATACTTCGGAAAACGGACTCTCCGCGTTGCGTAGGAGGCGCCGGCAGTGGCCGCCGTGGAGGAAAACGTCGAACTTATCTGATAGCTGACCCCGGAAACCGCCGTACTAAAAACACCGCGAGCTTCCACGCTGTCCTCGACGCCATTCCCACCCTTGCTGTAGACCGTCGCATCCGTAAGCGGCTTGTAGGTGATGGAATAACTGCCTCCCAGCCCGTTCGTAATCGTGGTCATCAGGTCCGGGAACAGCGTATTGGACGGCACTGTGGTGAGGGTGAGCGTCTGCGCGCGTGATGCCACCAGCAAGTCAGTCTTGCCGTCACCGTTGAAGTCCATCGGCAAGAGGCTCCCAAGAAGAACCTGGCTTGGTTGGTTTACGGCGGAAGGCTGAGCGTATCCGGAGCCGGTTGAAAGCAGGACATTAAGAGAAAGCTGATTACTCACTCCGTGCGCCACTACCAGGTCCGGGAGCCCGTCTCCGTTAACCTCCATGGGAAGCAGTGTCGGCAGCGCCGTACCTAAATTGGGGATGTTGAAGGATTGGGCCGCTAGCATCTCGAGAGAGCGCCCGTTAGATATCAGCGGCTGAATCACTAATTGGCCGTTACTCAGGTAAGCTTGCACTACGTCATCCAGCCCGTCTCCGTTAAGATCCGACACAAGCAGAGTTCCGTGCGGCGTCACGGTGCCAGAAGAAAGCGGGCTGGACGGCATTTCCGCAAACCCATTCCTCCCCTGAGACTGGTATAGAACGAAGGCGGTCGAAGTGCCCTGCTGGTATGCGTAGAGCAAGTCCATCATCCCATCGCCATTGAAGTCCAAGCCCTGCAGCTGCGCTCCCGCATAGAACGGCTTGGTGGCCGCCGTTTGGTCGGTTGCGGAGGGCGAGAATGTGCTGCCGTCTGAAAACAGCGTCGTCAGCTTCAGGATGTTATTGGAGCTCGAGACGCACACTAGATCGGAAAGTCCATCGCCGTCGACATCCATCGCATACAAGTTCCCGTAAGGAATGTTTGAAGGACAGCCACCATTCAGAGGGCCAGGCTCCAGCGTCCAGCCCTGGTTGCTCGGCTGCGCTGTGAAGACAGTGAGGCCGAGGTAGTTTCCGTTCTTATAGGCGTAGACCAGGTCCATACATCCATCGCCGTTCACGTCCAGCGGGATGATCTGAGCGCCTGAGAAATATGGAATACTTGTAACTGGGCTCACGATGCCGGGGGACGAAAACCCCGT
This sequence comes from Terriglobia bacterium, assembly GCA_050010015.1. GTDB lineage: Bacteria > Acidobacteriota > Terriglobia > UBA7540 > UBA7540 > CAVROP01. Next base: position 15,540 of record JBEKLY010000037.1, read on the forward strand.
CCCGTCGGAGAGGAAGACGGTGATTTGCACTTTGTTGGCGTTTTCATATACGTTCACCAGATCAACATAGCCGTCGCCGTTCACGTCCATGGCAAAGTAAGACCCTTGAAAGTTCTGACCGGTGTTGGTGGGACTACCGGCGGGGCTGAATATCCCCGGATCGCTATCCTGCCACCCGAAGGTAGTGGCGGGCAAAGTCAAGCCTTGGGCGTCCGATAGCGTGATCGACTGCAATTGGCTTCGGCCAGTGGCCTTCCCGTAAGCGTAAGAAAAGGTGTAGGTGCGAACGAGATTGCCGTCGAGGAAGGTCTGGATAGTTTGCAAGCGGCGGCTCATGGTCGAAACACCGCCGCCCTGGTACTGCGGAACGGAGTCCGTCCTGGGTTCATATCTGAACTTCACAGATCGCTGTGCCGTTACACCGGCGGCGTCGTTGGCGCTGTAATCGATGCTGGCAGGATAGTTGGCGTTATCATTTGGGTCCAAGTCATAAGTGACCGTCAAATAGTTGCCATTAGGGTCGGTTACTTTATTCAGCGCCCAAATACGAATGTTCGTGGGATCGCTCGAGGCAGGCACGGCCGCGTTGCCGGCGGTCCCAAACTCCAACAGATTTCCCTCCCGGCTGTAGACCAGAAATGATTGCGGCCCGTTGGCGGCGCCGCCACTTCCGTATTGCGGAACGATCTTGTGCCAGCTCTCAATTTCCGTGCGATAACTGACGCCAACGTCGTTATACGTAAGGCCCAAGGCGGGCACGAGCCGCTGGCCATCCAGAGCGAAACGGTCGTTCGCATCAAAGTTCACGGTGCCATGAAACCCATCCTGAGCGGGAGTGGCCTTAACCCGCGTGACAGCGGAAAGTCCCAGCAGCCGCCAGCCAACCCCCAGGAGGCCATTACCGCCCCCACTGTTGTAGCCAACCGACAGCTTCGGCATCATCTTTGCAATTCCTGGTGGCACCTCGATCGGTATCACGTAATTCGTTCCGCCATCGCTATCGATGGAAAAATGATCGGGCAGAGATCCAATGTAGGAGGAAGTTGATGAGCTCATTTTTTCTGCTCCTTGCCAGGGTCAATTTCTGCTCAGATGTGTGAGATGGTAATGTTGTCTCGACTGCGACCCTCAATACAGTAAGGGGCATTAGCTGCTACGAGTCGCTGCCGTTTGCGCGGACTGCGCCTTCCGTTATGACCTGCGCGGCCGTTATCAGTATTCGCCGGCCGCCTATTCTCCGCTATGAACACTGACAGTTAGCTGCGCGATCTGGGTGGCTGCTCGTGCTTACCGAGCCCTCAGCGCGTTCTGCTTGCGTGGGAATGCATTTCATCGCTAGATTGCTTTTTCGAAGAAATGGGCGACCTTGTGGCCGGCATCCTCGGTGTAGTAAACGGTGACCTTCGCGGATTTCTCGCTTGCCTCGGCAATGTCCTTTCCCGCTTCCCTGGCGGCGCGATCGGTCAGATGATAGGTTTCCTTGGTGCCGTCTTCGGTCTGGACGGCGAGCGTCTTCGCTCCCCGATCGATATGAACAACAGTTGCCTGTGTCGACTTCAGGCCACCCTCTCCAATATGGTCGACCTCCTCGGCGGTCGCCTCGCTTCCCTTGGCGCTGTAGTGAACGGCCACCTTGCTGCCCTCCTTCAACCCGTGGAACGCGTCCTCGGCACTTTCGGTCGTGCCATGGACCGTAGTTCGCTCCACGAAGTGAAAGGTATGTTCGGTTCCGTCGCCTATCTTGACGACGGCTGTCTTGGTTGCAGAGTCCAATTTAGTGATTTCCCCCACCAGAATGCCGTGCCTCCGCTCCACCGCGATGGCCGGTAAGCACAAGCCTGCTATGACCACAACCGCAAATAGTCTTTTGAGCATGTTGTCCTCATTCATCGGATTATTTACTTTCTGCTGTCTCACGTTTGTTAGGATTCGCGCTTGCGATTCTGTCTGACGCTTTCTCTCGCAATCCACTCGCGGATGTAAGGCAGGCAGTTGCGCAGCTGAGTGCCAGCGGCCTCACAGCGGGCGAAAAACGTGACCGCCTGCTGGTCAACCAGGCTCACCTGCTCCAGGTCGAGTTCGACTTTCTGAGGCCCCGTCGTTTCCGACTGCACAGCCTTTTCCAGTTCAGACAACTCCTCGGCCACGATGCGACCGCTGATGTTCAGGACTATGCAGTCACGGTCCGTCAGTTTTCGCAGTTTCCACATTTATCCTTCCGGGTTTCCTTTCACTGCGGATTTCTTCCCGCCCCCACGTCAGATTGAGAATTCAAAACGGCAGTGGCGCAAGAGACGTGCCCTCACCGATGACAAGCAAGACTGCTGCCAACGCTAGCTGGAAGAAAAACAAGAGAAGGGCTGGAAATGAGGCTCACGACGGATTCGGGATTTCACGAAACTTCGTGAGGGATTTGAAACGACCCTCAAAGGGTCTGAAACTGTCGCTTGTCGATCTTCAGCGACTTGATTTTGGAGTCGAGTGTGGACGCGGGTATGCCCAACCTGATTGCTGCGCCGGAAGGCCCCGAGACGCGGCCTCGAGTTTGGGCCAGGGCGGTTTCGATGCGTTCTCTTTCCTGAGCGACAAGATCCTCGGGCAAAGGCCGGCTTGAACTGGGGTTTACGGAAAACCAACTCTCGTCGATGGCAAATTGATCGGAGTCGCAGAGGATAACCGTGCGCTCAACGACGTTCTGGAGTTCGCGAATGTTCCCCGGCCAGGAATAAGATTCCAGGTGCGCCAAACTCTTCTTCTCGATGCCGGTGAATTTCCTTCCCGCTTTACTGGCATAGCGGCCAATGAAGTATTCCACCAACAATCGAATGTCCTCCTTCCGATCGCGGAGCGGAGGAATTTCCACAGGAAACACATTGATCCGGTAAAACAAGTCGTTCCGAAACGTCCCGGCTGCCACGGCGGCCGGCAGGTCACGATGTGTAGCGGCGATTACACGAACATCTGCGCGGATCGGACCACTACCTCCGACACGATCAAACTCACGCTCCTGTATTACACGAAGCAGCGCCACCTGGGTCTCCGGTGTCAACTCGCCGATTTCGTCCAGAAAAATAGAGCCGCCTTCTGCCAGCTCAAAACGCCCCAAACGCCGTTGCAGAGCTCCTGTGAAAGCGCCTTTCTCATGGCCGAACAACTCCGAAGCAATCAGATCGCGCGGAATTGCCGCGCAGTTGACGCTCAAGAACGGTCGGGATGCTCGAGGCGAGCGCTTGTGAATCGCACGGGCGATCAGTTCCTTGCCGGTACCGGTTTCGCCGGTGACCAAGACGGTGCAGTCACTGGGCGCGACTTTGGAAACACGCTTCAGGACGGCCTGCAGAGCGGGCGAGGTGCCGATGATCTCCTCAAACATAGAAGCTTTGTCGACTTCCTCTCGCAGAACCAGGTTTTCGCGTTGCGATCGGTCGTGTGCTCGTTTCCGGTCGTCGATGTCGATTCCCGTCTCACACCAGCGGATCACATGCCCTTGTCTGTCGTTTAGAGGATCAAGCCGATAGAGAAACCAACGGTACTCGCCATCCCGCCGGCGCAGGCGAACTTCCTTCTCAAACGGTTCCGCGCGCCCCATCGCTACATTTATTCCGTTCTTAAGCGTCTCTGCGTCTTCCGGATGTGTCACCGACTCCAGAAACTCGAGGGGGAGTTTTGGCGGCAGGGGACCGAAGTATTCGTTTGCGCTGCGGTTACCGAAGGACACCTTCGCATCAGCTTCCCAAATAAACATGTGCAGCGGAGCCAAATCGACCACTTGTTTGAGCTCCTGTGCGCGTTGCTCAAATGCTGCTTCCACTCGCTGCAAATCTTCAAACGCCCTGGCGTTCGAAATCGCGACGGCAGCCTGGTCCGCAAACATGCGCAGCCAAACAGATTCTTGTTCGGAAAGCGGTTCGCGGCTGAAGACGCCCAAGACGCCTAGGATTTGCCCCCGGAAGACTAGCGGGTGGCCAACAAAACTGCGAATTTCCTCCCTCGCGACCCAATCGGGCCGGGCGACCCACTGGTTTTCCTGTGTCAGGTCTTGAATCAGAATCGAGTCGCCGGTTGCGCCGATAGACCCGATTTTACGGTGACCTCGGGGAATTCGGTGGAAGTGGCCTCGGGTCGACGACCAGTTTTCAGTATTGTCTTTAGAAGTTCCAGCGCTGGCAACAAGGTGAAAACATTCCGTTTGATCATGGCATTCCGTGCGCTCAAAACAATTCCCGCCACACATGTCGCCGGACACAAGCAGCCAGATGCGCGCCAAAGCGACGCCCGATTGGGCGGCAAGCCCGCGCACCATGCCCTCAAGGACGTCGCTGGCGCGGTGCTCGCCGCTCACCTGTGCGGCAAGAGAGAGCAAAGATTCAGATCGCAAGCTAATACCTCTGTATGCACGTTATTATACATCAAAATCCGATCGGTGGCTCGCGCGTCAAGCCGTTCATCGAAAACTCTCTAGACCTCGTTCCCGAGTTTTCGTGAATTCTTGAAGAGCCGTGAACCCTCGAAGGCCACAAGTCTAAATGTGTCAGGCAGTTGCGTGTGGCCCTTGCCTTGCAATGAGTCCATCAGGCGGGCTGGCCAGCGAACCGTACTGGAGGATCTTAGAGGGAATGTACGAGCTGCGGCTGCCCAACCCTGGCTGTCTGTTTTCGGACAACTTAACCGAACGAACCGAGTCACTAAGCCAATCTCGCCCCGCAAAGGAGGGGGAAAACAATGAGGCTACGTGTCCTATTACTGGTAGTTTGCGGAGTGTCTCTTTTCTCAGTTGAGGCTTCGGCAAGGCACATCTTCTGGCAGTTGAGGGATGTGCAGTTCAGTGACGGCGGAATCGCCGGGGGCAGGTTCATCTATGATGTCGACTCGAATACGTACAGCGACGTGCTGATCATCACCAATGCGGGCAAAAGCCGCCCTGGTGCGACTTACAATACCGCCTCCCCCACCTCGAATCGGATAACAGGATTGTTTTTCACCCAGCCCGGGGAAGACCAGAAGGGCCTGCCTGGCTTGGATCTCTTCTACACCAGGGAACTGACGAACGAGGGCGGTGTGGTGCCGTTGGCCGCCGGTTTTGGCCTCGAGTTCACCTGCGCGAATGCTAGCTGCAGCGTTTTTGCAACCCCTCAGCGGTTAGTGACGAGCGGCTACCTGGAAGGAAGACCACTCGAGGAATTTCACTCGAGATCCAGCCTGGGCAGCGGTTTGACTTCCAGCGACAGCACGCTCGCGGCCGCGCTGCCCGGCAGCTTGTGGATCCAGGCGCTGCCTCAATCGTCGCAACACCCCCTGCCCGCAGCCAGTACGATCTGGTCAACGCTGGAGGCGTATCTGCGGCGGGCGATGTCGGATATTCGGGAACTTGCGGCGTGATGAAGTAGCGGCGTGATGTCACGTGGCCGTGCGCCGTTTCCGATTGTTCAAACAGCGGGCCCCCCTGCAGGGGCCATTTTCAGGGCCGCAAGTAGGCGTGGACCATGGGTTCACAAGCAAGTGGGGCTACAGAGGCACGCGCTCAGGATAGCGCGCCAACTGGTCAAGAGATAGAGGCAGGCGATCACGGCGCCAGCGCGACACCGAAAAATGAGGAGGATTCCCGATGCGAACTACAAGTCGCCACTACCTGACCGTGTTTGTCAGGTTTCGGGGATTGGTTCTTGTCATGGCGCTGTGCCTTTGCGCAGCTCAAACGAGCTTCGCCGCACCGCAGGAACCGCAGGCGATAACCAGTTACCAGCCTTGCGGCGTGGAATCAGCCGCAGCGGGGCAGGTGGCTACTACGTCGGCGCTCGCGGGCGCTCAGCCGGGCGCCACCGACCCCCTGGGCATACCGGCTGGTCGCTATACGCTGTTTCCGGACCAGGGCGTGGGGAGTTTCCAACCTATTGGTCCGAGCACGTTTCAGACCCTGTTCTATCAAACCGACGGCGACGCTACGCTCAGTCTCGGGAGATCCACGGTCGTCAAAACAAGCCAGACATATACAGGGAATCCGATTTTCGCCGCCGCCGGGAGAATCCTGACCCCGGACCACGATAACCTGGTGTACGCCACGCGCGTCGGCGCTCCCACTCAGTCTGGGTCCGTGGCCATCAGCTTTGCCCAGGAAGGCCCTTCGGTGACGCTGCCGGCACCCCTCATCCCTCGGCCACTAAATGCCTCGGATTTCATCGCCATCGCGCAGGCTGATCTCGACAAAGTCCCCGACCAGAATGGCCAACCCCACAACGAGGTGGTGGTGGCGCACGTGTCGGCGGCCGACGGATATTATTACCGCTATACCCTCGACGTGCTGAATTACTCGTCCGGAAACGTGTCTTCCCCGGACATTACAAGTTTTGACGTTGTCGATATCGCCCCGTACTTCAACAATAGTCCTCAAAACGGCGGGCATGGTGTTCTCCCTGTGGACAACACCATCGCCCTCGCTGTCGGCGATTTCGATGGAGATGGTAACCAAGAAATTGCGCTCGCGGCCTTAGGCGACTACACGGTCTATGTGTACACATTCCGGTATCAGACCGTGAACGGGGTTCACTCGCTGAATGTGCTGAGCTCCTGGTTTGCGGGCGGGTACGGTTTTGTGGTTGGTAGCTTGTCGGCGGCGGCTGGAAACCTCAATGGAAAGGGGCCGGATGAGCTGATTCTGGGCTTCGCGCGGTGGGGCGAGAATCCGCTCCGTTACGTCGTCGAGGCTCTCGTTCTTAAGTACTCTGGCGCCAATCCTGCGCCCGTGAACGAGTACTACGCGACGGCCAACCCGCCCCCTGACAAAACCTTCTCCGTCTTCACCCGGCCGATCGTGCAGCTTGCCACCGGCCAGTTTCTGTTTAAGCCGCCGGGCATCGCCTTAGGTACGCGCCAGCTCGCCATCGCCTATACTGACGACGGAGTACTGACATCTTCCGCCAGGCTTCACATCCAGATGCTCTCGTATTCCAGCGACTTGGGCACCGCAACTCCCCTGGGCCCACTTTTTAACGACGCTCCTGTTATCAATATACCCGCCAGCCCGATATTCTCCATAGCCGCGGGAGCGTTCCAAGGTTTGAACACCCTCCAAACGGGCGGGAACAACACGCCCGGCGCTCCCCTTGCGACTCTGGCGGTGGGCTTATCGACGTATCCAAGTTACGCGTATCTCGGCCAATCTCTCAGCCAGTTCTGGGTACAAACCTTTTTCGTGGACCCTTCCCTCGGCCCTGTCCTGTCCAACTCTGTAAATAAATCCTTCGCATTTGCGCCTAACTTGTCGGCGCGACTGCCGGTCGTGGCCTACGACCTCCAGGGAAAGAGCCTTTACCTGGGAGCGCCGGCGCACATGACCGTGACCGGCACGGCTAGAACCGACGTGATTCTGCAGGAACCCCCCAAGCACGCTTACTGGGACGAGATCTCGAAGTCGGTGGTCAACCTCACCCGGCATGACACCAACAACGTCCACCTCTATAACGGCACCACCAGCAGCTTCGCCACCGGAGACACCGACGAGGCTTCACGCAACACCGGCGGGTCGTTTGCCATCTCTGCCGGCGCCACAGTAGGCTACAAGACGTCGTTTTTTATAGGCGAGGCAAGCACCGAGGCGAAAGTGGACGTTACGGTCGCCGGCAGCTACGACTATAACCAGCACGAATCGCAGTACAATTCGGAGTACAAAACCCGCACCATCAGCTCCCGCAGCAGCACCGACCACGACGACTATCTGAGCGGCGAAGTCGAGACGTTTGACATGTGGCGTTATCGCGCCTACGGCGCCTCGCCCTCGGGCGAAACGAATACTTTCTACGAGCTTGTATTCCCGGGCCCCAAAGTGCCTTTCGCAGGCGGCGGACTGAACTTTGATTGGTACCAACCGGTGCACGAAAACGGCAACATCTTGTCCTACCCCTCGGCGCTGGGCAAACCGGGCAACCCGTTCATTCCCACCGATCTTGGCACCATCACCCTCCCCGACGGCAAGCAGCCTCAGGAACCGCTGGTGCCCGCGGCGCAGAGCTTTTTCGATGGCAGCGGAAACAGCACGACCCTTGCGTTTTCGAGCGACATAAGTAGCGCGCATTCTTTCCAGTACTCCCACGAGTTGGCGGAGAGTGCGGACGTGACCGCAAGCTACACCGCTTCGGGGAAAGTGGCTGGAGCCAGCGGCGAAATTCGCGCCTGTGGCTCCCTCGCGTTCCATAACAGCAACAGTTGGGGAGGAACTCAGACCAGCAGCGATTCGACCAAAACCGAGACGGAGATCACTCTGAACCGGGCGGCCGGCAATGCCAGTTACTCCTATCCGTTCTACCCGGTGGTTTACACCACTCAGGACGGAACGCTGAAGATGTCGTCCGCGGTGCCCAATCCCGGCCAAAAGGCTTCGAACCCTAGTAACTACCAAACCTATGCAAACCTTTACGGCGGCAAGCAAGATCCGGCGCTTAACCTGCCCTGGCGGTTTGACTCCTACATCATTACTCCCGGACAGGTGGGATGGAAGGCCAATTTCCGCACCGATCGCAAGCAGATGCGCGGGCTCTTCTTCCGACAGCCCACCGCGAATGCCGTAAGCGGCACCTATGAATTTCTCTCCATGTTCCCAACCGCCGGCGACACAGTCCGAGTCGAGGCTCGGATCTACAACTACAGCACCAACTTTGGCGCGTTCAACGTTCCGGTTCAGTTCGAGGCCATCCCATACAACAGCGGGACGAACAGCGAACTCTGCACGGATCCCATCAATGCCGCGGTGGGCAAGACGTCCGGGTTGATCTGCCCACCCTCCGCGCGCACAGTCATCGGCCAGACCACCATCCCGTCTCTCAACCCGGTGCAATGGACCTGCCTGGACGGCGTCGATGACCCAAGCGTGACCTTCTGCGCGCCTCCCGTGTACATCAACTGGGACACGACCGATTTTGGAAGCCGCTACTCCGGCACCTCAGAATATCGCATCTACGTGGTTCTCAATGCCGACGGCTCGGCAGGCCCGGAGACCTATGGCTGGGAAGGCAACCCCGTGCCCATAACGAACGTGGCCAGCACTACACCCATGACGGTGACCGCGCCGGGCAATAAGTTCGAGTATGGAGATTACGTGACTATTGGCGGGGTCGAAGGCTTGAACCAGGCTAACGGCATCTTCCAGATCGGAGAGTTTTCCAACGCCGGCGACACGTTTACTTTGAACACTTGTCAGCCCAGTCCGCCCTGCGCCGCGTCCTCCGTGCCAGGCAGGACACCCTATTCGGGCAGCGGCACCGCAACCCTCCTCGATCCCGGGCAGAACAACGAAGGTTACGGCTACATTGGTATTACAACGCCAACCGTTCAGTCTGCGGATAGCGCCCCGGTCACTCCCACGGATTACCTGGAGTTCAACTCCCTAGAGGGTATGCGAACCAGTGGTTCCCCCATCGGGAGTCTGGGGGCCGGTTGGATACTTGCTTATCTGTACGATCATCAGGAGCTGCGCTTTACAACCTTTAGCAACACGATTCATGCGGATGCCGGCGACGTTCTGCTCTTTGACGGCGACCCTAGCACGGGAGTTCCGGCGATCGGGGAGAAAACGATTCATCCGGGCGCTCATGGCTCGGAAGGCGAGAGCGTGTGGTTCGATTGGCAGCCCACCACTCCTGGTTTGCACCACCTCTACGCCGTGCTTGTGGAGGCTACCGGCCCACAGCAGGAGGCGCGCCTCGATGTTGAGGTCACGAACGGGAACCCGGCCTCGCAGTAGTCTGCCGGCGCCGGGAGTGGATCGAGCGCCGGTCTCCGGGCTGGCGCCCGCGACGCGCTGTCATCCTAAGTGCAAGGATCTCGGCAGTTCGCTTGATCCAGACACTTACTAGCAACTGCGGAGATCTTTCGCTACGCTCAGGATGACAGAGGCGGCGGCAATGGTTCCGAGTTTGGAATTTGGGTTCAAGGGAGGATTTCATGAAGAGAATTTACTCGACGCTGAAGCTGGCTGGCTTGGTTTTCTGCTTGCTGGCGTTTTCGAATGCCGCGCTGGCGCAGGTGCCCCCGGACAACGTTGAGGGCAACTGGACGATTTACTCAACCAGCCTCGAGACCGGACAGACGGTTGTGAAGCATGTGCAAATCGCACAGTATGGCAACAACCTCGGGGGATTCTTCCAGGGTCCCGACCAGTCAGGCCCGATTCAAGGAACGGTCAAGGGCCATCATATCGAGATCAAGACGCAGACTCGCACTGTCATCACGTTTCGCGGCGAGGTCACCGGAAACTCCATGGCAGGTTTGTTCGGAATTCGCGGACGGCATGCCGGTTGGCAAGCTGTGCGTACCACCGGGATTGGGATGGCGGCTCCGGTAGTGGCCGTGACCGCCAGCTACCAGCCTCCGCCCCAACCCGCGCCACAGCCTCCACCGCAACCTGAGCAGCAGCCCCCAGCGCCTGCCGCGCAAACCAATTCCGGTCCGACCCCAGCGCCTCAAACTCCGGATCAGCTCAATGCTTTGGTTGCTCCCATCGCACTTTACCCGGATGCCCTGGTGGCCCAAGTTCTGGCGGCTTCGACAAATCCAGACCAGGTGGCGTTTGCAGATGACTGGCTTCACCAGAACTCCAATCTTACCGGTGCGGCTCTCGCCCAGGCTGTTGACCAGCAATCGTGGGATCCCAGCGTCAAGGCGTTAACGCAGTTTCCATCGGTCATGGATACGCTGGCAAAGAATCTGCCCTGGACCTCGAGCTTGGGGCAGGCGTATGAAAACCAACAAGCCGAAGTGATGGCGGCCGTGCAAGCGATGCGGGCCAAGGCGCAAGCTGCGGGAACGCTTCAAACCACGTCGCAGATCGTCGTCACTACACCGACTCCCGGCACCATCGTGATTCAACCCGCTAATCCGGAAGTCGTTTACGTTCCTCAATACAACCCGACGATTGTGTACGGAGCCCCGTTTGTGGTGCCTTACTATACTCCGCCCGTGGTGGTTGCGACCGCAGGCTTATCGTTCGGCGCGGGTGTGGCGCTCGGCGCCTTCATCGGTGGCGGCGGAATTGTCGCCGGTGGCGGGTGGGGATGGGGCTACCACGCCTGGGGCCTGCACTGGGGCGGAGGCGGAGGCGGCGGAGGGACCACGGTTATCTACAATCACAACACCTACATTTCGAGGAACACGACGTACCATAACACCACCTATAACAACTATCACCCTTGGGGTCCCGGCGCGCACGGCGCCGGCCCTAGCGGTCCGCATCCTTACGCCCCCGGGCCTTATCGTCCGGACGGCAATCGCCCCGGCTATGGGCCAGATCGCAATCAACCGAATGGCGGCGCCAATGGAAATCGTGGGCTCATCGGGGGCAATGGCGGCGTGCAGGACAAGAATGCCGGCCGTAACGGTCCCGGCGTCGCGCCCGCCGGCGGTTATAACAATCTCGGCCAGGAAGCAAGAAACGAGAACCGCATGGGCGACAGCAGGCAGAACAGCTCGCGCATGAGCGGTGACGGCCGGACGAATCGAATGGAGAGCGACCGCGGCCGCCAAAGTATGGCAAGGCGGCGCCCGCAACAACACATGGAGCGGCAGCACGAGCCTATGGCACGTCGCGGTGGTGGCGGAGGCGGGCGCCGCCGCTAGCGGCGCGATTCGATAATGAATGAGTAAGACTCAGGTGACAGAGATCAGACCAGCAGGAGGAGATGGAAAATGAGATCGCGAACACAAGGAAGGGGAGCGTCGAAAGTCACTGCGGTCTTCGCAGTGGTAGCTTTCGCCGCCATCGCTTTAACGGTTGGATGTTTCAAGTCGAAAAACTCGGCCTCCGGTGGCGGGGCCCAAGTGGCGTTCAAGTCGGCAGACGAAGCCGGTGCTGCCCTCGATCAGGCGGCGAAAACCGCTGATCTCGATGCCTTGACGCGCATCCTGGGCCCCGATGCGAAAGTCCTCATCCTGGCTGGCGATTACGAAACCGACAAGGCGGCCATGGACGTTTTCGTCGCAAAGTATCAGCGCATGAACCGGTGGGTCGACATGACAGACGGCAGCCGGGTTCTCTACATCGGAGCGGATAACTTTGCCTTCCCCGTGCCTCTCGTGAAGAACCCTTCGGGCCAGTGGTCCTTCGACGGGGCAGCGGGAGTGCGGGAAATCCGCGCCCGCGAAATTGGCAAGGACGAACTGCTGACCATCGACGCCTGCTACGCACTCGCCAAGGCTCAAGAAATGTACTACGCAGGCAGGGGCAACGCACCGGAATATGCGCGTCGCATTGTCAGCACTTCGGGCAATCAAGATGGCTTGTATTGGCCTTCGCCCGAATCGGAGGATCCGAGGAGCCCGCTCGGGCATTTGAGCAAGTTCCCAAAGACTTCGCTGGTTTCGATGCCTGCGGATGAATCTCTGACCATTGATGGCTACACCCTGCGCATCCTCACCGGGCAAGGTAGCAATGCTCCGGGCGGCGCCAAGGGCTACGTCGTGGATGGGAAGATGACGGACGGCTTCGCCATTCTCGCCGTGCCCGTCAAGTATGGTGAAACCGGAATCATGACCTTCCAGATCGGCCCCGAAGGTATCGTCTATGAAAGAGACCTGGGTCCCGACACGGCCAAAACCGTGGCCTCGATCCAACAATACGACCCGGACGACAGTTGGGCCCCAGTCGAGTAGCCTTTGAAAATGACTCTCCTCCTCAGTTGAGGAGGGGATAGGAGGTGGTGGGCCCAGCGATCAAACCGCCCCTGGCTCCTCCGCATCCAAGGAGCCGATTCGCTGTCATGGTCTCCGGGCGCCGGTCCCCCGACGGGCACGATCGTCTGATGCACGGAAAGGAGAGGCTGCGCGTATGGAAAGGCCATCAGAATTAGGAGGGAAGATTAGTTTGTTAACTCGACGTCGTTTCCTGCATTGGTCCGCTGCCACAGCGGGGGCCATTCCCTTGGCGAAGTGGGCCAAACTTTACGCGAGCGCCTTCTCCGAGACAGAGCAGCAAATTCGCGAGCGGCTGGGCATCCCGGCATCGGCCGAGTATGTCCTGATTATGGATCAGGCTGCCCACATGGATTGGGACTGGAACTTCACCTTCCCCGAGTATTTCGTGGGCGACTGGTCCTCGAACCCAGGCGATCAGCCGGAAGGAGGCAACGGTGTCGCCGTCAATACGATCCTGGCCGATGCGGTCGGGCTGCTCGGCCGGGATAGCGCGCCCGGGGCGAAGCAGCCGTATTTTTACTACTCGCTCTGCGAGATGGGCTTTTTCAAGAAATTTGTCGACACTCAAATGGCCAATGGGGTCGACGTCGTTGCGCAGATTCGCGCGGCGGGCAATTATCTGCGAATCGTCGGTGGAGGAATTACCTCACCGGACTGCCTGGTCTGTTCCGGGGAAGGGTTTCTTCGCAACTATCTCGTGGGAAAACTGTGGCTGGCGAGCGTGTTTCCTGAACTGTTGCCGTTGAAGCACTGCTGGATTCCTGACGACTTCGGCCAGGATCCTGAGCTCCCGGTAGCGGTGCAAGCGCTGGGCATGACCAGCATTGGCTTTTCACGCTTGCCGGGAATCACCCCTGGGAATCCCTCCAGCGGCATAAGCGACACAACGCTGGCGGAGGAAATGCTCAGCGGCAGCGTGGATTTCTGGTGGAGTGCTTCCGATAACGCCTCGACTGTTTTTGCGCATTGGATGCCGGGCGGCACGACGGCGGGGCAGGGATATTATCAGGGCGGCCCCGGCAACGGGACGACCGGCTTAACGGGCAATGTGGTTTCTGCAATTCAAAATTTCCTCGCTTACTACAATAAGGACTTCACCACGTTCACACCTCCTTTCTCCGGGGCGCCAACCCACTACTTGTACATGCCCATCGATCAGGATTTCATGGATCCCCTCCCGCAACTGGCGGCCTACGTGAACCAGTGGAACACCAGCGGACAGACGGGAGGAGTCTACGCGGTGGAGGCCAGCTACGATGATTTCGCGTCTCTTGTACTCGCCTCCGGAAGCAAGCTCACCTCCCAGCCATATAACGGCACGAACTACTGGATGGGCTACTATGCGAGCCGGCCGGACCTGAAAATCCTGCACTATGGCACCACCCGGTTATTGCTGGCTGCCGAGGTGTTCGGCTTGCTCGCTTTTGGCGAGAACACCTCAGCTCAGGCAGGGTACTGGGGACAAGTGTCCCAGGCCTGGACCAACTTTGCGCCCAGCACGCACCATGACTACATCACAGGCACCGCGGCGGATGACGTTTTCCAGACGGAACAAATTCCCAATCTGCAGAATGCATATGATGCAGCCCAAAGCGCTACCGTAACCGCTCTCAACGGCCTCGCCGCCTCTGCCGCCGGCGGCGCTGGAGAGGTTCTTATTGCCAACCCGGCGGGCGTGGCGTTTGAAGGCCCGGTTGAGTTGCCGGCGTCCGCGCCGGCGGACGGGAACAGCATTGTGATCGGCCACACTACCAGCCCGTTACAGGCTACCTTCGAGGGCGGCTTGGTGTTCAGGGCCCGGGTGCCGAGCCTGGGATATACCACCGGAAGGCTTTCGCCGCGGGTAGTCCATAGGAGCTCAACGGTGACGGTCTCGCCGGAAGGCTCCGGGGCAACCGCCTACACCTTGCAGAACGAACATATGACGGTGGTAGTGAGCGCGAGTTCAAATTGGGGGATCTCCTCGTTAACGGATGCCTTGGGCAACTCACTATTGCAGGCGGGACAAACGGGTAACGACCTTGTCTTCTATACCGACTCCGGCAACATTTTTCAATTCGCCAATGAGATCCCTGATGCGTACAACCCCTTTGCAGTGGCAGCTCTGACTGTCGAGACCACCGGCTCCGGGCTTGGCGCGTCGGTTCTGGAAACCGGTCCGGTCCGAGCCAGATTGAAAACCGTGGTGTCGATAACGATTGAAGGCAGTTCACTTCCGAGCCAGATCTTTATTCGCGAGTATTGTCTCGTTGCCGGCGAACCGTTTCTCCGCATGACGACCACAGGTGCGGCGCCGGACGTCTCCACATTATTCGGGATTGGCTATTCCATCATGACCGCGTTTCCCCTGGCGCAGCCGGTCAGCTCGACTGTGCATGGAACTCCGTGTCATTGGACCTCAGCCCAACCGCATACGTTCTATCCGCCTCCCATCTTTCAGGCCACGCATCATTTTCTGCTGCCCCAGGCCAACAATGGAACGGTGCTCGCGGCCATCTATCATCCCGAAGTTCCTGCATGGGGCTACGATCAGAGTGGAGTTCTGTTAGGGTGCCTGCTACGAAATACACCGGGCACGCAACGCGGGGCCAACGGGACCGACACCTACACCAACACCTTGCGCTATGCTTTCCGCGTACCCAACGGACTGGGTGCACCCCAAACTGGCCACCCTTTGCACGAGGCACTGAACTACACAGCGCCTGCGGTTGCGCAACTCGCTTCCCAAGCGGCGGGGAGCTATTCGAGGATGCCGGCTTCCGGATTCCTCGCCAGCGTCAGTTCGCCTGGCGTCATTCAAACGGCCAAGCCCGGCGATGTCGTCCCCGGAACACTGATCCTTCGCCTTTATCAGCCCTCCAACTCGCCGCAGACGCTCACCGTTACCCTGGGCGCAGGGCGGCCGGCAATGGTAAAGGCCGTAACGGCGCTCGAGGATCCGATTACCAGCGGTGCGCCGGCGATTCAAATTACCGAGAAGGGCTTCAAAATCAGCGTCACCAGTGCTTTGAACACAGTGCAGATTTCGTTTTAGAAATCCAAGGACGGTTCGAAGGCGCCGGCAAGCTTCGAGGGGGGCGACACGTCCACTTTTGTTGAGGCTGGAATTGACGGTTCCGGGATGCATTACCGGTTCAGATCGGCTGCTCGATGCGGCCCCTATCATCTTTCAGGAAAGGATCACAAAAATGAAATTAAGCAACGTTGCTCTCGCTGTTCTTCTCGGAGCGGCATCGGTCGCCGCCTCCGGCGCCGAAAACCCTGTTGCGCAACATCAGCGTGAATCTCTCAGCGCGTCGTTGCCTGATGCTATAACTCTTCCGCCAGCACTCCAGCCTGTAACCATTCTGAAGCCGAAAGCAGGAGAAATCATCAGCGACCGACTCAACGTGCAGGCCGTCGTCAGAATGGACAATAAAGTAAATCCCAAGACGCTCCGCGTAACCTTGAACGGGACGACTTTGACCGGCCACGCCACGGAAGAATCATGCGGGTCAGTCGTCTGTCGGTGGATCATGGAACTCACCCCGGCGGACGGCCTGCGCAGCGGCCAGAATCGGCTCGTGGCGTTCGCGAGTGGTACCCGAGGCGGTGTCGACATCGCGCAAGCGGACTTCGCTTACCACTATGGTTTACAGTCTGGGCAAGACAAGCCTCAATGGTTAGCCCCCAGCATCGGGCTCTCGCTCAATCCAGGCGGGGCCCAGCCGTGGGTGACTTTAACGACGGGCTGGCCGGCCAATACGCAGGACACCCTCGACCCTACCCAGTACTCGCTGCCGTACCGCGACACCACGTTCCCAAAAGCGAGCGACACTCCCTGCACCTCACGTTACCAAGTGGTGGTCCTGAACCGCTTGAACCCGATGCAAGAAGACGGCTACCTGTGTCCCTCCGACTCGACCGCGCTCAAAAGTGATCTTAACGGCCTGACGCCCGGCGCGGAGATTGTTCTGGTGGGGACCACGTTGTATAACAATGCCGACGCCGGTCTCGACACCCGGGGCATCGGTGGCACCAACTATGGCGTCCCTCCTGGCCTGTTCAATCCACCTCAGGGGTATGCCGCGATTGGGGTCTCGGGGGCCGCACCCGGAAGCGCCTACGAAAGCTACTACCTTGCAAGCGACCTCGGCAAGCCTTACTTGAAGATTCCTTTCGCCAACGGTCTACTGGTCGAGGATCAATTCCTCAACTACAATTTCCACGCCGGCGGCAATCTCCAGTTCGAGGTTTACCCGAATAACCCCAACACCGGCAATAGTAATGTCTATATTAGCGAAAACGGTGATGTTCATGGTTGGGGGCCTCCTCTCGGCTCCGCGAATGGCTTTTGGCTTCTCATTTTGGACCGAGTGACCTTGCTGCCGATCGACGCCAGCACGGCCAGCGGCAGTCCATGTCAACCGTCCGGATTCGCGCAGAATTGCGGGCAGTTTTTCCCCACCGGCGACTCCGATCCGGCCACTGCTTCCACCGCGGCCAATAACCTGGCCGTCGCGCTCGGTGGCGTCACGACACGTCAACTGGCCGTTCTCACTACGTACGGCCTCCCATTCCAGAGCGCTTCGGTAATGACTTCCAACCTGGCACAGGAACTCTTCGAGATGGGGGGTTCTCCTTACACATTCCAGTCGCTCACGACGAGCAACTCGACATATACGCTGATTGCTCCCGGGATCTTCCTTACCGACTACTATAACAACCCCTTCTCGACAGGCGTGGTCAATTCCTCGTCTTTATTCAGTCAGCAGGGGCAGACCGGTTTTGTCCGCGGCGTCATGGCGCGCAACAATCAGAGCCTCTACTTTCCCTCCGTCGTGTCTCAAGAAGACGGGTTGATGAATGCCTCCGGCGCTAAAAGCCTGAGCATCAACTACGACTTCTACACAATCAGCACTCAAGCCCCCATCGATTGGCCGTTGACCGATACCCCGGGACACATGGCGGCCTATCACTGGGCCAGCTATCAGTTCTTGAACTACCATTACGGTGAGACGGGAAGCTTGCGCGACGACCTGCGCGCCTGGTACTTCAGTCCTTCGAGAAATTCGGACATGGCGGGCCACAATACCGACTTTCTCTGTCCCAATTCCGTGACAGATTCACCCTGCGCCTACCCTGGCGGTAATGTTGGCTTCACGGCGCAAGACCTGGCAGACGTGGATGCGGAGCTTTATTCAGAGCTCACTGCGCTCCATGATACGGACCTTTATCTCGGCATGCCTGGGCTCGACAGTCTGATGCGTGGCCCCAGCGGGCTAGCGCAACAGATAATTGCAGCGACTTACCAGGTTCTGAACAATCAGGCGATCCCAGTGCAGAACACCACCAGCGTGAACGCGTCGTCGTTCGACTGGATGAACCTGATCGCGGGTATTACCTCCATATTCGGTGCCGCGTTCGGGCCGCTTGACTTCGCGGAGGCTGGGGCGGCCATGGGGGTCATGAGCGGCGTAGTGTGGACAGGATCAGCGGAGCAGCCTTGGTGGTCCATGACCGAGCCTCCAACACCTCCCAACTACGAAAGCGCTTTCGATACTACCCTGGGGCAGCTTTCGGCAAGTGAAAGCACGTACTACCAGAATCTTGCCGATTCCTACGACAGCACACTCAACGTTATCTACAGCGACTGGGGCAAGCTGTCGGCAACGGGGAGCAGAACGGCAAATTCTGACTCAGGCTGGGGCTTCAGCAATGAGCTGGACCCCGACAAGTTTGCAGCGATATTGTCAGCCGGTGCACAACGGTCCGTGTACGCGCAGTTGGTGCCGCAGTTTTACGGCCTGGACACGTACCAGCAACAGCCGGTGCTAACCCTCGACAACCTCGGCATGTTCGAGAGTTTCCTTGACCCTCAATATAACTACGCCAATAGTTGCCACGCTTCCTACCCCTCGTCAGTAGTCTCCGACGGCAACCTCTATCAGATTTTTCCTTCCTTCGGGAATCCGGGAAAGACGGACATTTATGTGCTGGGCGGCACGATCGACTATCAGGGCACCGAGTATGTGACCGAGTCATTTCCAACCGACTCGCTGGTGAACATTATGTTTGGCGCTAATTCGGGGCAATTGAACATTCCGCAAGGTCTCGTATTCGGGACTGTCGCCATACGACAGAGACAAGGGCCAACTATGGGTACCTACAATGGCATCTACCAGTGCTATAAGCCGGGGTGCCAGGATGTCACGAGCAGTTCTAGTCAGAGCAGTTGCATCGGGCCGTAGACTGAGAACTCGCGGCCATCGCGGCCAGGCAATGGCCCTCCAGCGAACATGCTGGAGGGCCACTCTTCTTTCCAGCTTTCGCCACGAACTCGCACGCAAGTTTGGTTGGGAGAAACGGTACCGGAGGTCGTTTCTACCTTCCCCCGCGCTAGGCGCCGGACACAATATTCGACCTTGCTACCGGACCGTTGGGATTGGTTGAAGGTGCTCAGTCCGCGCCATGAGAATGCGGGAAGCGCCATGGAGTGCGGCGGCGAAGCTGCCGCCGTGGCACCCGCAATTGCTTGGACCTCTATTGACCGGTCGATTTGCTCTTCCCGGTTTCTGCGGCGCGGCGGTAGGACACTACCAGACGCGCGACGATGACTGCGATATAGAAAATACCTATCATTCCCTCGAGTGCCGCCACCAGTCTAACGTAGGGATTGATCGGCAAGATGCCGCCGTAGCCGAGCGAGGAAAGAGTGATCATGCTGAAATAGAGAAGCGTACTCATCTGGGCCGGTAGAATCATCTGGTTGAAGGGATGCTCGAACATGTGAATCATGATCCAGTAAACCTGCGCGAAAGCTGTGGCCAAAATCAGATAGTTGACGAAAGCCTCCGCGATCGCGCCAGAGCCGACCATCGGTAGTGTTTCAAGGCGCGTGAGAATGGCCCAGAATACCACTATGGACAATGCCAAACCCGCGAGCGGAGCGAGGTGCGTGTAGACGCGACGGTTGTCGCCGAGAGCTTCCACGATGCGCGCAAGTAACCAGAATGTGGACACCGGAAGGATCACATTGCGGACGACCTTGCGGCTGGCCATGTAACTCGCGCCCGCCAGCATGAGGGCCAGGATGCCCAAAGCGATGAGTCCACCAACACGAGGATCGGATTCGCCCAAGGGGGAGGCTAGAACAAGCGCCACAAATGTACACATTAGAAACTCAGAGCGATGATCCCGCAAGAATCTGATTACCTTTGACATTTGCCCGCTCGGCCTGACGTGTAGGCGTTAAGTGAGTTGAATAAACTTGGCTCTCTGGAATCGGTGCATGGAGCAGAATAGCACAGACGAACCACCTTGAGCGGTCATTTAGCCAGATGACTCGCGTAATCGCGCTCCAGGCTGGGGCAAGGTGCTTTCGTCACGCTGCTCCAGCCACGAGGAGGGCACGAAATTTGTTCGTACGTTCAAAAGACGAGCCGCGTTTTGTTCATTTGCTGAAGAAAGAATTGGGAAGGAGTGAGAATGGTCCGCACAGCTTTGTCCCGTGTCGTGCTGCGAGTGGTTTGCTTAGTTTGCCTGGGGCTCTCGTCACCTTCGCCTTCAGCGCCGGCCGCGGGCGGTTCGGATCGCGTCGGCCCCCAGGCGGTTTGGAAGCCGAGTCCGGAGGTCATCGCGAAGTTGCGAGCGCAATGCTCCGCGGATCCCGCAAAAATTGGCGAATGCTTCTTACAGTTCATGCAATCAGCCGGAGCATCCAGCGAAGCTGTGGCCTTCGCAAAGTCGCTTGCCGAGAAGGGCTATGGTTATCTGCGCGCTTTCCGCAGAACAGGCCGGGTCGACATCGCCTACGTTGAGTATGTTTTCCGGGCGAACGAGATGGAGGGAGTATTTCTCGTCAACGGCGACCCCCCGATGATCGATGTCGATGATGGCCAATACCTTTCGCCGCAAGTCCAACAAAAGAACACTGACTACGCCGCTCTTCTTCGGCAATATCCTCTAGCGACCGTCTGGCCGGCGGACCGCGGCGGAACAAACGCTCCGACGGTGGTGTCCTCAACTCACGGCCAGCAGTTCGACGTCGAATATCGGCTCCGAAACGGATGCCACTCCTGCGCGCAAATTGGCACTGAACTGGTAGCCTTTCCCTTCGACGATTCCGGTCGGTTCCGCGGGACAAAGCTTCTGGGAGTCCGGTCCCGACAGCCATGATCATCGGTCGAAGCGGAGGAAAACTGCTTGGGGAGTTGTGTATCCATCGGCCAGCGGCCGCGGCGAGTTCAGCTGCCGCGAAGATTACAAGCGGTACCGTGTGGAGAATGACGATGGCGTCTTTCACGGATCGGTATCCCGAATCGATTCCTCGCGAAGTCCCTTCTTGTTAAGTAACGGGACGCGGCTCACCACTCTGCGTGTGTGGAAGCACGACCCGTCACAAGAATTGTGGAGCCCCTTTTGAACCGAGGCTAACGTATTGTCCCAGGATTGCCCCACCCACGGTCACGTCTTGGCCGAGGCCGAGATCAGCGTTTTTCCACGGAGGTTATGGCAGGGCGACCCCTTGAAGACCTAACGAGAAGGCGGTTGCCGTCCGGTGCTAAATCAACGGGGCACTGAGGCCAAAGTGCCCTGACCCGCCGCATCCACTGGCCGATGAGTTGTCGAAACCGCCGGGGCGGATAAACAGTAGTGCCCAATTGCGCACAAAGGCCGGAGTTGGTGAATAGCGGAACGTACGCCTCAGACCCGTTCACGATCCAGCTCCTCCAAACAAGCCAAATGTAGAAGTCCAGGATGCCGGGAGCGTGCGCCAGCGCTGCGACAACCTTTCGCTCGACAGGGATCCGATGGGCGTCGATCTCGTTGTAGAATGCCTCGCTGAGAGTGATCGTGTTGGCGGCAGCCTCGTTGGCGGGAAGAGGCTGATCATGGTCGTGGAACCAGAGATGGAGCTTATCGAAAGAGTGGAAGCGCGCTGAGTCGGTGAGGTGGTGTCTATCCGGCTGATCGTCTGTACCGAAGAAGATAGTGGCCGCGAAGACTCGTTGGAATGCCTGCGCGATTCGGCGATAGTGGCGCCCGTCCTTCGACAAGTGAAAGAAGTCGAGCATTTGAGCGGCACTTTCAAAGCTAACTGTACGGCTCTTCTGCTGTACGGCGAGCGTGGCTACCCAGATGGGAATGAGTCTGTCCTGACCGAAGGGGACGGGCGTTTCATAATGCACCCTCCGCAGTAGCGTTTGGGGATACTCTGCCTTTTTGCAGTTTAGTCGAATTGCGCACCCGGTCCCGGAGCCTCTGTTCGTCCGACCCATTCATCGTAATCCAGTATGGCATTCGGTGGCTCAGCCGCCGAGCCTGGATCAGGCGGCGCTTGATCCAATAGTAGACGACGTACTTGTTGACTCCAAAGTGCTGGGCCACCTGTGGCACGGTCAGTTCCTCCGGCCTCTGGAGCTGCACGGGAGGAATCTGATAGCGCCAGCGGATCCACCGCACAATCCGTGGGGTATACGGCTTACCTTTAGGGCTGACATGCCCTTCTTGATTGAGCCGGTTCCCGATCTCCGTGTCCCTTCGGCAAGGCTGCTTAACTCCACGTTCCTGAAGTGCTAACGTCGGTCTCATGCACAGCGGGGCGAGGAGGAACCGACGATGGCCAACGACATTCCTGACATTCCCCCTGA
>JBEKLY010000038.1:0-37580 GCA_050010015.1 Terriglobia bacterium
AATCTCCGGAACCGCTGTACTTTACGGGAATGAGCTTCTTTCTCATGGCTGAGCGCGTCCACTCACCCGAGTACTTTAATCGTGCGGAGCAGAACTTCAAATCAGCGCTCGAACTGTCTCCGGATTATGATCGGGCTGAATTCATGCTGGGGGTCGTTGCGGCAATGCAATCACGCTTGAATGAAGCACAAACATACCTCCACAACACGGTTCAAATGAAACCGTCAAACCCGTACTATCATCTTCAGTATGGTATCTTGCTTAAGCGGATGGAAGATAACCGTGGCGCGCTCGACGAAATGCGCCTGGCCGAGAAGTTGTATCCCTCGTATGCACTAACCCATTTTGAGCTGGGCAGCCTTTACGAGAAGTTGCAGGATTATCCCCATGCGAGGAAGCAATTGGAAACAGCAGTTGATCTGAACCCACAGCTTTCAACTGCTTACTACCACCTTCGAGGTGTTTATCTTCACCTGGGACTTCCCGATGAGTCCAAGAAAGCCTTTGATCAATTCAAATCGGCAAAGGCCCAGGAGGGGGAAGAAGTTCCGGATCCTGCAGCGATGGCCATCTCCTCCGCGGAGATCGAAGGTCCGCAGCACGACTTTTGAATTTTGCATAGCAGTCGCTTATGCCCGTCTGCTGGCGGGCACGCAGAAAGCATGAAAACGACTCCCCTCACTAGCTAAGGAGGAGCAGGGGGTGGTTGGTCCCGTCATGGTGCTGGCACTCACCACCCCTGCCCCTCCTTTCGCTGAGGAGGGGAGTTATTACCAGGGCAGTCGCGCCCCCGTAAGGACGAAAACGGCTCCCCTCCTTAGCTAAGGAGGGGGTAGGGGGTGGTTGGTCCCGTCGTCGTGCCGGCACCCACCACCCCTGCCCCTCCTCCCGCTGAGGAGGGGGAGTTATTATCAGGGTAGTCGCGCCCTTACCGGCGCGCATGCTAATGGCGACGCCACACCACAATACTCTGTTCGAGGATAAGCTAATGTGCAACAAAACCAATTCTCAGTTCCTGCAAGAAACAAAAAGACAATCCGTTTGTGGGTTGAAGAAGATTGTGCCTGCCGCCGTTTCAGTGCTGATTTTCTACCTGGCGGCGCTTCCCACTCGAGCTCCAGCGACCGACTACTCCACTAAGTTCCCCAAAGCTGAAGCGCTCATTTCCGAGGGCGGCCACTGGATCACGGCCGGGACGCCCGGCGTTAACTGGCATGACACGCTATGTGGCGACCATGGCGACCTGCATGTTTCCAGTGTCTCGACAACTCCAGGTTATGCGTTCGGACCCAGCGGGCCGGAACGATTTGGCGACGCCTTGGCGCTGCTCACGGGAAATTGGAAGCCAGACCAAATGGCGGAGGCGACTGTTCGTCTCGTAGACCCTGTCCGGTACCCTGAGGTGGAAATTCGTCTGCGGACCTCGCCGAAGGATGCGACCGGATACGAAATCATGTGGAGTGCTTTAGGCAAGAAGAAGACAGCTTACCTGTCGATCGCCACGTGGAACGGTCCGGGAAGCAAGCCTCCTCACTACACTATAATTAAATCACTCAAAGGACCGGAGTACGGGGTAACTACAGGTGACGTGGTGAAAGGAATGATCGTCGGGCACACAATCACAGCGTATTGCAACGGTCGGCTACAGTTCAAGATCACGGACAGCACTTTTGTCACCGGAAATCCCGGCTTTGGACTTAACGAAGGCCCCAATGGCACGTATGGAATTTCCAGTTTTACAGCTACGGATAGGGTTCCGGGTAAGTGAGGCGCCGCCAGTTTTTAATCAGGCGCCGGTGCCGTGGATATCGCGACTTTCTATCATGCTGACCCGAGCGGCTCTCCGAACTCCCAATCCGTCACCGAAATGCAATTCTGGGGTATGTTTGACACCACCGGCATAACTGCAACACCGATTGCCGGCCGTCGCAGCCCTAGCTCTTCAAAGTCGGAGGGGGGTGGGTAGGGCAAATCTGATGCTTTTTTCGAATCCTACCGCCGCTAACTTCCCTGTGCTGACGATTTCAGTGCACGCCCTATCCGAGAAATCGGATTTTGGCATCATTTTCGGGACTCGCATTTGACGCTTTCGGATAACGCGGCGAGGCGCAGGCGCGCCATGGTTCGATCAGGGACACTAACGGGAACATTGCCTACCTTTGGGTACGTGGCGACCAGGAGTCGAAGCGTCTTGCCTGTGAGAGTCGCTATGCGACCCGTTTACGCCAAACGCTCCAGCAGCTTCGTTACAACCACCGCTGCTTCGGTTGCTACCGGGCGGAGCGAACCGGTTCCCGGACGGGACTTTCCCCTCTGCTGACCACCGCCTTTTCACGCCTCACTCAAACAAGTCCAGGAATCATTGACGCTCTCAGCGAAACACCCAACACCAATGCCCCGCTAGCCCAGTTGGCTTGGTCTCGAGGAGCAATAATCAGCGCAATCACGCCGCGTAGCAGGATGCCTCCGGATAAGCCGAGAACGGCGGGCAGAGACCGAACCGTGTAAATAGAATCGAGGTGTTAAGCTGATGACTACAAAAAACTTGACTTCCTAGTATATCCATGTTTATCTAGCGCACGATAGGGGCGATACCGGTAAAACGCAGTGGTCACACTGCTGTTCAGCAGAGTGAGGCGGCAGGTCGACCTTTTGAGGAGGACCCAATGCAAAAGCTCGCAATACGCGTTTTTAGTCTTGCGCTAGTAGTTGCGGCCTGGCCGCTTGTTCCCTTGTACGCACAGAACTCTAACGCCGTCATTTCCGGTACGGTGACCGACCAGAGCGGCGCGGTCATTCCCAACGCACAATTGACGCTTACCTTAGCAACATCGGGAACGGTGCGCACTATCGCGGCAGGCCAGGACGGCAACTACACTTTCCCCAACATTCCGGTCGGGACCTACCAACTGGAGTGCACGGCGCCGGGGTTTGAGACCTTCGTTCAGCACGGAATTACCGTGCATCTGAATGATGTGGCCAATGTTCCCATCTCCCTCAAACTGGGGGCGACCACGCAAACTGTGGAGGTTTCGGAGAACGCCTCACCGCTGAATTTCCAGAACGCCGTGGTGCAGCAAGGAGTCGCCACGCAAGAAATCTCGGCCCTGCCGCTGGAGGTTTCTGGCTCGCAGCGGTCGGCGGCGAATTTCTTGATCATTATGCCGGGGGTCAATACCGTCGGGGGTGGCAACTCGAGTTCCGCTTACGCGGAGTTCAACGGCGGTGAAGAGGACTCCGACGAAGCGGTGCTGGATGGTGTCAGCATGATCGAAGGGCTCCTGAGCCAAAGCGGCACAGTAGCAATTCAAGCTGACTTTCCCATTTCCCCTGACGCGGTCGGCGAAATCAGCCTGCTCACGTCGAACTATGACCCTCAGTACGGAAATACCTACTCAGCGGTAACTGTCGCCAGCACGAAGTCAGGTACGGACCAGTTTCACGGCGGCGGTTATGAGTTCAATCGCAACACCGATTTCAACGCCCGGCAGTTTGGCGTGGCCCAGCGTCCCAAGGACATTGAGAATGATCTCGGTGGGTTCATCGGCGGGCCTTTACACGTGCCGGGATTTTGGTCCGGTCGCAAGAAGAGTTATTTCTTTGTCAACTTTGAGGCCTACCGTTCGGAAGGTGCGGCGAACAAGCCCATCCTGACTGTCCCCACAAATTTGATGCGGCAGGGCAATTTCAGCGAATGGCCGTATCCCGTCTTCGACCCTGACACCACGGCGCCCAACCCCAATTACAATCCGAGTCAGCCATCTTCGACCACGAACATCCCCTACCTGCGCACACAGTTTCCGGGCAACCTAATTCCCAGCACCGACCCGAAATTACAGAGCTCGCTGGCCGCGGGCTGGCTGAAATATGTTCCTACGCCAAACCGCCCCGGCATCTTAAACAACTACGAATCTCCTTACGCCTTGGCGAGTTCCTTGAACGCACACACCGACCAGTGGGACGTGCGCGGTGACCAATATTTCGGCGACAAGGATCACCTGTTCGTGACGTGGCATTATCGCGGCACCCTCCCGTTTACCCAGTATGCTTTGCCCCCGCAGATCGATACCAACAACACCCGCGTTCCCAACTATAGCGAAGTGGTGCGGCTCAATTACGACCATACCTTCAGGCCGACGCTCTTGAACCATTTTGCCATTGGCTACCTCGATCTGCTCACCGAGGAGTACAATGCGTCGGACCCCTATGTTAAGGATGTTCCGGAAATACAGGGGGTCTACAGCCACAAGCACGAGCCGTCCATTAACTTCGGGGATGGCTATTCCTCCTACGGAGGGAACTCCGACCTGATAAGCACCCGGCCGACCTGGATCGCGAACGACACGGCCACATGGATCAAAGGAAAGCACAGCATTGAGTTTGGTGGTGAATACCGTAATCTAGCCTACCCCACTCAAACGATAGCGAACGGTTCGGGAACCTTTGATTTTTACGACGGGAGCACGGGTCTCCTCGACTATCCGACTCCCACGGGCAATTCCTATGCCAGCTTCCTGCTGGGTGAGGTGAGCGCGGGTAACGTCAATTATTATTCGCTCGGCGCATTCCGGCCGCAGGCGAAGTCCATGGGCCTGTTTGCCGGCGACACCTGGAAGGCAACCCGCAAACTCAGCATCGATTACGGGATCCGATGGGATCTGTATCAACCTTCGGAGGAAGCTAAAGATCAAACTTCTTTCTTGGATCCGACGAGGCCAAATCCCGGGGCTGGAAACCGTCCTGGAGCATTGGTGTTTGCGGGCTCAAAGTGGGGAGCCGCCAGCTTTGGGCATCCCTACCCTGAGAACTTATACCACAGGGCTTTCGGACCCCGCATCGGCGTGGCGTATGGATTGACGGACAAGACTGTTGTACGTGGCGGGTTTGGTATCTTCATGATGCAGAACTTCTATCCCGGTTGGGGCGCAGGGATTGCCACCGACGGGTTTAATGAGACGGTGGGATTCAGCAGTGGGTTGGGTGGGATTCAGCCGGCCTTTCTGCTCCAGAATGGCGTCCCCCAAACCTTCACGCCGCCGCCGTTTATCAACCAGAGCTTTGATAACGGCGAGAATGGCCCCAATTACCGGCCGTTAGATGCCAATCAAGTGCCGCGGGCTTACCAGTGGAACTTGACCGTGGAACACCAGATCAAGCAGAACCTTCACGTGACAGGCGCTTATCTTGGCAACCACGGTTCACGGCTGCTGTCGCAACTCAATCCCCTGAACGCGCTGAACCCCTCTCTTCTGTCTATGGGCACAGCGCTATTCGATCAGTTCTCCGCCAACCAGTCCACCGTGGATGGTGTCAACCAGCCCTATGCGGGATGGGCGGCACAGATGTCGGCTTGCGCCCCCACTGTTGCTCAAGCCCTGCAGCCGTTCCCCCAATATTGCGGGAATCTGTATGGGAATAATGAGAACCACGGTTGGTCGAACTATGACTCGTTGCAGCTTTCTGTCGAGGAACGTTTCTCCCACGGCCTCTTTTTGCTGGGCAATTACACGTGGTCGAAAACGCTGACCACCACCGAATTCGTGCAGACCAGTACGTACTACACGGGCATTTCCCCGTTCCAGAAGAACCGCAACTACAATCTTGCGCGCAATGACGTGCCCCAGATGTTCAACCTTTCCTTTGGCTACGACCTTCCTTTTGGCAAGGGGCGGAAATGGCTGAACCAGGGAGGGGCGGTCAATCGGCTCGTCGGGGGCTGGCAGGTGAGCACCATCCTCCGCCTGCAAGACGGCGCGCCCATGGTTTTCAATTCCGGCTACTGCAACATTCCCTCGCAGTTTGCCATGGGCTGTTATCCGGGTATATTGCCGGGAGCGAGCGCCTTTACCAGGAGCAAGAGCGGATTTGATCCCAACTCGGGACTCAACCCCTTGTTCAATGTGAACTCCTTCCAACCCGTCAGCACCTTCAACTTCAATTCGGGCGTTGGAGCTCCTGTTTCCAACATCCGGGGATATGGGTATCACAACCAGGACATCGCGATAATCGACAACATCGCCATTACCGAGCGCTTTCACGCCCAAATCCGTTTCGAATTCTACAACGCCTGGAATTGGCATGACTTGGGCGGCAATTTTGTTACCGACATTTCCAGTCCGAGTTTCGGTGATTGGAATGGAGGTGTGTCCAATCCGCGCACGATTCAAATGGGCGCGAGGTTCACGTTCTGACCCTTATGCGGCAACCTGCCACCAATCTACTTTGGGGCACAACCTGCCTAGGAGGGCCTCCCGGCCCTCCTTAGGTGCCGGGCAGAAAAGAAGTGGCCACGTTTCTACCGGCGGCACCCAGAACCCATGAAAATGCGCGAAGCGCTTTGGAGTGCGGTAGCAGCAGCTACCGCCTTCGGTTCATGCGGCACATACGCAAGGAGGTAGCTGCCGCTACCGCACTCCAAGGCGCCTGCGGCGCAACCATTTTCGTAGCAGGACGGGAGATTAAGACTTGCCTCCTCATTCTGGCAAGACGAGAATAGTGACGTTTGGCCAGGATTCACAGAGGGAAGTGAAAATGGCGACTCGGAAGCGCAGGAGGATGGGCCTTATTGAAATCAGAGCTGGGTCATTCCTCATGATTCAGATGGTGCTGCTGGGAATCGCGAGTTGTTCTCAGGGTGTCGCGCAACAATCTTCAGAAACAATTCAAAAAATCCAAAATCTCCTTCACGAGGGGAATATGGCTTCGGCCCAACAGCTTCTTTCCGAGGCTCTCCAAAAGTCTCCACGTGACGCCAGCCTTTATAACCTTGACGGTGTCGCCAAAGCTCAGGGCCGGGATTTCGCAGGGTCAGAAGCCAGCTTTCGCAAGGCAATCGAACTTGCCCCCTCTTTCAGGGACGCTTATCTGAATCTCGGTCACCTGTACCAGGAATGGGTGCCTCAGCAATCGGCGGCTAGGGATAAAGCCATCGGCGTTTATGCGCAGATTCTCAAGCTCGACCCCAACGATGCCGAAGCGAATTTCCAGAGCGCTGTACTTCTAATGCAGAAGGGGCTCTACACATCGTCTCTACGTCACCTTTCGAACCTGCCGACCAGGGCGCAAGATCGCTCTCAAGCTCTTTCAGTCCGTTGTGGTGACGAGGCCGGCTCCGGCAACAAGGCGAAGGCAGAAACGGCCGCCGACCAGATGCTCCAGAGTCCTGACCTCGCCGCAGCCGACGTCGTGAGCCTTCTACCGCTGCTGGCCCGGGACAAGAACACGTCGCTCGAGATTAAGCTCTTGGAAGGCCTGAACCAGAGGAACCTGGCTAACGCCGATTCCCTGACCGACCTTGGACATTTGTACAGACAGCAGGGACGGCTTGACGATGCCCGAAAGACGCTCGACCAGGCAGCGCAGCTTGTGCCGAATTCTGTCTCGGTGCTGCTGTATCTGGCTCAAATCGCCGACGAGCAGAAGGACTATACCGGTGCGCTGGGATATCTGGCCCACGCGCGAGAACTAGAACCACAGAATGCTTCGATCCACTTCTTCTGGGGCATGGTTTCCGTGCAACTGAACCTCGCGGAAGAAGCCTACCGAGCCCTTAAGAAGGCTGTGAACCTCGACCCCAACAACGCCTACTATAACTATGCGATGGGTGCGGTGGCCATCGAGCGCGACGACCCCAGCGAAGCTGTTCCTTATTTCCAGAAATACTGCCGATTGAAGCCCAACGACCCGCGAGGCCGCTTGGCTCTCGGCTCAGCTTATTTCGCGAGCCACGACGATGCGAACGCTCAGAAAAACATTGAGCCGGTGGCCAACGACCCCGCGACCGCAGCGGGAGCACATTATTACCTGGGCAGGATCGCCAATCAACAAGGCAACTACCCGGAGGCCGTCGCCCAATTGCAGATGGCCATTAAGGTTCACCCGAATTATGCGGACGCCTGGGCGGAGATGGGACTCGTCCATCTGAAGCAGAAGAACTATCATCAGGCGCAACAGGAGTTGCAGAAAGCGCTTGCCCTCAACCCTGACAATTACCCCGCAAACCTGAATCTGTTGATGTTGTATCAGAGGACCAAGGACCCCAAAGCTGACGAACAATCGAAGCGGTTTGATCAGGTCCGCCAGGAACGAGCCCAAAGAGTGAAGGACTTCCTGCGCACAATCGAGGTTCGCCCATAGACGGAGGCATCAGTGATAGACAGATTGAGCCGGCGTGAATTCATTCAAGCATCCACCACATCGTTATTCGTTGTTCCTAGCGCTAAAGGAGAATGCATATGATTAATGTGGATCGGCGGCAGTTCCTTCAGACCACCGCGGCATCGTACCTCTGCGGAAGCCTGGGGCTCAGAGCGTTCGGTTTGCCGGAAATCCGCGAGTCCGGTCAGTCCCTGACGTTCGAGGGAAAGAATTATCGATGGGAATGGTCCGCGGCGGACGACCGTTTCCGGATTCTCGATCTGCATGATCGCGTTTTGGCCAGCGGGCCCATCCAGCCGGCGGTGATAGTCAAGCAACTGGGGCAAAGCAAAGAGCGGCGATCGACCCCGGGTAAGCTCGAGGGCCGCGAGGTCCATGGGAACCGCGTCGTATGGACCTACACAAGCGTGAACGGCTCGGCGAAGCTTACCGTGGCCTGGCGCCTCGAGGAAAAGGGACTTTGGATCGAACCCGTGGTCTACCGGTCGTCTGTTCGCGAGGATATCGTCAGCCTGAACCTCTTTGCGGATGGCAATGAAGACACTGCCAAACCCTCGCTTGAAACAAGTGGACTTGTGTTGCCCGGCATCTGCGAGAGCGAGGGGATAAGCCCTGTTACCAGCTCCGAAGATAACTGGAACATGCGAACCTCGCTGGGGCGGGCCGGAACCGGCCTCATGCAGCAATGGGCATTGCCATGTCATTACTTCGCCGGATTTCGCAACCGTGAGGCTGCCGACCTTCAAGATACGAGCGATATGGCGCGGGCCTTCTGTTGCGGTCTCACGGACCTTCCCGGCTCCGACTTGTATGTCGAGCAGAGAGCAGGCCGTGGCAGCCTGGTGTTCGATTATCGTGGCGACCTGTGGGAACACCTGCGTGGTCCCGAGCAGTTCACGCTAGGCGCAGGTCTGCACTGGGCTTTTGCGTCTGATTATTACGAGGCGATTCGAAGATATTACCAGGGCCTCGTGGCAGCAGGAATCATCCACAAAAAGGTGAATTCTGCCAGAAAAAACGCAGCCTTGCTAACACCGCAGTGGTGTACCTGGGGTGAACAAGTCGCTGTCCAGAAGGCGAGCGGCCATCTTGACCAGGCCAGTCTGGAGAAATTCTACGAGGAGCTTAAGTCGTCGGGCATGCATGCGGGGATGTTCTCGATCGATGACAAATGGGAAGGGAGATACGGCAATCTCGAGCATTCGGCGGAGCGATTCCCTCATTTTGAGCAGTTCCTCGACAGGGTCCGGGCAGACGGCCTTCGGATTGGAATGTGGGCGGCCTTCATGCGCTGCGAAGATCCGTCGGATCTCGGTTTGACGCACGAGCAGATGCTGCGCCAGGCGGACGGGAAGCCCTATGTTATCGGCGGCGAATCCACGAAGTACTACATCCTGGACTTCACCCGGCCGGAGGTTGAGAAGGTGCTCCGCGATCGGGCCCGGCAGTTTGTTCGGCGCTACAAGCCCGACCTTGTGAAATTCGATTTTGGTTATGAGATACCAGCCCTTGATGCGGCGGCGCCTCATGATATGCATTGGGCAGGAGAGCGGATGCTGGGCAAGGGGCTCGAAGTAATAGTGAAGTCGATGCAGCAGGAAAATCCCGACATCGTTGTAATGTATTACGAACTCTCTCCCCTCTTCACCGATTACTTTGATCTGCATAGCCCCGACGACCTATTCGAAGCCAGGGGTGAATACGATCTGGAAGCGAACCGGCGGTTCTTTTTCAGCGGCTTGTGCGGCGAGTTCGGCATGCCGACGTACGGCTCGTCGGGCTACGATTGGACTACCCAGCCGGAGATTTGGTTTGACTCCGTGGCCATTGGTACGCTCGGTTGCCTGGGAAGCTTGGGGGGCAACGTTGAGGACGGAAGCAAGCCGACTCCCGAACGCCTTGCGAAATACAACGGGTTGACGCACCTGGTGCGGCCCACAAACCTGTTCACGATCCAGCCACTCGACGCAGTCTTCGAATCCGCGACGCGCGGCGCGCATGCCTCATCCTGGGCACGGAGGGAGGACGGCAAGATGGTGCTGGTGGCTCTTCGCCCACGCCGCCTCGACGGAGGCAAGGGGATTAGCGAATTTGAGGACAGCGTGAGTACCACCGCGCAGGTTGCCGTCGCTTCAATGACGCAGGAAAGCGTGCCGGAAGCGTTGAAGCTCGGCGTCGTGCCGTACGGGGAGGGGCGCCTGACGCTGAAGCGCAAATCCCAGACCTCGGGAAAGGCCAAAGTCACAGAGCACTACTTCAGGGGCCAGTCCCAAACCAGTCGCCTGGAAGTGCGCGGGGGAGTACTCGAGATCCCGCTCCGGGAGCGAGGCCAAGATGGTTCGCCAGTGGAGTGGATCGAGGTGGAAATCGTCGTTTAACAGGCCACCGCCTCGGTGGTAACCGAGCCGCGGGTAGCCTGGTCGCTAAGGAGACTTCATGGAACTGGAAGGTAAACCGGATTTTGAAGAAGCGCTGTCCCGCATTGAGGCGTGGTTCAACCATGAAACGCTGGATCGCCCGCCGGTGCGTTTCTCCGAACACAACGCTGAATACCTCGGGGGGCATTCCCTCGCCGGGCGGTGGCCGGATCAGAAGTCCCGCTGGTTCGACGCAGAGTATCAGGTGGACGCCTTTCTGGAATCCATTCGCGGCCGCACGTTTCATGGCGAGACGTTTCCCGTCTTCTGGCCCAACCTTGGCCCCAATGTGTACGCCGCTTTCCACGGCGCTGAACTCGAATTCGGCGAAGTTACCTCCTGGATCAGGCATTGCATTCATGACTGGGAAGACCTGGAGAAGCTTAATTTCAGTCGGGACAGCGAGTATTTTCGAGGCATCGAAAACATGACCCGGGTGGCGCTCGAGAAATGCGCCGGCAATTTCATGGTCGGGTATACCGACCTGCACGGCAGCCTTGATTGCGTGGCCGACTGGCGCGACCCGCAACAACTTTGCCTGGATATAATGGATGAGCCGGATAGAGTCCAGACCGCGGTGCGGCTTGCCAACGAGAGTTTCTTCCCGATATTCGACCATTACGACGAGGTGCTCAAATCCCACGGACAGCTTTCGGTCACGTGGATGGGCATTCCCTCGCGGGGTAAGATGCACATCCCAAGTTGCGACTTCTCCGCTCTGATCTCGACTGAGACTTTTTGCGAGTTCTACTTCCCTACCCTGCAGACCGAGGTTCGGCACATGACCCACAACATTTTCCACGTTGACGGCGCCGGCGTGCTGCGGCACCTCGATCACATCCTGAGCCTTCCAGAAATCCAGGCTATTCAGTGGGTACAAGGAGTTGGCGCCGATCTGCCCATCTTGCAGTGGCTGCACGTCATCAGGAGAGTTCAGGCTGCCGGCAAAGGCGTGGTAGTGGACGTGCAACTAAACGAGCTTGAACCTTTCATAGCCGCGATGAGGCCGGATGGCCTTTATCTATGCATCCCCGCCGAGGAGAAGCTTCAACCGGAAATCCTCAGGCGGTTAGAGAAATGGTAAAATCCGCCACACAACGGTCCGTCCGGTCATCGATCGCCGGCGATCCCAGTTGTAAGTGATGCTCAACGTTACGGAGATTCAATCAAGCACCAGCGACATGCGTTCCGGCATTTTTCGAGCTATGAGTATGGGAACAACGGCGGGCTGATTTCCGCGGGTTTGTCACCTGCTTCTTTCATCCGTAGCATCAGCCGCTTCCGCAGAGTTTCCGCCGTTTGCAGGGTTCCATCCCGCCCAGCTAAGTTGACCAACTGATGCGGATCCGCATAAAGATCATACAACTGGTATTCCGCATAGTGGTCGCTCCAAGGGGCCGGCGGCGATCCTCCCGTAAGATTATGAGGGTCATGCTGGGCGTATTGATCAGACGGGTCAGATGGTACCTGGGGTTGTTGTTTCGGCACTCCCACCACATACGTCCAGCGCTCGGTGCGGAGTGCCCTTCCCACCATGAATTCTGCCGTCTGGATGAAAACTTCGTTGCGCCATCCGTCAGCGTTCCCTTCCACCAGAGGCAGAGCGCTTCTGCCCTGCATGCTGAGGGGAATTGAAGCGCCGGCGGCATTCAAAATTGTGGGAGCGATGTCCACCATACTGACCAACTGGTCGACCGTCTGCGAGCGGTTGAACCCGGGTCCTTGAACGATCAACGGCACGTGCACAGAACTTTCGTGGGCGCTTCTTTTGTACACCGTATTTCGCGTGCGGAAATGACACCCATGATCGCTGGTAAAAACCACAAGCGTGTTCTCGTCCAACCCTGATTTCTGAAGGGTGTCGAGAATTGTGCCGACTGCCTCATCGATTCTCGCAATGCATCCGTAATACTTGGGCAGTTGATCTATCCAGTCTCCGGGGAAGCAACGCAGGTCGTGAGGGACGAAGGGATTAGCGTATCGTTCCGCATAGCCCTCGGGTGGCACGGCGCTGTTCTGATCATTTTGGTAATGCGGCTCAATGTAGGAAACTACCAGGAAGAACGGTTCTTTCCCGGGGTTTTGAAGAAATCTGACGGCCCTTTGCGTCATGAAGTCGATTCGGTAGATGCCGGAGAAGTGAAGCGGATTGCCGCTGCCATCATAGAGGTCTCCCTCGTAAGCGTGGGATGTGAATTCCAACACATTGGAGGCCTCCCATAGGTCCAGGAAACCTCCCCGGTCTTCTGCCGAAACAGGCCCTGTGGTCTTTTCGGCCAGATGCCACTTGCCAATATAATTCGCCGTGTACCCCTCCTGCCGAAGGGCCGTAGCAATGGTCGTGGCGTCACGAGCCATGCCGAGGCCATTCCTCCACACACCATGCCGGGCGGCGTACTGACCGGTCCACAGGCAAGCGCGCGAGGGAGCGCATACGGGTTGATTGGTAATCGCCTGGGTAAAAAGGGTTCCCTTTTTCGCCATGGCATCGAGGTTCGGTGTCAGCCCCATCGGGTTCAGGCCATAAGCGCCCACGGCGTCCCAGCGCATTTGATCCGCATGGATAACGATCACATTGGGGCGCCGGCGATTTCCTGATTGCGCTTTGGCTGCTTCGCTCTCGGTTCCCGCAGCAAGGGCGGGAAGGGCTGCGGTGGCTGCGGACCGTTGCAGGAATTCTCTTCTCGAAACGCCACGAAGCCGTGCTGACGGTGATTTTGAATGAGACATAAAGCGGCGTTACGGCGGCACGGCGGGCACTATCCCCCGCCCAGTTTTTCGAGCGCTACCCTCCGCACCCACTCGACCGCGTCAGCGCGTGCGACTTCGACCAGAGCGACTCGGTTAGTGAGGTTTCTGATTGCCGCACTGCGTACGACAGGGTCGCTGTCGTTCTTGGCGATTGCTGCCAGCGCGACTTGGTGAGTGAGTTTATTGACCGCTGCCGCCCGTGCCTGCGGGTCGATGGCTGTGGTTGCGATCTCCCGAAGCAGCCCCTGGTTGTCGATCCACTCAATCGCTACGTAGGCGGCGTCCTTAAGGAAATAGACCTGCTCGCAATTGCTGTCGCTCACCCGTTCGCCATAACGACCACCGCACGCAATGTCCACCAGGGTCCGCTGGTCTGTAAACCTCAGCCTCTCGGTCGCAGAAATGCGCACGGAGTGCTCGTTATCGTGCTTGGCGAGGTCGGCCAAAAGCCGCTGGTCGCTGATTCTTTCAACGGCCCGCCAGCGTACTCCCGAGGGGTTGCTTTGGTTCCCGGCGAGTTCAACCAATGCAGCCTGGTCGACCAGTTTTTCAACAGCCTTTTCGCGCAACTCCGTGTCCCTGGCATTCGCGGCGAGGTCGGCCAGCAGCGCCTGGTTGCTAATCTTCTCAACCGGCACGGCCCGGCGCACACCCTCGTCCATTTCGGTCTTGGCGATGCTTACCAGTCCGGCTTCGTCGGTCAGATTCTCGACCGCCGCTTTGCGCACGGGCGCCTCGGCGTCGTTCTTGGCCAGGTCGAGCAGCACGGCCTGGTGGTGTAGGTTCGACACTGCTTTGATCCGCACCCGCATATCGCTGTCGCTCTTGGCGATGAGGGCGAGAAGCGCTTGGTCTCTAATTTTCTCCACCGCTGTACCACGTACGAACCAGTCGCTGTCGCTTTTGGCGATGCGGGCGAGAAGGGCTGGGCCTCTAAGTTTCTCCACCGCTAAACGGCGGACCATCGCGTCGCTGTCATTCCTGGCGATTGCAGCGAGCACCGCTTGGTCGGTGAGTACCGTTACAGCTTTTCGGCGCACCCGTCTGTCGCGGTGTTTCCACTTGGGTCGAAAGAGGTCAGTAGAAGACACGGCATAGCTCCAGTGCGAAGCTCCAGGTTGGACCGGACGAAGTACTCAAATGGCCCGAGCGTTCACGTTGCTGTCTTAGCCACCCGGCAGTATACATCAGGCCAGAGTCCACGGCTATGCCTCCTCGTTGTCGTCTTCGCAACCATCGTTATCGCACCGATCTCCTCACGCGCACCTCCTCGACTTGGCGCCGCTTCCCCCGCCGCAACCCCGCGGCCATCATCCGCTGCCGCAGCGTCTCTTTGCTCACCTCCACCGCGTGCTCTTTCATCGAGTACTCGCAGCCTAGCGTGGGGCCAAAGTCTCCGTACGTCGCTTTCACCAGTTTCAGCACTTTGGCGCGCAGACTTTCCGCTAAGCGCCGATTCGACGCCCGGCCCCGCAGCCGGTGCACGATACCGCCGTCGCCTTCTTTCTTCACCCGTACCAGCAGATTCCTCACCCAGCGGTCCGTTACCCCCAACTGCTGCGCCGCCGCCCCTTGCGTGAAATGTCCTTGCTTCAGCTCAAGCAATACCTTTAACCGATCCCGTTCCTTCGTGTTCATCAGCAGCAACTCCTGTTTGCTCATCCGGCCAGTTTGCCGGTTTTCAACAGGAACTTTCTACTTTGCTGGAATAGAAACTTCTAATTTTTCTGCGACACGGACTTTTTGCCATCTTGACAACGCGCTCGGACAAGCATAGTGTGCGTGGCCGCTAGTCGATTCTCAATTGGAAAGATTCAGCTTCAACTCTTAACTTAACTCACGAGGCGATGGGCTGAGTGAGTGATGAGACACGAGTCCTGTCGTGCCGCGGAGTGGCAATGTTCTATCCGCGCCCATGCTGTCTTTCACATCGAGGAAACATCGGGCTGCGCTGGGATGACAAGCGCCTAACTGTAAGATGGCTCGCCTTCACTGATCCGACCAACGCGCCGCCAAGGCGCCATGACCTAAAGAACAGACCGGGAGGACGAAAATGAGCACCAACTCAGCCATTGCTGCCATGACCTCGCTACGAAGAGGACCCGCGACCGGGCTCGATCCTGCGCGACGAGGGCGGCTGAATTCGATGTCCGAGAACCGGCGGTACGTTGCGCACATCGGCGCGGTCGTTTTGTGTCTTGTGGGACTCATGTTGCGACCACCCATCGTTTCCGCGCAAACCGTTTCTTCCACCAGCCTGTCTTTTGGAACTGTGGCCATTAACCAAACGAGCTTCTACCAAACGGTTAAGCTGACGAACAACGGAACGACAGCTCTTAAAGTCGGGACGCCCTCGATCACGGCGAATTTTGGAATCGCGCCAGGAGGCACTTGCGCGCCGTCGCTTTCACTCAGCGCAAGCAAGAGCTGCACCTACTTTGTGACGTTTACACCCATCGCATACACTTCGTACACAGGAACGCTCACCATTAACGTGTCCGGCGGCACGACTTCGTCGTTTTCCATCGCGCTCAGTGGCACCGGCTCTGTCCCAGCAGAGATCGCGTTTTTTCCGTCGGGCACCCTGTCCTTCGGCAACGTTGCGCTAGGCACGACCTCGGCGCCCACACAGATCGTAGTCAAGAACTTTCAAAGCACCGAACTCCTGATGACGCCACCCGTGCTCAGCGGAGAGTTCACGATCCTGCAAGGAACATGCACCCAGAGCCTGCCCCCCGAAACTAGCTGCAACTACTATGCAACGTTTACACCTGCGGCCTTGGGAACGCGCAATAGCGTTCTGAACATAGTGACGAATACCAGCAATAGTCCTTTAACTCTGAACCTCACCGGCGTTGGCGTTGCGCCGGCCGTCGCATCTCCTGCCAGCGAAACCTTTGGCTCTGAAGCCGTCGGATCCCAAACCGGCACGCGGAGCATCAAACTCACAAGCTACGAAACAACGGGTATCAGTCTGTCTCCTCCCACAACTACGGGCGACTTCGTCGTCGCACCGGGCGGTACATGCGGCAGCTATCTGCCTGCCAAAGGTTCGTGCACTTACAACGTTGCTTTTGCGCCGCAGGCTACGGGAGTTCGGAGTGGATCGCTGATCATAAGTGACAGTGCCCTCAATTCACCCCAGACCGTAACACTGAGTGGGACGGGTGCGAATCCCACCGCGAGCATTATCAATGTTACCCCCGGCGTCGGCAAGACGGGCGCCAAGGTGACAGGAGTGCAGATAACCGGTCGATACACCCATTTTACCCAAGCGACACCCACGGTGAGCTTCGGCAGCGGCATCACGGTTGCCACACCGGTAACAGTGGGGTCGGACACCCAACTGACGGTGAACCTGACCATTAGCTCGACAGCGACGCCCGGCTCGCGCACGGTCACTGTCACCACCGGCACGGAGAAAGCCCAGCTTACTGCAGGCTTCGTAGTCTCGGCTTCGGCCGGGCTCTCTTTCAGCAGTGTTTCTCCGAACGCTGCCACGCAAGGCCAGACGCTGAGCGTCGCCATTACCGGAAACAACACGCATTTTGCGCAAGGGACGACGGTGGCTAATTTTGGAGGCGGAATTACCGTAAACAGCCTGACCGTGGCCAGCACTACGAGCGCGACTGCGAGTATCACCGTCAGCGGCACCACCTTTCTAGGATGGCGCCCGGTAACTGTAGTGACGGGTGGAGAGTACGCGGTTTCGGGAGCGCAGGGATTTGATGTCAATCAGGGCCCCGCGGTGTTGGCGTCCGTCCTGCCCAATTCCGGCACCCAGGGCACTAACGTCACCGGAGTTCTCATAACCGGTTACAACACCAGTTTCCAATCCGGCGCCACGCAGTTTTCATTCGGCAGTGGAATCAATGTTGGCAGCGTAAACGTCACCAGCGCGACCAGCGCTACCGTCAATATCGCCATTACGCCCTCGGCCCCGGCCGGGCCCCAGACGGTAACGGCAACCACCGGCTCCGAAGTTGCCACTCTCCCCAACGCCTTCACGGTGGTGGCTGCTACTCCTCACATATCCAGCGTGACTCCTAATTCCGGACAGCAAGGCACGAGCAATCTCACCGTCAACATCACCGGGGTCAACACGAACTTCCAGACGGGCGCGGTCAGCGCCACCTTGGAAAGCAATGTCACGGTGAACTCGGTGACGGTAAACTCGACCACCAGCCTCAGCCTGAATATCAGCATCTCTCTGCTAGCGAACGCCGGCCAAATTTCCGCCATCCTGACCTCCGGTACGACGAATTTCAACTTCGGGTTCACCGTCACCCCATCTTCGGCGGCGATAGTGAGCCTTTCGCCGAGCAGCGGCCCTCAGAACTCCACCCAAGCCATTACGGTGACTGGATCGAACACTCATTGGACGCAGAGCACCACGACAGCCAGTTTTGTTCAGCAACCGCTGTGCCCGGTTGTGAGCGTGAATAAAATCACGGTCAGCAGCTCAACCAGCGCGTTGCTGAACGTCACTATCCCGGACTCTGCATGTGTGGGTGGCGAGCAACTCAATATGGCCACCGGCGGCGAAGTAGTTTCCGGAACTTTCACGGTTCTCGCCAACTCGCCCTCTGTGACGATGAATCCCTCCAACTCCGTACCCAACTCGACATTGTCGGTGAACTTCACCGGCGACTTTACGCATTTTGCTCAGGGTAAAACCACAGCGGTGATCAGCGGCCAAGGCGTGACTATTCAGAACTTCAAGGTCACGAGCCTGGAGAGTGCGACTGCAACTCTGGTGGTCTCCGCGAACGCTCCCATCGGCGGGTATCTCGTTACGCTGACGACTCCCCTAAGCGGCGGAGGTTACGAAACACCTACAACGTGGTTCGACGTTACGGCGGTGCCGGTTTACCTTCAAAGCATCAATCCTTACCATGCTCCACCGTCGACCAGCGGCCTGGGCATCGAAATCATCGGTGTGAATACGCACTTCGCGCAGGGCCAGACAGTGCTGAGCTTTGGGCCGGACGTGACGGTCAACACGCTCAACATTGTGAGCCTTACTGATCTCAAGGCCACCATCAGCATCGACGCTGCAGCAGCCCTGGGGTGGCGCAATGCGTACGTTAACACCGGCGCGGAGCAAGTTACCGGCGGCTTCCGCATCGACGGTCCCAACCCCATCATTGTCAGCGTCACACCCTCGAGCGGCCAGCAGGGGCAGACCATCTCGCAAGTAACAATTGCAGGACAGAATACACATTTCCAACAAGGTGTAACCCAAGCGATCGTGGGCGCGGGAATCACCGTCAGCAACCTGGCCGTGAGCAGCGCCACTGCGGCCACCGCCACTATCGCAATTTCGCCTACTGCTCCCGCGGGTCCCAATACGGTGGTCATGATAACGGGCTCGGAAGTTGCCAGCGGTGCGGGCTTCAACGTGACCCCGGGAGCAGCGCAGATTCTTTATGTCAATGCTTCCACGACCCCGTGCGTTGCCCCGGCGTCAGTCCTGTCGGTGACTCAGGGCCAGACGCTCAACGTCTGCGTGGTTGGTCAGTTATCAAGTTGGCAACAAGGTGTGACGACCGCGAATTTTGGGCCAGGCATCGCTGTGGATGCCTTGACGATTACGAGCTCGACCACCGCTACGGCTCAGATCACCGTCCTCACGACCTCTCCGCTGGGCTTTGAGCCCGTGACCCTGCTGACGAACGGCCAGTATGCGATGATTAACCAGGGCATCAATGTGGTGCAAGGAACGGCGGCACTACTCAGCAGTTCGCCCAATTCCGCCCAGCAGGGCTCCACTCTGAACGTGCAAGTTCTGGGCAACCTTACGCACTGGCAGACCGGCGTGACAGTCGCCAGCTACAGCGTGGCGGGGATTATAGTGAATTCGTTCACCGCCCAGGACTCCAATACCGGCGTGATAAACGTCTCCGTTAGCCCCCTGGCCCCCGTCCTCGTCCTGCCGGGGTGTGCAAGCCTCACCATCACGACTGGCACGGAGCAAGTCGGGCTTGCAGATCAGTTCTGCGTCCAGGCAGGCCCCGCGGCTCTCGCCAATATCAATCCGAGCTCGGCCATCCAAGGGTCAACCCCGACAGTGACGGTGACAGGCCAAAACACGCACTTCATGGCGGGCGTGACCACAGCCAGTTTCGGGACTGGGGTCACTGCGGGTACCGTGAACGTCTCGAGCCCAACCAGCGCGACGGTGAGTGTGGCAGTCCAAACCACCGCCCCTACCGGCTATCACACCGTGACACTCACGACCGAAGGTGAAAACGCGAGCATCGCCAACCTCTTCCAGGTGACGCCAGGAACTCCGACTCTGAATCAATGCTCGCCCGTATCCGGGCAGCAGGGCCAATCACTGACCGTTCACTGCATCGGCCAAAACACCCATTGGGCACAGGGCACCACCGTCACTTTCGGACCAGGCGTCACGGTGAACACTGTTACGGTGGACGACGCGACGGATGCGGACGTTGCGATAAGCATCGATCCGCTGGCGTACGTCGGCAGCACTACGGTCACATTTACTACCAACACTGAGATCGTCTCCAGCCCGAGTGTGTTCAGCATTGCCGCCGGTCCGGCCATCATCAGCCAAGTCGCGCCGGGCAGCGCCAATCAAGGGCAGGAAGTGGTGCTCAATATCACGGGCGACTCTACACACTGGGTGCAAGGTGTAACCCAATTCTCCTTGGACGGCGCCGGTATCGATATAAAGATCAACAATGTGGTAATCAACAGCGCAACCAACGCGAATGCGGACATCACTGTATCGCCCAC
The DNA here is from genome assembly GCA_050010015.1 of Terriglobia bacterium. GTDB lineage: Bacteria > Acidobacteriota > Terriglobia > UBA7540 > UBA7540 > CAVROP01. The sequence continues at coordinate 20,088 of JBEKLY010000038.1, forward strand.
CGCTTCCCTCGGTACGCGCGGCGTTTACATGCTTACGGGCGGCGAAGCCCTGGTGGACGAATCTTGCCCGGTCCAGACACCGGGTTGTGTGGGAGGATTGATCATTACGGGCGGAATTCCCTCGATCATTGGCCTCAGCCCGAACGGAGCCAACCCGGGCAATACCAATCTGAATGTCCAGATCACCGGCGCCTTCACCGATTGGACGTCTGCATCCACCACCGTAGACTTTGGCCCGGGCATCACCGTACAAAACTATACGGTCAACAGTTTCACCAGCATCACCGCGGTGGTTAATATCGATCCGTCGGCGGCGCTCGGCTATCGCACCGTTACGGTGCAGACCGGCACGCAGGGGCTGGTCAGCTCGTTCAACGTGTTCACGCCGCCAGCGCCTTACATTTGGCCCTATTATCCATCCGCGGGAGTCCCCGGCCAGGCTATCACCATGAGCTTCACGGGTAATGGCACAAACTGGGCGCCGAACACCACCCAAATCGTCTTTAGCCCGGAAACCAGCGCCATAGCCGTGTCGCTTCAGGTTCTGAATCCGACTTCCGCAACTGCCAACATCACCATCGCCTCCAGCGCTACCCCAGGGCTGCAGACCATAACGTTTACAACCGGAACCGAAGTAGAAACCGTGCCATTTAACATCGCTATCGCCACGCCCACGATTTCGATCGTGGATCCGACCACCGGCATGCAGGGCGCGACCTTGAACGTCAATGTAATTGGCCAATACACCGCGTTCGACCAGAACAACACCGTGTTCACTTTCGGCTCTGGGATCACCGTGAACAGCCAAACCGTGCTGGGTCCAACTGTCGCGCAGGTGAATATCTCAGTGGGGCAAGAGGCGCCACAAACAGCGAACCCCGTCGTTGCCACGACGGGCACTCAGGTCGCCAGCGGCTCGTGCGTCCCCTACAACGTCGGTTGCTTCTCCGTGACGCCAAGTCAGGCTGTGGTCCTCTCCCTCTCACCCAATACCGCGTTCCAGGGCAACAACCTCACCGGCGTGAACGTGGTCGGCTTGAACACGCACTGGGATGGCACCACTACCTTCAGCTTCGGCAGCGGTATTACGGTTACCGCCCAGACCGTCAACAGCAACACCAGCGCCACGCTCAGCCTGTCCGTCGCGGCGCTCGCCAACACCGGCAACTACACCCTGACTGCGACCACGGGAGGAGAAGTCGCCACTCTCGTCAACGCTTTCGTGGTCCAGGCCGGCACGCCGTTGATCCTGTCATCCGCTCCCACTTCCGGCCAGCAACAGGGCGCGGTGACCTTCACCATCCTGGGCCAGTTCACGCAGTGGGACTCGACCACCCAGGTAAGTTTTGGAACCGGCGTCACCATCAGCCAGGTGAACGTCACCAGCCCCACCGCCATCACAGTGAACGCCGTGGTTCAGCCTACGACGTATCTTGGCCCCAGGACTCTGACCGTCATCACGGGAACACAGGCACTGCCGCTGCCTAATGCTTTCACAGTCTTGCCAGGTCCGGCGGTGGTGAGTGGACTATCGCCGGCACAGGCCGCGCAGGGGCAGACTCTGAGCGTTGTTGTCACCGGTACCAACACCAACTTCCTGCAAAATGTTACGGCAGCCAGTTTTGGCCCCGGCGTTACGATCAATAGTATTACCGTTGCGAGTCCCACGTCGGCGACTGTGAACATCACCGTCTCCGCCAGCGCCACCACGGGCCTTAACACCGTGACGATGACCACAGCGGGCGAATCGGCTACGGACGCGAATGCGTTTACCATCACTCAGGCCACGCCTGTGATCACTTATATCAACCCGCCCAGCGGCTACGAGGGTCAGACCCTGAGCAGTGTCGCTATTACCGGACTCTCCACGCACTTCAACAGCACGACCGTGTTCAGCTTCGGAAGTGGTATCGCCGTTACCCTTGTCTCCATCAACAGCGCAACTTCAGCCACCGTAAGCCTCGCCATCTCGCCCACCGCTACTGCGGGACCTGTGACAGTTACCGCGACTACCGGCAGCGAAGTAGCAACCGGCACGAATCTATTCACCGTAAGCTCGGGGTCTGCCACCCTCGTTTCGGTCAATCCAGCGAGTGGCATGCAAGGCCAGACCGGACTTGTAATCGCCGTAACGGGCAGCAACACGAATTTCACCGCTGCGCTTCCTACCGTGAGTTTCGGCCCGTACGTTACGGTCACGAACGTTCAGGTGGTAAGCGATACTTTACTGAACGCCACGGTGAACATCAGCTCCACCGCGCCAACTCAAGCCTACACGGTCACCGTCACCACGAATGGGCAGGTGGCAACAATCGTCAACGCATTCACGGTCGTTGTGTCCTCTGCCACAGTGAGTTCGGTTAATCCTAATTCCGCTTACCTGAACGCTCCGCCGCTCTCTGTCACTGTCAACGGCGCATTCACTCACTTCCAATATGGAGTCACTACCGCCTCCTTCGGCCCTGACATCACGGTGAACTCGATCTACTTGTCCAGTTCCACCCAGGCTGTGGTCAACATCACCGTACCGCTTAGCGCGACAGTGGGCGCGCACACCGTAACCATGACCACCGGCACCGAAGTTGCCGTCGGATCCAATCTCTTTACGGTGCAGCAACCGCAACTTTCCTTCCTCCCCACCTCAGCACTTCAGGGTTCAACCGCAACTCTCGCCATCACCGGCGTGAACACGCATTTTGTGAGTGGAACGACTACGGCTAGCTTCGGCAGCTACATCACCTTGAACAGCCTTACGGTCAGCGGTCCCACCAGCGCCTCTGCCCAGGTCAATATCAGTACCGGTCAACCGGTGGGCAGTCAGGTGGTGACCCTCACCACGGGCACGGAAGTCGACACCGGTTATCTCAGCATCCTTGCCGGCACTCCGGCCATCACCCTGATCTCGCCCAATGCCATCAACCCAACCCAGACCGAGGCGGTAACTGTCACCGGAGCCTTCACCAATTGGGACAGCACAACCACGGCAAACTTCGGGCCCAATATCTCCGTGGGAGGCGCCGCCGCCGGCACCTTCGGGCCAGTCACAGTAAACACACCCACCAGCCTCACTGCAAGCGTGACCACTTCCGGCGCTCCGCTAGGCGCGAGTAACGTGCAGGTCCAAACCGGCGCTCAGATCCTGACAGCGACGAACGGTTTCACCGTCGAGACCTGCACCGCGACCCAGCCTACCGTCCTGTTGACCAGTCCGCTCCTCCAAGCCGCTAACGTGCCCGTCAACAGCACGATTTCATGGGAGTTCAGCACGCCCATGAACCGCAACACCATCTCGATCTACGATCCTGTGGCTAATCCTACGGGCAGTATCGGAATCCTTGACACAGTGCTGAACTCGTGGGTTTCCGGCGCGCTGAGCATCGATGCCGCCAGCCGAGTTGCCATATTTACGCCCGCTCAGGCATTGGCAATAGGCCGGCAGTACAACGTGTACATGAACTATGGCAGCAACATCCAGGATAACTGCGGCAACAACCTGACAACCTACGGGTACTACTCGCCGTATACCGGAGAGTATTACTTCACCACCAGCTTCAGCCCTGATACAACCGGGCCGAACCTGATCGGCAGCAGCCCTCAAGCGAACACTACGAATATCCCCCTGAATGCACCGGTGATGTTGCAGTTCGACAAAGTGCTCGATCCAATCACCGCCGAGAACGGCATCGCAGTGCAGACGGGCGGTACGCCTGTGACCGGAACGTTCGGATTCTCGACGGATGAGAAGACGGTCACCTTCACACCCACCAGCAACTGGGCTGCAAGCACCGTCTACACCGTCGCCTACACCACCCAAATCACCGACACGGCGGGCAACGCTCTGGCCAATCCGGGCAGCTTCAATTTCACGACCGGGACAGCGACTGACACGACCTTGCCGACGGTCACCTTGGTCAACCCGCCAAGCGGCAGCACCGGGGTTGGCCTGAATGTGACGCCGCGCGTGGTCTTCAGCGAGCCGATCAATCCACTGACACTGACCAGGTCGACCTTCTACCTTTACAATTACGACACCGATGAGGTAATCGCCACTACCATCAGCGTCTCGGCCGACCAGATGAGCGCCACTCTCAAGCCCAACTCGCCTCTCTCGCCGAACACCACCTATGAGGTATACGTGTGGCCGCTCACCGATCTCGCCGGTAACGCCGGGTACTTCGATTCACTCTTCACGACCGGAACCCAAGCGATCACTACTCCGGCATCGGTGGTCACCTTCAGCCCGCCTTCGGGCTCAACCGGTGTGCCACTCAATACCCAGGTCGTGGCCGTCATGAGCGCCCAAATCGATCCCACCACGGTCACGAACAGCGCAATCACGCTCACACCTGCTGCCGCCGGCGTCGTAAGTTTGGCTAGCGACGGGGTCACCCTCACCTTTGTGCCCAGCGGCACGCTCAGTCCCTCTACCCCCTACACAGCGGCAGTGAGCGGGTTCAACGATGTCGAAGGGAACCCCGTGGCGACCTCGACCGACAACTTCACCACCGGAAATCTCTCCGGCACTTCGTCTTTGACTGTGACTAGCGTTACGCCGGCGAATGGCGCCACCGGCGTGCCCGTGACCAGCAGCGTAGTGTTCACGTTCAGCGCGCCCGTAGACCCGGCCACGGTGAATACGAGCACCATGAACGTGGAGACCTACGGTGGTTCAGCGTTGGCGGGCACTTACGGTGTGAACGGCTCTACGGTCACCTTTACCTCCCAAGCTGCGCTTCCCGGCAACACCCTGCTTTATGTTTCGGTAGGCGGCAACGTCCACGACTTGGCAGGTAACTCGTGCACCGGTTGGTCGAGCAGCTTCACCACCGTCAACGTAACGGACACTACTGCGCCCACCATCACCTCGGTAACCCCGCCGAATAACTCCACGAATGTCGGCCAAAACACACAGGTGGTCGTTACCTTCTCGAAGTCCATCAATCCCAGCACAATCACTTCGACCTCTTTGACACTATTCAATGGTGATACGCCTTACTCGAACGGCATCACGATTTCACCGGATAACCGTACCGTCATCTTGAATCCTTACAGCTATGGGTTTCCCGCCGGGGCGACCATCACTCTCGAAGCGACTCACGCCATCCAGGACCTCTCGGGCAACTCCCTGGCCGACACCAGCAGCCAGTTCACCGTGGCCCAGGCGGCTCCGGCCTCCGGCCCCTCGATTACCGGGCAACGTCCTGGCAATGGCGCGACAAATGTCGCCGCCAACACGGCGATCACTTTGTTCCTCAGCGCGCCCCTCAACACCTCCACAGTGAGCGGGGCAATCCATGTCTCCGATAATGGCGTGGCTGTTACCGGCGCGGTCCAACTCCTCAGCAACAACCAAGCCATCGAATTCACCCCGGCCAATGCCTTCTCGCCCGGAGATCTCATCCAGGTCTTCCTTGACCAGACGCTGCAAGATGTTTACGGAAACTACCTGTCCGGCGTCTACAGCGGACAATTTACGGTGGCCAATACACTTCCCACTGCGGCGCCACAACTCCTGGCTACGAATCCGTTCCAGGGTGCCACGAACGTGCCCACTAATACCACGATTGAGTTGGCCTACAACCAGCCCCTGGCTTCCAGTTCTGTCAACACTTCGACTATTGAGTTTTACGACTCCAACGTGGGTTACGTGACTCCGCAAAGTGTCCAATTGGATCCCACGGGCTACATCATTGTCATCACGCCGCCCGGAGGGTCGCTAAACGCAGGCGACGGTTACCAGGTCTGGACCAACGGCGTTACCAATACTAACGGCGTAGCGGTTCCAACCACTTACCTCTATTTCACCGCGGGCTCCTCGAGCGACACTGTGGCCCCCACGGTAACATCCGTAGCCCCGCCCAATGGCTGGCAGAACATTGGAACTAACGCCGGCCTGCGGGTCGTCTTCAGCAAGGCGGTGAACCCGATTACCGTGACCGGCAGCACCATACAGTTGAGCGGCGGAGGAATGACTGCCACGCCCTCGAGCATCAGCTTCACCCCAGACTACACAACGGTTAACCTCGTGCCGCAGGCGCCCCTGCCGGCGAGCACTACCATGACCATTTCGATCAACGGCGTGCAGAGCGTTTCGGGCACTGCCGTCACGCCGCTGACCACCACTTTCCAGACTCTCGCCGGTCCTGATTTCAGCGCTCCGTACGTGGTCAGTTCCAGCGTCGTCAACGGGCAAACGAATGTCCCGGTGAACTCGGTCTTCAGCCTCCAGTTCAACAAGCCCATGGCTGTAAGTACCTACAGTCCTAGCCAATGCGCTCTCGGGGGCGGCCTCGGTGGCGCCGTGCAAGCCACCGCGTCGTTCAGTCCCAATTTGACCACTCTTTACCTGGTACCTGCCTCGAACCTCGCCGTCGGTCTCTCGTATTCCATCTCTTGTTATGGTATACAGGACCTCGAAGGCAACGTACAATCGGGATTCTACATTTCCTTCTCAACTTCCTTTGTAAGCAGCAGCACAGCTCCGCAAGTGGTCAATACCAATCCGGAGAATGGCCTAACCTCGGTTCCGACCAATACCGTGATCCAGGTCCTCTTCACGGAGCCAATACAGCCCACCAGCATCGCCCAAGTCACGCTAAGCACCGGATCAACTCCGGTCACCGTTGTTCCTTCCTTCCTCAACGGCAATCAACTGCTGGCGCTGACGCCCTCCGTGCCGCTGCTGCCGAACACTGCCTACACGTTGTCGATAACCGGAGTGCAGGATAATGCCGGCCATCAGATGACCGGCACAGTCACGGTAAACTTCACGACCGCCGCCGGAATTGACCTGGTTGTGCCCACCGTAACGGGAGTCGATCCCGCCAACGGCAGCACCGGCGTTGGGCTGAATGTTAAGCCGCACGTGACTTTCAGCAAGCGGATCAACCCACTCTCGCTGACCAACTCCACGTTCTACCTCGAGAATTACGACACCGGAATGTTGGTTCCCGCCACCGTCAACATTGCTGCGGACCGCATGAGCGCTACTCTCGTCCTGTCCTCGTTGTTGCAGCCGGGAACCACGTACTACCTGGTCGCGACCAGCTTCGCTGATATCGCCGGAAACGTTGGCTACTTCTCGTCTGCTTTTACCACCGGAACCCAATCTGATACCACCGCGGCTTCGGTGGTCACCTTTAGTCCGGCTTCGGGCACAATCAATGTGCCATTGAACACTGATGTCGTGGCCGTAATGAGCGCCCAAATCGATCCGACGACAATCACGAACAGCGCGATTACGCTCTCGCCTCCGGTCGCTGGCACCGTAACCCTGGCCAGCGACGGCGTGACCCTTACCTTTACTCCCACCGGCTCCTTTAACCCTGGCGCCAACTACACCGCGACGGTCAGCGGATTCAACGACACGGGAGGCAACCCGGTGGCCACGTCAACTGACAGCTTCACCACGGGAACTCTCTCCAGTTCCGCAGGTCTGGTGGTGAATAGCGTTACTCCCGCCAACGGAGTCACCGGCGTGCCCGTGAACAGCAACGTGGTCTTTAGCTTCAGCGCCTCGGTAGACCCGGCCACGGTGAATACGAGCACCATGAACGTGGACATTTATGGTGGTTCATTCCCAGCGTTGGCGGGCACTTACGCTGTGAACGGCTCTACGGTCACCTTTACTCCGCAGACCGCGCTCCCCGGCAACACACTGCTTTACGTTTCGGTAGGCGGCAGCGTCCACGACTTGGCAGGTAACTCGTGCACCGGTTGGACGAGCAGCTTCACCACGGCCAATACGCCGGACACCACACCGCCCACCGTCGCTTCGGTGACCCCGCCGAATAACGCCACCAACGTCGGCCAAAACACGCAGGTGGTCATCACCTTCTCGAAGTCTATCAATCCCTCGACGGTCAATTCGAACTCTGTGGCACTTCTCAATGGCGATACCGTTCTCTCCTATTACTACACGATTTCGCCGGATAACCGTACTGTCACCTTGAACCCTTATGGCTACGGACTGCCCGCCGGTGCGACCGTCACGGTAGCGGCGACGCACGCAATTCAAGATCTCTCGGGCAATGCGCTGACTGACTTCAGCAGTCAATTCACGGTAGTTCCGCAGGTTCCAACCAGTGGACCGTCGATTGTGGGTCAGCGGCCGGGCTACGGGGCAACCAATGTCCCGGCGAATACGGTGATCACGTTGTTCGCGAGCGCCCCGCTCGACGCCAGCAGCGTAGATGGCGCCGTACACATTTCGCAGAACGGTGTCGTAGTTTCCGGCACGACGCAACTGCTGGATAACGGTCAGGCCATCGAATTCACGCCCAATTCGGCATTCTCGCCCGGCAGTGTGATCGATGTATTTGTGGATTCGAGCGCTACGGACATTTACGGCAATGCCCTCTCGGCTTACAACTACGGCCAGTTCACCATCGCAGGATCCCCGGCGAACACCCCACCGGCCCTTGTGGCAACCAATCCATTCCCCAATGCCACTAATGTGTCGTTGAACACCGTGATTCAGTTGGCCTACAACCAGCCCTTAGCGTCCAGCACAGTCAACACCTCGACCATCGAGTTTTACGACTCCGTTTTGGGTTACCTTACTCCGCAGAGCGTCACATTGGATCCGACGGGTTACGTGATTCTGATCACGCCTCCGGGAGGATCTCTAAACGCGGGCGACTCCTACCAAATCTGGACCAACGGCGTCACCAACGCCCAAGGCGTAGCCGTTCCTTACACCGACCTCTATTTCTCAGCCGGTTCATCGAACGACACCGTGGCCCCGACCGTAACCTCCGTAACCCCGCCCAACGGCTCGAGCAATATCGGGACAAACGCTGCGATCAAGGTGATCTTCAGCAAGGCTATAGACCCAATCACCGTGACCGGCATCAGCGTTTCAGGCAGCGGCACAACCTTAGTTCCCTCGAGTGTCAGCTTCAGCCCGGATTACACCACCGTCTCCATCGTGCCTATCACGCCGTTGCCCGCCAGTACGGCCATAACCATTACCATCAGTGGAGTACAAAGCATCGCCGGAGTGGCCGTTACACCCGCTACGACGTCGGTGAAATTCAATACCATGGCGGGTCCTGACTTCATCGCCCCGTACGTGGTCAGCACGAGTTTCTACGGGAACGAACAAGGGGTGCCGATCAACGCGGCTTTGACGCTGCGGTTCAACAAGCCGATCGATCAGACCACGCTCAACCCTACTTACGTGTTCATCGAGACCTACCCCACCGGCGGGATAGTCGCATCCAATGCGTCTTTCAGCGCGGATGGGACGGCGTTGATTCTGACGCCCACCTCCAATTTGACGCCGAATCAGCAGTACTACCTCTATTGCTACGGCCTGCAAGATTTGTCCGGTAATCAACAGCAGGGTTTCTCCACCTACTTCACCACCGGATCGACCGCGGACACCACGCCTCCCACCGTGCAGCTTATCAGCCCACTCAGCGGTTTCGTGGGCGCACCGACCAATACCCTGCCGCAAATCCTGTTCGGCACGGTCATCTCCGGCGCATCGCTTGGGCAAGTCTCTTTGCAGCAGGGAAGCACGTGTCCCGGATCGCCCGTCTCAACCACCGCTTCCTTGATCCTCGGAGATACGGCAATCCAGCTCACGCCCTCAACTCCGTTACTCCCCGGCACCATGTATACCCTGTGCGTGGCCGGCGTCCAGGATGTTGTCGGCAACACCATGGCCAGCCCCGTCACCAGCTCGTTTAAGACCGGAACGGGAGTCAACCTGACGCCCCCGAGCATCGTGTCTATCACGCCAGCGAACGGGGCCATTGACGTGGCGGTCAACACGACCATCACGGTGGTGTTCAGCGAGGCGATGGATCCGGTCTCGTTCAGTTCGTCAACTAACTTTGTGCTGGAAGATCCCACCGGAGCGGTTGTTCCGGCCACTATCACCTTCTCGCCCGACCTGACCACGGCAATCCTGACGCCGAACACCGCGCTCGGGGGCGGCAGCCAGTTGTACTCGATTTACGTGAACTACTACTCAGGCGGCTTGACCGATCTTGCCGGGAACGGCTTTTACGGCAGTTCGTACACGACCTTTTACACCCAATGAGGCAGGGGCGGCCCTTGCTGCCGTCCCGCGGGGGCAACCACCAGGGTTGCCCCTGCCATGCCCGTTCCCAGTATTCATCCGGCCAATCCAGACGGTGTGGTGTCCATGATGACAGGGAGAGGTGGACGGTCGGGGCGCAGGCTGGCGGGGTGAGGTCTTATGGCGTGAAGTGGCCGCCGGCTGGAATCTTGGCGAGGCAATTGGCGATGGGCTGGGACGGTTCCCATCTGCATGAGTTCCGTATCGGCCAGAAGCGGTTTGGGAAATCTGATCCCAACGACCGGCGGATGGGGCTGGACCCCATCGGCAACGAACGCACCACGCACCTCTACATGGTTCTCCGCAAAGTCGGAACGAAGGCCATTTACACCTACGACTTTGGAGACAGCTGGGAGCACGCGATCGTGGTGGAGAGAGTGCTGCCGCCCGAACCAGGAGTTACCTACCCGGTCTGTGTGGCCGGCAAACTTCAAGGCCCGCCCGAAGACTGCGGTGGTGTTCCGGGTTACTACAATCTCTTGGAAGCCCTCCGCGATCCAGACCACGAAGGAACATGCGGACCAGTTGAATTGGGTGGGCGGCGAGTTTAACCCCGACGCCTTCTCGGTCGATGAGGTCAAACAGAAACTCGCACCTCTCCAACGCTGGTGGGCAAAACCTCAAAACGCCCATGACCCCCGAGGGACGCTGCGCTCTTGCCACTGATTACACACGCTTACCGAAAACTCACGTTTCTCCGCGCAGCCTACAGAGTGAAGGTGCCCCCGCGTAGGACTCCGTAGATGCTTTAATCCCGCCAAAACTCCGGGCCAGACTCATCTACACAGCATTACGAGAGGAGACGGAGCTACTCACGGCCAACGGAGCTCGAGCAAGGCTTTCGGAACGCTGGGCGCAGCCCGCGCACATACTACTTCTTGGGGCTTGCTGAAACAACCGGATAAGCATGAGGCGACTAGGTAACTGACGCCCAGCCGGAACCAATCGATGGATTCGAAGGATCGTTTTTTCCAGTAACGGGCTCAGTATCCTTGGCGCGGCGTAGAGCTGGCGTGGGCACATCCGACCATCCTAGATTGTTCCGAATGACTTTCGGCGACGATGGCTGAAGCTTGCTCGTAAAGATCAAACCGGTTCTGAACCCGATACTCCGCCCAATCTCTCTCAATTCTTTTTGTGTCCTTCTGCGAAGTGATACCGAATCTGCGGAGCGCGAGGATGAGCGCCCGAACGATTACCTGAGGTTCAGCGGAAGGTCCGGTTATCCCGCACCCGGGGCAGCAAAAGACAGGTGAGACAATATGCCGCTCGGACCGAATTTGTTGCAGCATCGCATCCAGCCTATCGCGCAACTCGATCAACGCCGGGAATGACATCTGGAGGTTCCACTCGCAGCGAAGTCTTGCGAGCATCTCCGAAAACCATACTCGTTGAGGATCTCCCGCACCCATTTGCCATCCCCCCCTAATCAGTACGAGTAAGACCGCTACGACCGGCTCTACAACATCACCAAAACTTCCATGAAGAACAACGCTGTCGGAGATGGGATGAGTCCTTCTTTGTCGGAGGACTCACTAGTTCCTGTCGCCCGCCCCATGCACGAATCCGCAGACCTTGCAGCGCCTCGGAGGTTCGGTATTGTCCACGCGATGCTTGACAGGCGGAACAGTCCGCAAGTAGGCGAACATGGCCTTCAAGTCTTCGTCGGTCATCCCGCGATGGACCCACCAGGGCATGATGGGAGCGAGTTCCCGCGCATTGACATAGCCGCTTCGCATCACTTTGAGGAAAAGGTCGTCGTCGTAATACGAAATCCCCGAAGGGTCCGGCGTGATATTGGTGCTGGCGACGGTTCCCCAAGGACCTTTCATCACCCATCCGCCCGCCAGATCCAGGCCCGGAAGCGGCTTTCCCATGTTCTGAGGCGTATGGCAGTCGCGGCAGCCGGCCACACGAACTAGCCATTCACCGCGCTTGACGGGTGTGGACAGGTCCGGCGGCGGGACGGGAGCCGTGATCGGTTGCGGGACGTCGCGAATTAAGTAATTGACCGGGAAAACCAGCTCGGTCTTGGGGACGACGTGACGGACCGGCGGCAGCGAGCGCAAATAAACGATCACCGATGCCAGGTCTTCGTCGGAGAGGTGACTGTAGTTCTCATAAGGCATCATCGGAAACAAAGCGCGGCCGTCGTGGCGGATGCCTTCGCGGATGGCACGTGACAGTTGGTCGTCGGTCCAGTTGCCGGCGCCGGTTTCCTTGTCGGACGAGATGTTGGGCGGATAGACCTTGCCAGACAAGCCTTCGAGCGGGAAGGGTTCCTGGCCGCCGCCTTCAGTGCCAGAAAACAGGGGGTGCGTTGTGCTTGGTCCAGTCGCGCTGGCTGTGGCAGGCGAGGCAGTCGAGCACATTCTCCGTCAGGTATTTGCCGCGTGCCAGGCGTTCGGGCGTGGCTTCGAATTTGCGGTTCGTGAGCGGACGCGCTCGCGGACCAATAAACGGTCGCCACCCTATGGTCAGACTGATAGCCCCCGCGAGAAGCAGTGCAAGCGCACCTAGGACTATCCCCGCGATCTTCATCGCGCGTTTCATGAAATACCTCCCATTTCCAGTTTTGAACCAGAATTTCCTTTTTTGGTGTACTTAAGACCGCAGAACACGCCCCGCCGGGTCGTTCCCTACCACAATTTCGCGGCAGCACGGACCTCCGATTTCGAGGTCATCGGTGTCCTATTTCTTTGGTAAGACAAACTCGATGCCGTACTTCGGGGCCGCAGCCAGCATTTCCTGTATCTCGCTGTGCGGAGTTTCCGCTGGTGGCGGCAACGTCATGGCCGGCGCCGCCACGCTGAATTCCTTAAACCATCCTTCCATTCCCGCAGGAGTGAGAAGGATGAGGACCCGCAACTCGGCCGATTCGATCACGAAAGAATGCACGGTATGGCGTGGCACGACCACCATCGTCCCAGGCGTGGCCTTGATTGTGCAATCGCCAACCGAAACGGTCATCGCGCCTTCCAGTACATAGAAGGTTTCCTCTTCCCAATGATGGATATGCGGAGGTGGAACATTGCCTTTTCTGGCGACCGCCTCGATCAATGCGAACTTTCCCTGCGTTTCTTCGCCAGTGGCCAGGAAGGTCATCAGCGAACCGCTGTACCCGACCGACCGATCCAAGGACTGCCGTCCCTGACCCAATGCAATGGATTCTTCGACTCTTGTGTTTACCGTGACTTGTGTTGCCATGCTGGGCTCCTTTCGATTTGAGAAGTTAGTGCTCTCACCAGTCCGACAATAGCGGATCACAAGTGGTCGCGTTCCTAAATAGACCCTAAAAGATCGCTAAATCTTTCTTAGGGGAAACCAGCGCTGCCGCGGCCGATTTGGTGTAAGAATAGGGTATGAAACGCGCCAAGGGTTCCGTTTCAATTAGCGCTGAACTGAAGGCTTTCCTCGAAAGCGGCGTTTCCGTGGTGGTGGGTACCCGCGATGCGGACTTAGTCCCGGAGATCACACGAGCGTGGGGCGTGTTGGTTTCTAAAGATCGGACGAGCATCAGCCTTTGCGTTCCACTCGCCACAAGCCAGAAATCCCTTGACAATCTAGCGGGCAACGGGCAGATCACGGTCTGCTGCTCGCTTCCCACCAGCTACAAGACGGTTCAGTTGAAGGGGCAATGCATCGGGACCGCAGGCCCCAGACGCGCAGACCTGACGGCGGTGGAAAGGCATCGCGAAGCGTTTGGCCGCCTGAATGACCGCATCGGATTCCGGCGCCAGCGTGTCGAGACCTTTTGGCAAAGGGAACTTGAAACCTCACCGGGTCTGATCACGCTGCGCTTTGTTCCCGAGCCGATTTTCGATCAGACTCCCGGGCCGGACGCCGGATCACCCTTATGAGCGCACCCTTGCCCCTCACCGTCCCGCTCGAAAACATTGCCGCGTGCTTTGAAGGAATCCTTCCGTCGACGATCTGCTCCTGCTCCAGGGAAGGAACGCCGAACCTGACCTACCTCTCGATTGTTCACTTGCTCGACGACCGCCACGTCGGCCTCTCCTATCAGTTTTTCAACAAGACGCGCAGGAACATCATGGAGAACCCCATGGTGCAAGTGGTCGTGGTATCGCCGGAGACGCTTTACCAATACCGCCTGAACTTGTGCTATGAGCGGACGGAAACGGAAGGCCCCACATTCGATCGCATGAAATCGCGCCTGGATGCGGTTGCTTCCCAAACCGGTATGGGTCAAGTTTTCAGGCTGCTTGGGGTGGATATCTATCGGGTCCTGGATTGCCGGTCGATCAATTCGCAGGCTCCTGCCGAAAGCTTCCCGAAAACTGACTGCTTGCCGGAGCTCGAAGCGTTTTCGGAGCGGCTCGCCGTCTGCGGCGATCTTGATTCGCAACTGGACATGGGGCTCGACGCCCTCTCTACCATCTTCGGCATTGATCATTCTTTTGTGATGGCATTGGATGAGGATGGCACGCGGCTTTATACGCTCGCCAGCCGTGGCTACCAGGATTCCGGCGTGGGTTCGGAAGCATGGGTCGGCGAGGGGATTCTAGGCGTTGCCGCAGAACGTCGCGTAGTGGTGCGTACCACCAGCTTGGCGCGCGAGATGATTTTTTCCAGGGCGGTACGATCCGCAGTCAAGCGCCGGGGCAAGGAAAGACTGCTCGAAAAGGAAATCGCGCTGCCTGGACTGCCGAACGTCCAGAGTCAGTTGGTGGCACCCCTCGTAGCCCGCAACCGGCTCTGGGGGGTGCTCTGTTTACAGAGCGCGGCCACCGGCCGGTTTTTGGCCGTCGACGAACGCCTGATGCAGATTGCCGCCCGTCATCTCGCGACCACGATGGCGATGCTTGCACGGCCGGACGCCACGGTGCCGCAGGGGGCCCCACCTCGCCGGACCGCCGTGCGTTCGTCAATCAGTGCTATCGTCAAGCATTATGAGGCAGACGATAGTATCTTTATCGATGACGCCTACCTCATCAAGGGTGTAGCTGGCCGAATCTTTTGGAAACTCGTCCAGAGCCACGCCCGCACGGGGCGGGTGGACTTCACAAACAAGGAGATCCGGCTTGATAGCGATCTCAAGTTGCCCGACATCAAAGACAATCTGGAAGCACGATTGATCCTCCTGCGGCGTCGTTTGGAAGCCCGATGTGACTTCTTAAGACTAATTCATGTAGTGCGAGGACAATTCCATCTGGAAATGCAACGCCCGCTCACCCTGGAAGAGCACTTATAGAGAAGGAGAGTGGGAAACAATCCGATGGTGGCGAAGCGTCGATTGGACGTGGAATATTTCCGCGCCTCTGAAGAGAGGACCGCTGCCGCCTGATGGTTTCGTCTGGCCCTAAACCGCTATCCTGTTCCGATGCTGAGTTTCACGGTCAGGCAGGCGGAACTCGGCGAACGTGAAGCGGAGCAGCAGATTCTCGTCGAAGTGGGAGTGAAGTTCCGGAAACTCACCGAAGCGCGTGCTCTGCTCGAGGTCAATCAGTTGGCGCGTCAGACGGAGCAGGAGAAGTTGCGCGTGGTGATGAACCAATACCAGCAGAGCGCCGCTCTCTTGAAGGACACGCTTCAGCAAGAAGCCGCGGTGGCCACGGCTGACGCGCAATACCGGCAGACGCTGCTCTCCTTCTGGACTGCGAAGGCCGACCTTGAGAAGACCATGGGCAAGGAATAGATCATGAAGGAGACCACAACGCATGCAGGCAGCAGAGCAATCGCGATATCTCTCCTGGCCATAGTGGGCCTTGCCTCCGGCGGTAGGCGCGAGCCGGTTGCGGAGCAGGCGCTTGCGCCCGTGCAGGTCACCGCCGTCGAGGCCTATAGCGGCAGGGAAGGTGTGGCTTACGCCGCGAACATCATTCCATATTCCCAGGTCGTCCTGAGCTTCAAATCTGGAGGCTATGTCCAGAGTATCCTGCAAGTGAAAGGCGCGGACGGCCGCACGCGCAATGTCCAGAACGGTGATTGGGTGCAGCAAGGCGCGGTGCTGGCGCAGGATGCAGCTCGCGTGCGCACCGACTGGAATCAGGAGAGTTCCGTCGTCAAGCTCGAGATCGATCCCGACGGCTAGGACCTCACGCTGCACGGGGATTCGGTGTTGGCTGATTTCATCGTAGAAGGGCTTGCTGCGGGTGACGACATTCCCATGGTGCGGCGTTGACGGATTCTGCCCCCCGCCTCGAAGAACCACAGGTGGATGGAATCGAAGAAATGAAAGCGAGCGAAGTCGATCATTCGGTTTGCACAGGTCGAGGCGCCAGAAACTAGGAAAGAAGCGCGCTGTGGACCTTCTTTACCGCTGTGACGACGTCGTCCAAGTCGGCGTTGGACCATTTCGGACCAATGTAGAGGCTGGCATAACGGTTTTTCAGGTCGACTGACCGCGGGCTGCACTCCGCCCCGTATTTCATGGCTTTTCCCCGTGGCGTATTGAACGACGGCCATTGCGGATGGGGTGCTTCCTTGTCCTCGATGTAGCCCATGGTGGGGAGATTCCTCGTGCCCAAAATTCCGACGTCCATCGGTACGTTTTCCGCGGTCATGGCCTTGATAAACTGATCGCGCAACTCGCGGGTGGGCAACAGAACGTCCAGGCTGATCCCGATGTCACCTTCCGGATCGTTGCTGGGCCGCAGCTTGAGGCCGGAAAGGTTCTGAAGTTTTTCGGCCACGTAGCGATGCATGCGCCGATGATTCGCGAGCAAGGGTTCCAGCTTGCGGAGCTGGGCGCAGAGAATCGCTCCCGTCTCTTCATTCATGCGGTAGTTGAGACCGACCAGCGTCTCGCCCCCACGATCGCCTTGCGTCCCCGAGCCTGAGCTTCGCGGATAACTCACGCCCAGGACGGACTGGAACGTGGGCCTTAAGCCACCCAGATCGTGGAATCGGATCGCGCGCTCGTAGAGCGCAGGATCATTCGTAATCACGCAGCCGCCTTCTCCCGAAGTCATCATTTTGTGGGTTTGGAAACTGTAGATTCCGATGTCTCCGATTGAGCCGGTGCGTTTGCCCTTGTAGCTGGCGCCAACGGCTTCGGCGGAGTCTTCGAGGACTTTCAAGTTGTGCTCGCGGGCGATGGCCATAATTTGGTCAATGTCCGCCACGGTGCCGGAAAGGTGCGACGGTATGACGACTTTGGTGTGGGGAGTTATCTTCCGTTTCAAGTCATCGGGATCCATGGCGAAGGTCTCATTGATCTCGCAGAAAACGGGCAGCGCCCCCGTCATGATGATGACGTTGTAATCGGAGTGCCAGGTTTCGGCGGGAAGGATCACCTCGTCGCCCGGGCCCACGCCCAGCGCATTGATGGCCACGTGCAGCGCGGAGGTGCCGGAAGTTACCCCCAGGGCGTACTTGACGCCCATGAACTTCTGGAATTCTTCTTCCAGAGTCTTGACCTTTTTTGGCGGGGTGAAACCGTA
>JBEKLY010000039.1:0-48352 GCA_050010015.1 Terriglobia bacterium
CCGTGGGCTACTCCCTGTCGGCCCTCCGGGCCTGAATTTAGTGGCGAACGAGACCCAAATTGCCACCACTTGACCAGTTGAGGCGTTAAGTGAACGCTTATGGGGCGTTGCCCCCGGCTACTGTGTCGATCCCCTGCGGGGATCAAAAATGGACAGTCTTATGGCAGACCTCGAAGGCCTTTATCAGGAAGTTATTCTCGACCACAGCAGGCGGCCGCGTAATTGTCATACCATGAAGGACGCCGACCGGCACGCCGATGGTTACAATCCCCTTTGCGGCGACCGGTTCACGGTCTATTTGAAACTCCAGGACGACCGGATTGCCGACATCAGCTTCGAAGGCACCGGTTGCGCCATCTCGACGGCTTCGGCTTCGATCTTAACGGAGATACTGAAGGGGAAGACTCGCGCCCAGGCGGAGGCGCTGTTCGATACCTTTCACAACCTGGTCACCGGAAAAACCCACCTGGAGGGTGAGACTCCGGCGCTGGGGAAGCTGGCAGCTTTCTCCGGAGTTTGCGAGTTTCCCGTCCGCGTCAAGTGCGCCACCTTGGTCTGGCACACGCTCCGCAGCGCCCTGAATGGAGAAAAGAAACCGGCCAGCACGGAGTGACTTGAATCATGGATGAAGAGACCCCTCTCACGATTTCGCAGGCGATTGCCCTTCAGGACAAGATGATCGAGGCGTTGCGCAGCTGCTACGATCCCGAGATTCCGGTGAATATCTACGACCTGGGCCTGATTTACGAGGCCAAGGTCGACACGAGTGGCCATGCGATTGTGAAGATGACGCTGACCGCTCCGGGCTGCCCTGCGGCGGGCTCGCTGCCGGGTGAGGTGGAAGACAAGATCTCCGTCCTTCCCGGCGTTCAGAGCGTCAAAGTTGACGTGGTGTGGGAGCCGCCCTGGGATAAAGATATGATGTCGGAAGCCGCCAAGCTGCAATTGGGGTTCTTCTGAACGGGTAGCGCAGAGGTATCCGTCAGCCGACGGATTCCTCTGCGGCTTTTCTTGTGCGCACCGAGCCGTCTCGTCCGCGGGCGTGATATCCCAACGTGGGCCGCAGAGGAGTGCAAAACGCGCCCACCTCTGCGCTACCGAGGCCAAGGCTTGATCGTGAAACTGTCTTACCAGGAAGAATACGGCTTGCGCTGCCTGATGCGTGTGGCCACGCTCGCCGACGCCGGCTATTTAACCATCAATCAAATCAGCGAAGACGAGGGGCTGTCCGCATCCTACGTTGCCAAGCTGATGCGGATCCTGCGCCAGAACGGCTTCGTGCGGAGCGTTCGCGGACAAGTGGGAGGGTACGCGCTGGCCCGTCCGGCTGGGAAAGTAATCGTGGGCGAGGTCCTCGCCGCACTCGGTGGGAGATTGTTTGACCCGCGCTTCTGCATCGAACACTCGGGCCTGGAAGTGTCGTGCAAGAAACTGAGAGAGTGTTCCATCCGAACCCTCTGGCGCACCTTGCAGGTGCTGGTCGATCAGGTTCTAAGCAAGGTGACGCTGGCCGACCTTGCCGAAAACAGCGAGTCGGAAATGGTTTCGCATGTCAGTACGCTGGTGCAACTCGGCACCGCGCTCGAAACGAGAAAATAGAAAATGGAAAATGGAAATTGGAGATTTGAGATTGAAGATTTGAGACTGGAGATTCGAGATTGAAGATTTGAAATTACAGGATGTCAAAATCCAAAGTCGTAAGTCGATTCTTCGTTCTTAATTCTTAATTGCTGGCTTTTTTGATTCTTGGTTCTCGAATCTTGATTCTCAAATTCTTGATTCTTGGTTCTCGAATCTTGATTCTCAAATTTCAAATCTCAAATTTCAAATACTGAGCTTCCAGACCCTACAGCCGATGGACACTACTCTCCTCTCCTCTCCTCTCGCCGATTATCACCGCTCGCAAGGCGCCACACTGGGCGAATATCATGGCGCCCTCGTTCCTTCCCATTTCACTGAGCCAGTTGCGGAGCACAAGGCGGTGCGCGAAGCTTCCGGCCTGTTTGATTTTTCCTTTCGCAGCAGGTTCGCCATGAAAGGCCGCGACCATGCCAAGTTCCTGCACCGCATGGTCTCGAATGACATCAAGCGGCTGACGCCGGGCCAGGGGACGTACGCGACGCTGCTGACCCCGCAGGGGCACATTCGAGCGGACATGCGTCTTTACTGCGCCGAAGACCGGTTCTTCGTCGACACGGACGCCGACCTGCGCGACAAGGCGCTCGAAGGCCTGAAGCGTTATGTAATCGCCGACCAGGTAGAATTCGAGCCTCTGGACGTTTACGCTCTGGCCTTTCAAGGGCCACGGGCGCGCCCCTTGCTTGAGAAAACCTTGCACATCACGGTTCCTGCAATGCAGGAGTACGACCATTTCTCGACCAACTACGCCGGCTTCCTCGTGCACGTGGTGTGCGCGAGCGCCACGGGCGAGGAAGGGTACGAACTCTGGACGGGGGCGAAGGGATTGCCGGCGATCTGGGGCGCCGCCTGCGGACAGGCGCCCACCTATGGCATGCTCGCTTGCGGGACGCAAGCCCTCGAGACGCTGCGAATCGAAGCGGGAATCCCGCGCTACGGCCAGGAACTGGGCGAGGATACCATCCCCAACGAAGCAGAATTGTGGAACGCTGTCAGCTTCACCAAAGGGTGTTACGTCGGCCAGGAAATCGTGGAGCGCGCCCGAAGCCGTGGGCATGTGAATTGGGTGTTAATGGGACTCGTCGTGGATTCGGAAACTCCGCCGGCCACTGGCGAGAAGCTGGCGCGTGAGGGCAGAGAGATCGGCGAAATTACCAGTTCCTGCGTTTCGCCCACGCTCGGCAAGACGATCGCCTTGGCTTACCTCCGCCACGAAGTCGCGGAGCCTGGAACAAAACTTGAATTTCCTTCCGGCGCGCTCGCCGAAGTAGCGGCGCTGCCCTTCTACCACCGCACCCCTTAATCGACGGTTGCGCCTTTCAAATCTGAAATCTCGAATCTCAAATCGCGGCCAAGTGCGGGCTTCCCTTCCCCGTGGATTTTGCCGAATAAGAGCCGTTGACCTAAGAAGAAGGTTTGCGCTATCCATCTCACTGCCGGCGGGGGGTTAGCTTCTTGGTGACCAGCATGATCAAGGAACCGAGCGCCCAGAGCACAACCGGCAGAATGACTGTCGCTACAGCGTGAGCGCCGATGTGACCCCAGGTTCTGCCGCTGGTTTTGCCGGGCGAGAACTCGGGGGCGCTGAAGATGTTGTCCTTCCCGGTCTCGATCGCGATCAGGATTCCGGTGATGATGATCGCGTTCCCGATGATAACCAGCAGGGCGTAGATGGGCAGCAATTGCTTGTAGCTTCCAAACCCAGCGGTGTGGACTTTGACCGCGTAGTAAACCATCCCCAGCAGGAAACAGACGGTCAAGCTGAGAAACTTTACCTGGGAGTCGGGCACACCGAGAAGAGATGCCGTTAACCTCGCCACCCCGACGACCAGAACCAGTATCAGAAAACCGCTTTCGAATCGAACGTATTCGGCTAAGCTTTTCCCGAAGATTCTCATCGTGTGATTATACGATGGAATCGGGCGTCGGCGCAGACCCTAAAGCTTCGAGCCTGCGGCAGGCATCGAGGGATCGGGTGATCGGGAGATCCGGTGATCGGGTGAACACTCGTGGCCCTTGGGCGTTCACACCCTCTCCCCACGAGCCCGTGTGAAAACCCCATACAGGCTGTCATTCCGAGCGAAACGAGGAATCTTGCCCTGAGTATTTTCGAGGCAGTGCGAGATTCCTCGTCGCCTGCGGCTCCTCGGAATGACATGCGAAACCGGGTACCCACACAGGCTGCGCGGGGGAGGGCCATTCACTTGATCCTCTTTTCCGCCTGAATCCCGAATCCCGAATCCTGAATCCTGGCTGTCACACCGGCAATCTCACCCTTGCCTCGCATCCTCGGCCGGTGGACCGGTTTTGAAGCGTCAGAGAGCCGCCGTGCGCCTCGGCGATCTGGCGGCTGAGGACGAGTCCAATGCCCGTGCCCACAGCCTTCGTGGTGAAGAAGGGCACAAAGAGGTTTGCGGTGTTGGACAGGCCCGGACCTTCATCGTCGATTAGCAATTCGACGTATTCTCCATTTCGCCTCCAGCCGAGACTCACGCCGCCGCCGGTTTCGAGCGACGCATCCACCGCATTCCGAACCAGGTTGATCAGCATCTGCTCGAGTTGGTCCGGGTCAACCTGGAGCGTTAACTGCGGCCCCGCAACCAAGGTCACCGGCAGTCGTCTTTCGAGCCCCACGACACGTCGCGCCAGGGCCCCCAGGTCCGCCGGCTGCAATTTCGGCGAGGGTAAACGCGCCAGGCGGGAATAGCCTTCCATGAATCGGCTGAGTGACTCAGCTCGCCCTTCGATAACACTCAACCCCCGGCGTGCGTCATCGTCCCAGTCCGCCGGCCGCGGCTGGCGGGTCAATAGGCTGCCCAGCGTGCCCGCCATGGACTTGATGGGGGCCAGCGAGTTATTCAGCTCGTGCCCCAAAACGCGGATGAGGCGCTGCCAGGCTTGCCGCTCTTCTTCACGCAGTGCCTGGCTAAGATTCGTCAGCACCAGCAACTGGTGCGGCCGGCCATGCTCGCGAAAGGTGCTGCGGCGGATTCCCCAGCGTCCGGCCTCCCCCGGGAAAGACATCGTCATGGTCCGCACCGTCTCGCCTTCGAGACATGCGCCCAGGCCTAATTCCAAAGCCGTCCGCCCCAGGATTCGTTCCGCAGGCTGCGCCAGCAAACGTTCACCGGCGCGGTTCAAAAGTCGGAGCCGCTGCTCTTCGTCGAAGGTGAATATGGCCACGTCGATTTCTTCCATGACCTTGCGCAGAAGCGCGATGGCTTCAAGGGAAGAAAGCCTCTGATCGCGCAGCATTTCGCTGAGCGCGTTCACTTCCGTGAAGACCTCGCCCAAAGCGGAGCGCGACCGGGTGCCTCGGGCACGAATCGAGTAATCCTCCTCCCGCAGTGCGGAGAGTAGATTGGAAAGAGTTTGTAGGGGGTGAATCACTTTCCCGCGCAAGCCGAAGGAAAACCCTAACCAGACCACGACTAGAACGAGGGTTAAAGTCCAGCGTGTTTGGGACGAGTAAGACGCCGTCCACAACAGGATGAGGGCCAGGAGCATGGCGGGGAAGCCTGCAGCCAGGGCCATGAGCGTCAGGCGATTTTCAAGCGCCAGACGGCGCCGCGAGCGCAGCGGCCGCACCCCCGTGCCGAGTTCGATCTCTTCGGGATCAATCGCCATGCTCAATGCCGATTGCTGATTGTCGACTGTCGATTAAGTGCGCCTGGATAAACCGCCCAGAGTTACTGAGGGTTGCAGAATTAGACAGCATCGCCCCCTCACCCCCGGCCCCTCTCCCCCAAGGGGGCGAGGGGAGAAATAACCCGAGCTTATTCCCTCACCCCCTTGGGGGAGAGGGTGTCCGTCAGCCGACGGACAGGTGAGGGGGTTGGTCCATCACCATATGATGCGACCCTCGGCAATTGGCAATCGTCAATCGACAATCCTAGAGGCCGTACTTCCTCAAGCGGCGATAAAGGCCGCTGCGGCTCAAGCCGAGCGCGGAGGCTGCCTGGCTGACGTTCCCCCCGTATCGCGCCACCGCTTTCTTGATGAGCATGCACTCCACTTCTTCGAGGCTCAATTCTTCCAGGCGCGAGGCGCCTTCGCGCTCCGTGCGCAAGCCAAAATCACTGGGGCGAACTACGTCATCTTGCGCCATCAGGACGGCCCGCTCGACCGCGTGCTCGAGTTCGCGCACGTTACCTGGCCAGGCGTAATCGAGGAGGAATTGGATCGCCGCCGGGTCAAACGCGGTGAGGGGTTTCCGATAACGCTCGGCATAGCGCCGCAGGAAGTAATTGGCCAGAAGCGGGATATCCTCACGCCGTTCACGCAAAGCGGGAAGACGAATCTCAATGGTGTTAAGCCGGAAGAGAAGGTCTTCCCGGAAGCGGCCGGCCTCGACTTCCTGAGTAACGTCCGCGTTGGTTGCCGAGAGCACGCGCACGTCGACGCGCCGGGTCTTCGAGGAACCCACTCGCTCCATCTGCCCCGTCTCGAGCACGCGCAAGAGCTTGGCTTGTAAATTGATGGGGACATTGGCAATTTCATCCAGGAACAGCGTCCCGCCGTCGGCAAGCTCGAATCGGCCGACGCGGTCTGTCTTGGCATCAGTAAAAGCACCTTTCACGTGACCAAACAACTCGCTTTCAAACACGCCTTCGGAAAGGCCGCCGACGTTTACGGTCACCATCGGCTTTGCAGCGCGGGCCGAGAGCGAATGGAGAGTCTGGGCAACTACCTCTTTTCCGGTACCGTGCTCGCCGGTAATCAAAACATTGGCATCCGAAGGGCCGACGCGGGAAATCAGTTCCAGCACCGGGCGCATGACGGCTGATTCGGCGATCAGGGTGGGTCGCCCCTCGGCGCGCAGCAAGCGGTTCTCAGCCTCCAGGCGAAGCCCCCGCCGCAGGGCCCGGCTGAGATCGATCTGGGTGCGAAGGATGGCGAGCAAGCGGGCGTTGTCCCAGGGTTTTTGGATAAAGTCCCGCGCCCCGCGCCGCATGGCCTCTACGGCTACGCCGACACTGCCCCAGGCGGTCATCACCACCACGGGCAAAGTGCTGTCCATCGCCTGGAGTTTTCTCAGCAGGTCCAGGCCTTCCTGGCCGGAAGTGGTATCGCGCGCGAAGTTCAGGTCCATCAGCACCAGGTCGAAATCCTGGGTGTCGAGCGCCGCCAGGATGCCGGCCGGGGAAGTCGCCGATTCGGTAATGTAACCTTCGCCTTTGAGCAGCATGCGAAGCGCTTCCAGCACGTCGGGCAGGTCGTCAGCGATGAGAATCTTGGATGTCTGTGAAGTAGTCATATTCGGTCAGTTGAGAGTATGGTCCAATCGGGTGATCGGAAGATCGGGTGATCGGGTGAACAAAGAGCAGCCGGCAATCCGCTGACCGCATGTTCGTTTGTGTTCATCCGATCACCGGATCACCCGATTCCTTACTCCTTCACGATCCACCCGTCCGCCAGATTAATGATGCGGTGACTGTAAGTGGCGTTCGTTTCCGAGTGGGTCACCTGAATGATGGTCGTTCCTTCCTTATTGAGCTTGGTGAAGAGTTCCATGATTTCACGGCCTTGGTCGGAGTGCAGATTTCCTGTCGGCTCGTCGGCGAGGATCAGTTTCGGGCTGGCAATTACAGCTCGGGCCACGGCCACCAATTGCTGCTGGCCACCGGAAAGCTGATTGGGGAAGAGATCCTTCTTGCCCACAATGTGAAACCGGTCGAGCGCATCGGCAACCAGCGCCTGGCGCTCCGCAGACTTGACATTCCTGTAAGAAAGGGGAATATCAAGATTCTCTGCGACCGTAAGGCCGTCCAAAAGGTGATACTGCTGGAATACGAAGCCAACTGTTTGTTTCCCAATTTCCGCCCGCTGTTTCAAATTCATTTTGTGGACCGGGCGCTCCATCAGGAAGTACTCACCCTCCCAGTCGCCATCCAGCATGCCAACGATACTCAGCAGCGTCGATTTGCCTGCTCCTGACGGCCCCATGATGGTCACGAATTCTCCCTCCGCGACATCCATGTTGATGCGCCGCAGCACGTAATATCTGCCCGGGCCCACGGGATAATACTTTTCGAGATTCCTTAAACTTATCATTGCGTTGTCCTCACGTAAGTAGTCAGTCGTCGGTTGTCAGTTATCAGTAGGTATCAGCTTTCAGCTCTCAGCTATCAGCAAGCAGTTCATCAAGAGCGAAGCACTAAGAGAATGCCGATACTGAGAGCTGACGGCTGAGAGCTTCATTCGCACCGCACGGCCGCTGGAGCATCGGGAGTAGCATACTCCTTTTCCTGAGTCGCCAACCAGAGCTGATAGCGCCACTTGCGGCACCTCACCTCATATCGGGCGATCAGGAGATCGGGTGATCGGGTGAACAAAGAGCAACACCGCAGTTTGGTCTCGTAACCGGCGGACAAATCAACGAACCGCCGCGACGCTCTTTTTGCTCACCCGATCACCCGATCTCCCGATCTCCCGATCGCTTTATTCGTGCCGCAGTGCCACAATCGGATCGACTTGGGTGGCACGGCGAGCGGGAACGTACGTGGCCAGGAGCGCCGCAAGACCGAGCACCAGCGCGACTCCAACAAGCGTGAGCGGATCGGTTGCGCTCACCCCGAAGAGCAGTGATTGCATGGCGCGGGTCAGCACAAGAGCGCCGGCAATTCCGATCGCCAGGCCAATCACCGTGGTCAGCATTCCCTGACTGAGTACAAGGCGCAGCACATGCGGCGCGCTCGCCCCCAGCGCCATTCGAACCCCGATCTCGTGCGTGCGCCTCACCACCGAATAGGCCATCACGCCATAGATGCCGGCCACGGCCAGCAACAACGCGGTGGCGGCAAAGATGCCGACCAACGTGAGGTTAAAGCGGCGTGTGGCAAGCGACGCGGAGAAGACATCCTGGAAAGTCTGGAATCGTGGCGCGACGTCGGGCGCCACTTCCTGCGCCGCACGACGCACGCTCGCCACCAACGAATCGGGCGGTGTAGCCGCGCGCATCACGAGGTTGAAGTCGCGCCCGGCACGCAGACGTTGACGGTAGTTGACGTACACGGTGGGCTCTGGAGACTTCTCGAGGCTCCGGAAATGAACGTCGGCGACCACACCCACCACGGTGAGCAGGCGCATGTCGCCATCCATGTTGCCAAACTCGATGGTCCGCCCCAGGGGGTCCCGATTGGGCCAAGTGGCGCGCGCCATCGATTGGCTGATCACCGCAGCCTGAGGCGCATCGGGGCCGTCGCGCTCGTCAAACAAGCGTCCGCTAAGCAGCGGAATGGCGAGGGCTTTGAAATAACCTTCGCTTGCGACGCAGTAATCCGCGCTGCCACCTGGAGTGGTTGTCCAGAACTGCTCGAAGCGCGCCTGGTCTTCAGGCTTAGCCGGGTCGAGTTGAGGCTCGCGGTCGAGCAGGAGAAACTTGCCATCGGCGCAATCCCCCGCTTCCCCGAGAGGCAGATTCGAGACCCCACCGACTTCCTCGACGCCAGGAATCGAGCGCAGGCGGTCGAAGAGGTGGCTCATAAAAGTTGCCGGCTTTCGATCCTTAATCATTTCCTTGATCTCAGCCGTATTGGTGGGCTGCGAGCCCGGCACCTCGAGTTCCATGGTTACGATGTTCGCGGTGCGGAAGCCAGGATTGACGGAAAGCACGCGGAGCAGGCTTCGACCGAGCAATGCGGCGCCGGCGAGCAGGACAAGCGTCACGGCCACCTGGGCTCCAACCAGACCGCGGGCCAGGCGCTGTGAAGCGATCGAGCCGGTAGCTCCGCGACTTCCTTCAGCCAACGCCGCCTGCGGATCGGTTGACGTCGCGCGAAGCGCCGTCAGCACTCCCAATCCGACCGCCACCATAACGCAAAGCCCTAGGGCGAACGCCAACACCGGCAGATTGATCGAGACTTCGTCGAGTCGCGGCAAGCTGACTGGTGCGAGCCCCAGCAGGGTGTCGACGCCCCAAACTGCCAGCAGCACGCCCAGCGCGCTGCCGGTGAGCGATAGCAAGAGCGATTCTGCCAGGAACTGCCGGATTAATCGTGCTCGTCCCGCGCCCAGTGCGGAGCGCACCGCCAGTTCCCGTTGACGCTCGGCCGCCCGCGCCAGCAGGAGGTTTGCCACGTTGGCGCACGCCACCAGCAACAGAAAACCGACGCACGCCAGCAAAATCACCAGTGCCGGGCGGACGGCGGAGGTAAGCGCGGTGCGCAGCGGCATCACGCTGGCGTCCCTCATATCGATCTCGGGCTTATACTGCTGGTAGAGGCCGTGGGCGAGGGTGGAAAGTTCACGGCGAGCCCGCGCCAGGCTCACCCCGTCTCGCAGCCGTGCCACTGCCATCGCCCAATTGTGCGAGGTGCGGCTGGGCGTTTCGCCCCAGAGCTCCGCCGGAGTCCAGAGGTCGCTCGGACCGGGAAAGCCGAACCCGGGCGGCATCACCCCCACTACGGCGACGCTCCGGTTTTCCATTCTGAGCTTAAGCTGGGAGAGATCAGTCGTGCTGCCCAGGTGCTGCTGCCAATAGCCGTAGCTTGCGATTGCTGCCGGCCTGCCCCCCTCGTGCAACTCCTCCTCGGAGAAGGTGCGGCCTAGCATCGGCGCCACGCCCATGATGTGGAAGAAGTCGCGCGAAACGCTCGCGACAGCCACCCGCGCTGATACGGAGCCGCTGGAAACCGTCACCTCCCAGCTCGATAACTTCGCCATAGCCACGAAACTTCGGTTCGCGGCACGCAAGTCGTCGAAGTTCGGATCTGTAAACTGCATGAGGTGGCCGTCGGCGGCTACCTCCTTGATGCTCACGAGCTGCTCGGGCTGGGGATAAGGCAGGCTGCGAAGGAGCACGCCGTAGACCACGCTGAAGATGGCGGTCGTGGCGCCGATGCCCAGCGCCAGCGTCAGCACCGCCACCGCCGTGAAGCCAGGATTCTTCGCCAGCATTCGCCAGCCGTAGCGCAAATCGTGAAGCAGAGTGTTCATCAGTGTCTCCTTGTTTGAACGGAGGCTAGTGTCCTGAGTCAGACGATCGTTAACAAAGTCTTCTTCAAGCTCGACCGTCCTTTAGAGCCCCGCAAGGGGCGGCATAGAGTAGCCCAGGGCGTAAGCCCTGGGTTAGACGGCCCTCACCCCGCCTTCGGCACCCCTCTCCCGCGGGACGGGAGAGGGGACAGGGGTGAGGGTTGGGCTCTCACGACCCACGGCTTACGCCGTGGGCTACTCGCTGCCGCCCGTCGGCTGACGGGCTAAATTCTTCAACCAACTTCTGACTCAAGCCACTGGTTACTGGGCCTGATGGCTATGGGTGCTTCCCGCCGTCAGGCGCTAGCCGCTGTTCTTGACATATTTCCATACAGGCGATATGGTTTTCCATATGAAAACCACACTAGTCATTCCTGACCCGCTCTTCCGGGATTTAAAGCGCCGCGCCGCAGACCGCAGGGAAACGATTTCTGCTCTCGTAACCGAATCCCTTGTCCAGAGCCTGCGAGCGACCCGCAAGTCCAAGCGCCCCTTTCGCTTTCCGACCTCCAAGATGGGGCCAGCCAGCGTTAAAAGGAAGGGCTGAGCTTGTTCGTTGTCGACACAAACCTTCTGCTCTACGCGAGAAATGAGAACTCCCCCTTCCACCCGCGGATGCGAACTTCGCTCGCGGAATGGGGAGCCGGCCGAGAAGCATGGTTTATAACGTGGTCGGTCGTGTACGAATTCCTCCGCGTTGCCACGCATCGGTTTGTCTTCGCCCACCCCCTGACGTTTGCGGAAGCTTGGGATTTCATCGAGAGTCTGGGCACATCCCCATCGTTTGGAATTCTTCTGGAAACGGAGCGGCACGCCGAAGTGGTTCGTGAACTCACCCTCGAATATCCACGCATCTCTGGAAACAGGCTGCACGACCTTCACATTGCCGCGCTCATGCGAGAGCACGGTGTACGGGAGATTCGCACCGCTGATGTGGGCTTCCACCAATTCAAATTCCTCCGCGTCGTCAATCCCCTATAATTTCTAAATTTGAAAGCAGAAAGTCGAACTCGACGCCCCCCCCTCACCCGGCTCCGTCAGCTGATGGACTGATGAAAACGCCGGTTGCGGGCCACCCTCTCCCCAGGGCGAGGGAAAACCCATTTGCACGAAGAGTGGATTGTGAAGCGCGAGGGCCCGGCCTGTTTTGCAGTTTACTATTCATAACTTACTATTTCCTATTCGCACCGCAACGCCGCGCCACCATTCCGATGAGCGGGACGTTGAGCAATCGGGTGATCGGGTGACGGGGCGAACAAAAAACGCGCCCAGGCTCGTACTGTGGACTCACAGCGGTAGCGCCTTCCGCGGATCGCTTGAGGCGGACAACCGACGATCCGCAGTCGGTCGGCCACCTGGCGCACACAACGAGTGCGCCACGAAACGAATCGGCTTCTTGTTCACCCGATCACCGGATCACCCGACCACCCGATTACTGTGTTTCTTCCACGATCTGACCATCGAAGAGGTGGATGGTCCGGTCGGCAAACTCCGCGTAACGCGGATCGTGGGTGACCATGCAGATGGTGGCGCCCTCGCGGTGAAGTTCACGCAGCAAATCCATCACCGCCTCGCCGTTCTTCGAGTCCAGGTTGCCGGTAGGCTCGTCCGCCAGCAGAATGGAGGGTTTCCCGGCCAGGGCGCGAGCTACGGCGACACGCTGTTGCTGACCTCCGGAGAGTTGCGAGGGATAATGCTTCATGCGATGGGACATTCCCACCCGCTCGAGCGCTTCCTGAACACGCTGTTTGCGCTCCGAGGAAGGCATGCCGCGATAAGTCAACGGCAACTCCACGTTTTCATAAACGTTCAAGTCGCCGATGAGATTGAAGGCCTGAAAAATAAACCCGATTTCGCGGTTGCGAATCCGGGTGCGCTGTGAGAGCGAGAGGTCTTCCACCCCCGTGCCGTTCAGAGTGTACTTCCCCTCCGAGGGCGAATCGAGCAGCCCCAGAATTGAAAGAAGGGTGGACTTCCCACAGCCCGAAGGGCCTGCGATGGAAAGGTATTCGCCCTTCTTGATCCACAGGTGGATGCCCGAAAGAGCGTGGGTTTCCACTTCTTCGGTGTAAAAGACTTTGGTTACACCTTCCAGCATAATCAGTTCGGAACCATTAGATTTACTTCGCTCCGGGTTGCGTGGAGCGGTCGCTTTGACTTCCGAGTTCGAGTCCATCTTTGTCTCCTTTTCTAAGCTAGCAGCCGTCAGCTCAAAGCGAGCCGGCGGACTGCCTTTCAATGAGTTGGTTCGAAAAACATCCTTTCGCTCTATTCCCTATCTCCTTTAGCTTGCCACTTGGCGCCTGGCCTCTATTCATACCTCAACGCCACCATCGGATCCACCCGCGTCGCACGATGGGCGGGAATATATGCCGCCGCAGCTGCGACCAGCGCCAGCAAAAGTGTGAACGAAGCGAAAATGGGAATGTCGAGACGCACCACGCCGAAGAGCAAGCTCGAGAGAGCACGCGTAAGCGCCAGCGCCGCGGGCACCCCAATTGCCAGACCGATGACCGTCAGCTTGATTGCATAGCCCACGACCAGTTTCAATACGGAAACGCGCTCTGCTCCAAGCGCCATGCGCACGCCGATTTCATGAGTGCGTTGGGTGACGGAATAACTCATGAGCGCATAGATTCCCGAAGCAGAAAGCAGAAGAGCTACAATGCCAAAAGCAAACATCATACGCGCCGAGGCCGCCACACCGCTGACATCGTCAGAGACGAGCTGCGCCAGCGTCCGCATGTCGTAGGGAGGATCGTCCGCACTCACGCTGCGCACTTGGGCTCGCACGGCCGCAGCCAGGGCAAGCGGATCGCCCGACGCCCGCACCACGACGCACGATTCCGCCATGGGCAGTTGGGCGAATGAGAAGTACGCGGTGGGATCGGGATTGGGATCGAATGGCGATCTCTGGATATCGCCAACCACGCCAACCACAGTCTTCCATGGTTCGTTGCTTTCTGCCCGGCCGAACTTAATGCGCTTGCCCACCGGATCCTGACCTCTCCAAATCCGATTAGCCATGCTTTGGCTCACGACAACACTTGGCGGCGCACTCGGGCCGTCCTGACCGGTGAGAAGCCTGCCCCTCATTAGAGCTATGCGTAAAGCGCGGAAAAAGTCCGGGGAAACGGACTGCATCACGGATGTCCGCATCTCGCCGGGGGCGGCGGGAGGCTGCCCCTCCGCCGTATATTCGTTCCAGTTCCAGGACCAGCCTGAGGGAAGACTGGTGGCCGTTGCCGCCGATTCTACACCGGGCAGGCCCCGCAACTTCTCGATAACCTGCCTGTAGAACTCCATCACGCGCGCATCCTCCTGATCATTTGACGTATCGCCGGGCTGTTGAGTTTGGCCTGAGCGTGATAACGGCTCGGCATTTACTGGTTTTGCACTGGGAAGGAGAGGAGTTGCAGGGGCGAGAGAGAGGCGAAATGTGAGCACGTTGTTGCGGTCGTAGCCCGGGTACCGATTCAGCAGCGCACCAAATCCCTTCACCATCAACCCGGCGCCCACAAGCAAGACCAGCGCCAGCGCGATCTCGCTGACCACCAGCAGCGCGCGCAACCGCTGCCGCACCGGGCCGCTGCTTGAGCCGCGAGACCCCTCCTTAAGGACCTCATTAGGGTCGGGGTCTGAGACGTGCAAAGCCGGCGCAAGCCCAGCCAGAATTCCGGTAACGAGTGCAACCACGAGCGTGAAAGCCAGCACAGTGGAATCAATTTGCTGATTCTTGATGCCGGGGATGTGGGCAAGGATAAAGGGCGGTATGGTGCGCTGCAACATCTGGCTTCCCCAACCGCCGAAGAGCACTCCCGCCGCCCCGCCAAGCAGGGCCAGGGTTACACTCTCGGCAAGCAACTGACGCATGATTTGCCAGCGGCTGGCGCCCAGAGCGCGGCGCACCGCCAATTCTCTTCCTCGCGCCGTGGCTCGGGCCAATTGGAGATTTGCCACGTTCGCGCAGGCAAGAAGCAGAACGAATACAGCGGAGCCCATGAGCACCGATAGGAACTGGCGAGTGCCGTACGTCAGGTCCTCGACCAGCCCCAGCACCCTCACGCTGTGCCCCGCATTCGTCTCCGGGAACTGTTGCGCCAAGCGGCCGGAGATGGTCTGGAGATCGGCCTCTGCTTGCGCCAGAGTCGTTCCGGACCTTAAGCGGCCGATCACCTCCAAATAGTGGTCGGCTCGGTCGGAGTTCTCAGCGGGGCTAAGGTCAAGCGGCGCCCAAGCCTCGCTGCCCACGGTATAATCGAAGTCCGCCGGCATAATGCCGATGACAGTGAACGCCTGCCCGTTCAAGTGCAGGGTTCTGCCGACGATGCCGGGATCAGCGCCAAGGTGCCGTTGCCAAAACCCGTTGCTGAGGACCACGACTGATGCATGGCCGGGCTTAAAATCCTCCGCAGTGATGGCGCGTCCGATCTGGGGCGGCATTCCCAGCAGAGAGAAGAAGCCCGAGGTCACCTGATACCCCTCGACACGCTCTGCAACACCAATGCCGGTCAGGTTAACGTTCCATCCGTGGCTGGCGGCGAGCATTTCGAAACCTCTATTTTGCTCCTGCCAATCTCGCAAATTTGCCGGCGCCACTTTGATCTGGTATTCATTCTGCTTTGGCGCCGTTTCCCACACATCGACGATGCGATGCTGGTCTTTGAAGGCAAAGGGGTGAAGCAGCATGCCATTAACGGAACTGAACATGACGGTGTTGGCGCCAATGCCGAGCGCCAGCGCAATTACCGCCACCGCCGTAAAGCCGGGGGCCTTGGCCAGCATGCGTATTGCGTAGCGAACGTCCTGAAGCAGAGCGCTCATCGTTTTACCTCATCGCAGGATCGGGTGATCGGGAGATCGGGTGATCGGGTGAACAATTTGCGATGGGCGATTGGTGATTTGCGATTGGCTATCCCCACGTCCAATCACATATCAGAAATCACAAATCACAAATTGTTTACCCGATCTTCTGATCACCCGATTACCTTACTCGTACCTCAGCGCGACTAGGGGATCCACCTTGGTCGCCCGGCGTGCGGGGATGTAACAGGCCAGCAGTGCCACACTGATAGCAAGAAGTGTGCTGGCGGCATAACTCAACGGATCCGTAGCGGTAACGCCATATATGAATCCGGACATCAGGCGGGAGGCCGCAAACGCCCCCACCAAGCCCACGGCTGCGCCCGCCGCGCTCAGGCGCAGGCCCTGAGCCAGCACCAGCTTCAGCACGTCACCACGCCTGGCGCCTAACGCCATGCGGATACCAAGCTCGTGCGTGCGCCGAGTGACGAGATAAGCCACCGCCGCGTACAGCCCGACGGCGGCCAAAAACATTCCAAGGACGCTCAGGCTCCCGAGCAGGTTAGCCATCGCGAGGTCATCGGCCATAACCTCGTTCATGTGCTCCCTCAACGTTACGGCGCTGACAATGGGAAGATTCTTAGCGGCGGAACTCGCCTCTTTGACGATTGCGGGAATCAGTGCCCGCGGGTCGCCAGCCGTTTCCACGAACAAGAGGCACTCAAACGAGGAAACCTGAGTGAAAGGCAGGAACACGTACGGTTGGACCTCCTCATGAATCGCGTTGTACCTTCCTGCCTCAACCACGCCAACGATCTGACGCTCATTTTTATCGATCTGAAGTGCTTTGCCCAGGGGGCTTTGGCCAGGCCAGAATTTGCGCGCCATCGCGTCATTGATCATGACGACCGGCGCCGCAGAGGGCAGATCGAACTGGTTGAATTCCCGTCCCTCCTCCAGGCGCGCTCCGATGGTGGCAAAGAACGTCGGCCCGACGGTATTGAAGCGAATCGCGAAGTGATCGGTGCCGGGAGGCGGCTGGATCCCCGGAATCACGACAGCCTGCTTTTCTCCTCCCTCGTACGTCGCCAGGGGAGGTCGCCGGGCATAGCTTGCGCGTATTACGCCGGGGACGGTTTCCGCGCGAGCCGCCAACTCGGGATAGATAGCAGCCGCTTGTGCGTCGTTGTATCCATAGAACTGAGGCGGCGCCACGGACAGCATGAGGACATTCTTGTTCGGGTCAAATCCGGGGTTGATGTGTTGGGTGTACCTCAGACTTCGCAACAGCAGGGCCGATCCCACCAGCAGCACCACGGAAAGCGCGATTTCCCCGGATACAAGTATGCTGCGCAACGGCAAGCGGCCTTTGGCTCCTGCAAACCGCGGGTCATCGCCCTTGATGACCGCCGCCACGCCGAGTTTTGAAGCCCGGAAGCTCGGGACCAATCCGAAGAGGAAGACAGTTAGAAGGGCGCTGACCGCTGTGAACAGAAGCACTCGGCCATCAAGCGCGAGTTCGACCTGGGAGGCGTCTGGAATGAGTGCGGGCGCAAGCTTCATGAGCCATGCCGCCAACAAGGTTCCCAGTGCGCCGCCCGCCACTGCCAACGGAAGGCCTTCAACGAGAAGTTGACTTACCAAGCGGCGGGCCCCGGCGCCCAAGGCACGGCGCATCGCGATTTCTCGCTGCCTGCGCTCCCGTTGCGCCAGCAGCAGAATGGCAACATTGGCGCAGGAGATAAGGAGGACCAGACCCACCATCGCCATCAGCAGACCGCCGGCCCGTGCATCTTCCGGCGACAGTCTCAAGGCGGGGCGAGCAACAAAGTTCACATCCCGATTGGTGGCCGGAAAGGCTAAAGCCAGGCGCTTCGCAATAGCCTGCAATTGGGCCTGCGCTTCACCAAGTTGGGCGGCAGGACGTAAGAGGCCGGCCAGTTGAAACCCGCGGTCGCTTCGATCTCGGTACCCTCGTTCTTCACTAGGAACCATGGTGGCCCAGCCATCCGTGGTGACCCAGATGTCAGGCATCCATCCCTGTCGCAGCCCGCAGAATTCCCGGCGCGCGATGCCGATCACGTTGAATTCTTTGCCGTCAAGGAGCGTCGTCTTGCCGGGCAGAGAAGGGTCACCGCCGAAATACTTTTGCCAGAGCGAGTAGCTAAGTACGACGGCATGACCTTCGGCGGCTGCCTGGCCAGGTTGCGGCAAAAAAACGCGACCCAGCAGGGGCTTTACTCCCAACGCGGCGAAGTAGTTTTGCGAGACCACCTCGACGCTTATTTCTTTTCCCTGCCCCTTGCCGCTGACGTAGCCCCCGCGCACATCGTAGGCTACCACATCGGAAAAAGCGCCCGCCTCGTGGCGAATGTCGAGAAAATCAGGAAATGACGAGGTGTGAAACTCGGAACTGGGCCAGTCCGAGAAAACTGAGACCAGGCGCGCAGGATCCTTCACCGCAGGGGGCTTGAGTATATGAGTATCAACAATGCTGAAGACCGTCGTGTTGGCCCCGATTCCCAGCGCCAGCGAGATCACGGCGACCGCCGCGAAGCCGGGATTCTTAGCCAGCATGCGAAAGCCATAACGCAAATCGTGTAGTGGAACAGTCATAGTTCGCACCTCATGGCGCGAATCGGGTGATCGGGAGATCGGGTGATCGGGTGAGCAAAAAGCAGAACGGTGGTTTCACTCTGCGAGCACCTGTTCGCGAGAAAATCGCGTCCCGATTTCTTGTTCATCTGATCCGCCGATCACCCAATTCGCCGGTTCGTCCTTTGTTCACCCGATCAGCCGATCTCCCGATCACCCGATAGCCTCACTCGTACCGCAACGCCAGCATAGGATCGACATTTGCCGCCCGGCGCGCGGGCAAGTAGGCAGCAAGCAAGCCTGCCAAGGCAACCAGCAGGCCCGACAGGCCCAGCACTAGCGGGTTCAGCGACGAAATGCCGAACAACATGCTCTGGAGCAAGCGGTCCGCGGCAAGCGAAGCGACAAGCCCCAGCCCGAGCCCAGCCGCCAGCAGCGCGAGGGCGCTCTTGAGGACCATCGCGAGCACTGTGGAACGGGGGGCGCCCAGAGCAATTCGCACTCCGATCTCACGCGTGCGTCGCGACACGGAATACGCCATGACGCCATAGAGACCCACCATGGTCAAAAGCAGCGCGACGCCGGCAAAGCAGCCCAGCAGCAGGGTGTGGAAACGCGGCTCCGTCACCTGAGTGGACAGCATTTCATCCATGGTCCTAATCTGAAATACGGGAACCATGGGGTCCAAGGTTCCCATTTCTTTGCCAATCGCGGATTCCAGGGTGCGAGGCGGTACGCTCGTGCGAAGCATCACCACGGGCGGCTGCCAGGCAAGCTGCTTGTAGGGGAAGTAGTAAATGGGCTCAGGCTCGGCGTCCGATGCAAACAGCTTGGCATCGCCTACCAGGCCCACAATTTCATGCAAGCTCTCTTTGCTCTCGCCGGGACCTGTAGCGCCGGGCGTGATACGTTTGCCGATCACTTCCTCATGTGGAAAGTACTTGCTTGCGAAGGCCTTGTTGACAATCAGCACCTTCGGCGCGCTCAGATCGTCATGCTCATCGAACACCCTGCCTTTAAGCAGGGGAATGCCTGCGGTTGAAAAGTAGCCCGGAGTGATGAGGGCCATGCGGGCGGAGGGGCGATCTGCCGGCCCTGCCGGACGTTCTTCGATATTGAACCCGACCGTGGCGTTGTCGCCGCCCAGCGGCACCGGCCACGCTCCCGCGGCTGATTCGACGCCGGGTAAAGCGCGCATGCGCTCCAGCAACCGGTCGTAGAAGGCCAATTCTTGACTGGCGTTGTACTGCGGTTCCGGCAAATTGAACCAGAAAGTCAGCAGATGATCCGGCTTGAAGCCCAGTTCGCTTCTTTCCAAGCGCAGGAAACTCGCCATCAATAATCCGGCACCCGTCACCAGAACGAGGCCGAGTGTCACCTGAGCGACCACGAGCACGCCGCGAACCCGATCGTGCTTGCCGATGCTGCTCCTGCTTCCCTCTTTTAGGGAAGAAGCAAAATTGACTTTGGATGCATGCAGTGCTGGAGCCAAACCGAAAAAGGCAACAGTGAGCAGAGCGAGGAGCAGCGAAAATCCAAGTACCGTTGAGTCAACGCTGGCTTGAGCCAAGCGTGGAATGCTTCGGCCGCCGAGGGGTAGGACCACACCCAATACGTATTCCGCCAGCATCGTTCCGGCTGCCCCCCCGAGAACGGCCAGCAGCAAACTCTCAGTCAGTAACTGCCGGACCACCCGCCCGCGACTGGCGCCCATCGCGGCACGCACTGCCATTTCCTGCTCGCGTACCGAGGTTCGGGCAAGAAGCAGGTTGGCGATATTTCCGCAAGCGATCAGGAGCACCAAGCCCACTGCGCCGAGCAGAATCAGCAGAGGTGTCCGCGATTCACCCACCAAGGTTTGAAGCTCCGGCTGAACCGAGGCTTGCGGGTCATTGGCGTTGGAGTCTGGATACTTTTTGGCAAGTGCTGCCGCAATTACGTTGAGGTCGGCGCGGGCCTGCTCGATGCTGATGCCGCACTTGAGGCGTCCGAGCGCCGTCACGATATGAGCGCCACGCTGCTCGCTGACGGGCTGATCGCCTGGTGGCGCTTCCCGATCCGGCGCGATGGTGGTCCAGAGCTGGATATTGGGTTCGTTCACCGGAAAGGCGAAGCCGGGCGGCGCCACACCAACCACCGTGTAGGATTTCCTATCGAGTGTGATCGTCCGTCCCAGAATGCCGCGATCGCCGCCGAACTGCCTTTGCCAAAGTGCGTGACTCAGCACCGCCACGTGTGAGCCTGCTGCTTCCTCTGACTGCAAGAAGCCGCGCCCCAACTGAGGCTGAATCCCGAGTGCAGGAAACAGATCCCACGTAACCATTTCGCCGTCGAGCTGCACGGGCGATCCGACGCCGGTAAGCGCTAAGTTCGTGTCGCGGGAGGTCACGAGGTGCTCGAAAACATGGTTCTGCGCACGGAAGTCGAAAAAGTCGGGGTAAGAGAGATAGTTGGGGTGCGGTCCGCCTCGCATCCACATCGACTCCACGTGCATCAGCCGGTCGGGTTGGACGTAAGGCAGCGGCTTGAGTAGGACGGTGTTGACCACGCTGAAGACCGCCGTGTTGGCGCCGATTCCCAGCGCCAGCGTCAGCACCGCCGCGAGGGTGAAACCGGGATTCTTCGCCAGCATGCGAATTCCGTAGCGAACGTCTTGGAACAGAGGGCTCATGATTTCTCCACATGGCGAGGATCGAGTGATCGGGAGAACTATTTGTGATTGGCGATTGAAAGGCCTAATCGCAAATCAGAAATCACAAATCACAGATTGTTCACCCGATCTCCCGATTACCCGATCTCCCGATAACCTCATTCATACCTCAGCGCGATAATCGGCTCCACCCTGGTCGCGCGCCGGGCTGGGAAGTACGTGGCCAGTGCGGCCACCGCGGCGAGTAACAGCGTCGCCCCCGCGGCAATGAGCGGGCTCGTGGATTCGAGACCGTAGAGCATGCTGGACACGAGGCGCGTGGCGGCGAGCGCCAGCACCAGCCCGAGCGCAACGCCGGTCGCGATCAGCGTCAGGCTCTGGCGGAAAACGAGCCACAGAATGGCAGGGCGCGACGCTCCGAGCGCCATGCGCAATCCGATCTCGCTAGTGCGCCGCGCCACGGTGTATGAGATCAAACCATATAGGCCGATGGCAGCGAGGGCTGCGGCCAACGCGCCAAAGGCCACACCCAGCCACGCCACCATCCTGTCGCCGTAAATCGACTGCTGGATTGCAGACTTCACGGTCCGCACTTCGTTCAAGGGCACATTAGAATCCATATCGCGGATGGTTTGCCTAACGTTGCCTGTCAAGGCAACCGGGTTGCCGGCCGCACGCAGGTAGTAGGCCAACGAACCTACGCCGGCGTGGGTATCCTGCAGGTAAGGGATGTAGATAAAGCGGGCCACCTTCTCGCGCAGGTTATCGTGAAAACTGTCGCGCACCACGCCCACTATTTCGATGTCGAGCTTTACGTCGCCCGCTCCGAAGGCAAGGTGGCGGCCCAAAGCATTTCCGCCGGGAAAGAA
Organism: Terriglobia bacterium; assembly: GCA_050010015.1. Lineage (GTDB taxonomy): Bacteria > Acidobacteriota > Terriglobia > UBA7540 > UBA7540 > CAVROP01. Next base: position 21,532 of record JBEKLY010000039.1, read on the forward strand.
GAACCGCGCAAACTGTTGGTTGACGATGGCGACCTTAGGGGCGCCGCTTCCATCAGCCTCCGTGAAATCGCGTCCCGAGAGCAATGGAATTTTGAGGGTACTCAAGAATCCCGCGCTGACGGCGTCCATCGCGCATTCCAGGTCCTCGTCGGGGCGCGCGTGGTACCCTTCTACGGTTACGTTGCCGCCTCGGTCCGAACCACTAAACACTCCACCGCGAGCCGCGCCCACGGAAACAACCCCTGGCAGCGCTTTGAGCCGCCGCTCGAGTTCCTGGTCGAATGCCAATTCCCTGGCGCCGTTGTAGCCGCTGAGTTCGGGGCGTACCGAAAAGGAAAGCAGGTTCTGGGGCTGAAAACCCGGGGATTTCTCGAGAAGATTCTTCAGGCTCACCGCAAACAAGCCGGCCGTCACCACCAGCACGATCGAGAGCGCGAGTTGCGCGACCACCAGGGCGCTGCGCCAGTGCGCTTGGGCATGGCGGCCCGCGATGCCAACGGAGGATTCCTTGAGCGTCGGAGCCGTATCCACGCGCAGGGCCTGGCCGGCGGGAAGCAGCCCGCAAATCAGGCCGGCAACTACCGACACGCCGAGATTAAAGGCCAGAACCCGGCCATCGAGTGCGGAAGAGAACGCCGCCGCGGTATCCTGTGGCAATAGATGAATTAGCAATCGGCAACAGGCCCAAGCGACCTCCAAGCCCACCAGCCCGCCTGCCGCGCCCAGCAGCAAGGTTTCGGTCACGAGTTGGCGAATAATGGCCCCCCGGCGCGCCCCCAGCGCCAGCCTGATCGCTACTTCCCTCTGCCGCCCCGCCGCTTTGGCGATCATCAGGCCGGCGACGTTGGCGCAGGTAATTAACAACACGAGTCCCACACAACCGGCGAGCACCAGAAGGGGCTTGGCCCAAGTCTGGCTGAGGAGATTGATTCCCTGTGCCGCGGGCCGCAGCGAAATGTGTTGCCGCAAATACCTGTCACGAAAAGTGCCGCGTGGGTTCTTCATCGACTGAATTTCGGCCTCGAGGATGGGATGATAGGGGCCCTGAATCGCCGCTTCCGCCTGTTCGCGGGAAATCCCCGGCTTCAAGCGCGCGAAGATGTTCAACCACATGATGTCGCGCTCGACCAGACCATTCCAGTCCGGCGTCAGCTCCCGCTTCATCGCGATGGGGACGAATACATCCACGTTGTGCCCTTTGAGGAGGCCGGCAAAGCCTGGTGCCGCAACACCGACAACCGTAAAAGGATACGCATTCAGCGAGATCTTGCGGCCCACCACGTCCGGATCCCTTCCAAAGCGGGATTGCCAATACCCGTAGCTGAGCACCGCCACCGGGCTGGCTCCGGGAACGCGGTCATCCTCCGGATCCAGGACCCGCCCGAGCGCGGGGCCGACCCCCAGGACCGAGAAGAAGTTGCCGCTCACCACGTCGCCGCCGGCCCTTTCCGCCACACCCCCTGTCGCGACGCTCAGGGGAACGCGCGCTCGCGCAATCACTCCGTGGAACAACGGAATCCCGTCCCGAACGTCTTTGTAGTGGGGATAGGAATAAACCATCGCATCGTTGTCCGAATTCGACCACCCGCTTCTGTATTCGGCGTCGTTGACAAGCACCAGGCGGCTTGGGTCTTTCACCGGGAGCGCGCGCAGAATCGCCTGATCCAGTAAGGAGAAGATCCCCGTATTCGCTCCGATGCCCAGCGCCAGCGTTAGAACCACAACCGCCGTGAAGCCAGGGTTCTTCGCCAGCATGCGAATTCCGTAACGAACGTCGTTCAACAGTGTAGCCATCGTCTGTTCCTTCATCGGGCCGGATCGGGTGAACTATTTGTGATTGGCGATTGGTGATTGGTGATTGAAAGGCCCAATCGCAAATCAGAAATCACAAATCACAAATTATTCACTCGATCACCCGATCTCCCGATCACCCGATTCCATCATTCATATCGCAGCGCCTCTATCGGATCGACTCGAGTGGCGCGTCGGGCCGGTATGTAACTGGCGAGTAGCGCGCAAGCCGTCAATACGACGGTCACGCCCACGAACGTCAGAGGATCGGTGGGCCGGACCTCATAAAGCATGCTCGATAGAAGATGCGTCAAGCCGAGCGCGCCGGCCAAACCTGCTCCCACGCCTGCCAGGGTCAGCGCCAAGCCGTGCCGCAGAACCATCTTGATGACCTCGGGCCGCTCCGCACCGAGCGCCATGCGGATGCCGATTTCGCGCCTGCGCTGGCTGACCGAGTAGGACATGACGCCGTAGATGCCGAGCCCTGCGAGAAGCAAAGCCGTCAATCCGAACAGCCCCAGCAAGAGAGTCCGAAAGCGCGGCGACGCCACAGACGCTTCCACCACCTCATCCATGGTACGAACTTTCGAAACCGGCTGGTCGCGGTCGATGCCCAGCACCAGTTCGTGCACCGATCGAGCCAGAGCAAGCGGGGCGGATGAAGTGCGGATGGTGAGCGTCATGCTGTTCCACGCTGGCGCCTGCGCATAAGGTGTATATACAGACTCGGTGGAAGCAAAATCCAAACTCAAGTCCTTGGTGTTTCCAACCACTCCCACGATCGTGCCGGTAAAGCCGTTGAAGCCCATATGCAGTTGCTTGCCGATAGGGTCTTCGTTTGGGAACACGTTGCGCACCACGTCCTCATTAACGATCAGGGCGTGAGGTGATTGCGCTCCATCGCGCTCGTCGAAGTATCTTCCTCTGAGAAGCGGGATTCTCATGGCCTCGAAATACCCGGGCTCGACCACATGGCAATCGGGATTGGCGTACTCGTTGGGCAGCGGCGCCCGGCTTACGACTTCCATGGCGTAGCTTTCGATATCTCCCGATAAAGGCAGGTGCCCGATGGCGCCGGCAGATTGGACCCCTGGAAGACTCCTGACCTGCTGAAGAAGTCGTGCAAAGAAGACGGACTTTTGCGGGTCAGGGTACTTTGCCTCGGGCAAGGAGACTTCCGCAGTCAACACGTGGTCCGGCTTGAAGCCGGGATCGACCTCCTGCAAACGCACAAAGCTGCGCAGAAGCAAGCCGGTGCCCACCAGGAGGATCATCGCAAACGACACCTCAGCTGCCGCGAGAACACTTCGCAGGCGGTTGTGCCGCAGTCCATCTCCTCCGCGCTCGCCCTCTTTAAGAGTGCTGGTCAGAGCAGTCCTTGAAGTTTGAAGCGCCGGAGCGAGCCCGAAGATCAGCCCCGTTGCAAGGGAGGCGAGAACAGTGAATAGCAGCACGGGCGTGTTGATGCTGACGGCATCCTGGTTGGGAAAATTACTGGGGAGGATGAGCTTGAGCAGATCAATGCCCCAGGCCGCGAGCAGAACTCCCAAAGCTCCACCTACCATCGCAAGCACCAGGCTTTCGGTAATGAGTTGGCGCACCAGCCGCAGACGGCCGGCGCCCAAGGCCGAACGAATCGCCACCTCTCTTTGCCTGCGAGCCGCGCGGGCCAGCAACAGGTTGGCGACGTTGGCGCAGCCGATCAGGAGCACAAATCCCACTGCGCCGAATAGAACCCACAAGGCTGAGCGAAAAGTCCCGACCACCTGAGCGTCGAGCGGCACCAACTTAACATCCGAGCCGATGAACGCCCGAGGAAATGCTTTGACCAGTTGCTGCTCGATGGAGTTCATTTCCGCTTGCGCGTGGCCGAGCGTGAGCCCCGGCTTAAGGCGAGCGATCACTTGCAGGAAGTGCGATGAGCGTTGGCTCCACGCCTGCGGAGTCAGCGCCAGCGGCACCCACAGTTGAGCCGGCGGAGCAGTGAAGACGTTGAGGATGGTTCCGGTGTTTCCCGGAAACTGGAAGCCCTGCGGCATAACTCCAATCACCGCACAATTCCTGGCGTCGAGGGTGATCGACTTGCCCACCACCGCCCGGTCAGCGTTGAATCGGCGCTGCCACAGGCCGTAGCTGAGCATTACCACCTGGTCCCGGCCTGGTTGATCTTCCGCGCTCGAGATCGTGCGGCCCAAAATAGGCTTGACGCCCAAGAGCTCAAAAAGGCCGGGCGATACCGCGGCGCCATCCACCCGTTCAGGATTGCCGGCACCTGCAAGGTTGAAAGTTCTGGACGAGTCGAATGCCGCTATTTGCTCAAATACGCTGTTGCGCTCGCGCCAATCGCGAAAGTTCGCAGCGGCAGGAGGATTCTGCTCGTAGCCCATCTTCAGGTTGCGCTCCCAGAGCGTGTAGAGCTGTCCCGGGTCTCTAAACGGCAGGCGCTGCAACAAGACACCGTGGACCATGCTGAAAATGGCGGTATTCGCGCCAATACCCAGCGCCAGCGTGATCACCACTACGAAAGTGAAGCCGGGACTCTTGGCCAGCATGCGCATTCCGTAGCGAAAGTCGTTGAGCAAAGTGGTCATCGTTGTGCCCTCACTGGACGATCGGGTGATCGGGAGATCGGGTGATCGGGTGAACAAATAGCAGAACCGGACTGGTCTGATGGCTCTCCGACGCCCAAACGTCCGGCAGACCGTTGGACGGCCGTGCTTCTTCTTCACCGATTCTCTCGGTGACCCGCTCTCCCGATACATTTCTTTGTCTTTTGTTCACCCGATCACCCGATCTTCCGATCACCCGATTAATTCATTCGTAACGCAGCGCCTCCATCGGATCGACCTTGGTTGCCCGGCGCGCCGGGATGTAGCTGGCCAGAGCCGCCACCGCTGCCAAAAGCAGGGAAACTGCCAAGTAAGTCAGTGGGTCCGTGGGGCGAATACCATAGAGCATGCTGGCCAGGAAGCGGGTCAGAACCAGCGCTCCCGCAACACCCAGCCCCACTCCAATCAAACCCAACCTTAGCCCGTGTCCCACGACCAGGCTGAGCACGTCTGACTGTCGGGCTCCCAAGGCCATGCGAACGCCGATCTCATGCGTGCGCTGGCTGACGGAGTAGGAAGTCACCCCGTAGATGCCGACCGCTGCCAGGGCGAGCGCCAGAAAAGCAAAAGTCCCGAGCAGGATGAAAGCCAAGCGTTGCGCTGACACCACTCCTGAGACGATCTCGTCCATGGTTTTGACATTGAAGACGGGCTGATCTTTGTCTACTGCCCCGATTGCGTTTTTGATCGCAGGGACAATGGCGCCAGGCTCCGAATCCGTGCGCACGACCAGGCTCAGCGTTTGATCGCCAGTTTGCAAATAAGGAAAGTAGATGGTGGGCCGCGGCTGCTGATCGAATCCCGTGTCTTGAACCCCGCCGGCCACACCCACGATTTCCCATGGCCGCGATACTTCCGCGAACTGCAAGTGCTTTCCCACCGGGTTCTGGTTGGGGAAGAAGCGCCGAGCCAGCGTCGCGTCGACGATCGCGACCCGCGGGCCATCGGCATTGTCGTGGTCCGTGAAGGCCCGCCCCTGAAGAAGCGGAATGCCCATCGTCCCAAAGTAGCTGGGGCTCACATCTCTGAAATCCGCCGCCGGGGCCTCGCCCGGCACTGACGGCGGCGCCTCTTTGACTGTGAAGCGTCCCATATCCATGTCGTCCTGGCTAAGAGGAATAATCTCAGTGAGCGCCGCCGAACGAACCGCCGGCAAGGCCGCAATGTTGTTCAGAAACTGCTGAAACGTTAAGGCCCGCTTCGTTGGTTCACGGTACTTCGAGTCTTTAGCGTCGTTGGGTAATTTGATCCGCAGGGTCAGCAGGTGTTTCGGATTAAAACCGGGGTTGGCTTCCATAAGGTGCAAAAAGCTTTTGATCATCAGCCCGGCGCCGATCACCAACACAACGGCCAAGGCAGCTTCGCCAATCACCAGCGCGGCGCGCGCGCGGTGTGCCTTGCGGCCGGCGAGCAAGCTTCTTCCACCTTCTTTGAGCGACTCATTGACGTTGCAGCTCGCGCCCTGAAAGGCGGGAACCAGACCGAAAACGATTCCAGTAAAAAGCGAAACGGCCAGCGTGAAGAGGACAACCCTCGCGTCCATGTGGATCTTGGGCAGCAATACGGCGTCCGCAGCGTTAGGAACGGGGATGCGCGAAGGCACCACTCTCATCAGCAAGCCGGTCCCCCACGACGCGAGAAACAGGCCGGCGCTCCCTCCGGCGAGCGCCAGCAGCGTGCTCTCAGCCAGGAACTGGCGGATCAGCCGGAAGCGCCCGGCGCCCAGCGCCATGCGCATGGCCACTTCCCGCTCACGGCTGACCGCGCGCGCCAGCAGCAGATTGGCCACATTCACGCAGGCGATGAGCAGGACGAAACCGACGCCGCCCAGCAGCAACAGGAGTGCCGGACGGATGTACTCCACCCGCACCGCTTCGAGCGGGACCAACACCACACCCCAGCCTTTGCGGTCGAGTCGCTGGCTCTCGATGCGTTGAGCGATCAGGCTCATCTCGGCAGATGCCTGCTCGAGCGTGACACCCGGCCTGGGCCTGCCGAAGACGCCCAGATCGCTGTCGGCGCGCTTCAGCCAATCGTTGTCGAACGGCACAATGACATCCATGGGAAAGAGTGCAGCGAACGAAGCCGGAAGGACGCCAATAATCGTATACAGCTCACCGTTGAGTGTGATACTACGCCCAACGACATTGGGGTCGGACCCGAAGCGCCGCTCCCAATACCCATACGACAGAATCATCAAGTTGTGGCGGCCCTCGGCTTCGTCAAGCCGAAAAGTCCGGCCCAGGACCGGCTTGATCCCGAAGAAGTCGCCGAAATTCGTGGTCACCCGCAGACCCGAGACCTGCTCCGGCTCGCCTACGCCCGTAATCGTCCCGCTGCCATGTTCGAAGAGGAAGAGGTCCTCGAAGGATTTGTTCTGCTCCCTCCAGTCGAGATAATCCCGTCCCGTGGGTCCCACGCGGCTCCATCCGTGCGCCAAGTTGCGAATCCAGATCACCACCAGGCGGTCGGCAGCCCTGATCGGCAGGCGCTCGAGAAGCACGGTATTTACCACGCTGAAGATGGCGGCATTTGCGCCAATCCCCAGCGCGAGCGTTAATACGGCGACCGCGGTGAAGCCACGATTCTTCGCCAGCATGCGAATTCCGTAGCGAATATCCTGAAGCAGCGTGCCCATCAACCCCTCCATCGGGTGATCGGGAGATCGGGTGATCGGGTGAACAACCCCGCAAGGAACGCTCGCATGCTCACCTGATTGGTTGAACGAAGCTTGGCCCTCAGCCGTATCTGGAGGCTAAACACATCCTGCAGGTAGAATTCCTGAATGTTTTGCATTTCGTTCACCCGATCACCCGATCTCCCGATCACCCGATCAATTCATTCATACCGCAGGGCTACCATCGGGTCGACCTTCGCGGCGCGCTGGGCCGGAATCAAGCTCGCCGCAAGCACCACGATGGCCAGGCCCAGTATTGCCGCGGCGAAAGCCAGCGGGTCACCCGGTCCGAGTCCAAACAGCATGGAGCGGAGCACTCGCGCGCCCACCACCGCCAGCGGTAGCCCAACGATTATTCCCGCCACGCTCACCACCAGACTCTCGCGCAGGACCATCCAGAGCACCTGGCGGCGTTGCGCGCCCAGGGCCATCCGCACGCCAATCTCGGAGGTCCGCCGGCTCACGCGATACGCAAGCGTCCCGTAAAGGCCCGTCGCCACAAGCAGCGCAGCCAGGAAACCGAAGCAAATGGCCAAGCGCGCCGACAACCGCTCGTCGGTATACGACTTCTCAAACTGCTCCTGCTGGGTCATGGGCTCAAGCAACGGCAAATCAGGCCCAAACTCCGCTACGGCGCGGCGCATCACGGGCAGCAGCGCTGTCGGATAGCCTTCCGTGCGTAACTCAATATGCATGGTTGAGGTACCGGCGATTTGCGTATAGGGAAAGTAAGCCATAGGCCTGGGCGTTTCGCCGGCGCTGGTGTACTTGCTGTCCTGGACGACACCGACGATGGCGTATTGGGCTTTGGCGTCCCGGTCCATCGCCACGTGATGCCCCAAGGGCTGGCGGCCGGCGAGGTAGCGCTCGGCAAAGGTTCGGTTGATGATCGCCACGTTGGGAGCAGCCGCAGTATCACGATCATTGAAATCGCGCCCCACCAGGATCGGAACTCCTAGCACGTGGAAGAAATCCGGTCCCACACTGTTGCAGCGCATGGCGGAGTACTGCCCGGCGCGCGGGACAGTTCCGTCAACATAGGCGTCATTGTTGTTGCTCCATCCGGATCCTATGCGGTTTTCCATCAACGTGGCGGACTCGACGCCGGGCAAAGAGCGCATCCGGTCCATGAGTGACTGAAAGAAGTGAACGACCTCCGCGTCGGTGCGCAGGCTCTGGGGCGGTGTGATGCCGAATACGAGCAACCCCTTCGCGCGCATCCCAAGGTCCAGAGTCTCGAGGTTTCGAAGCGTGCGTAACAACAGGCTTGAGCACACCAGCAGCGCCAGGCAAAGCGCGATCTGAAAAGCCACTACCGCCTGCCCGCGGCGGTGCTGGTCCTTGCCGCGTGTGGCACCGGGAGCGCCGGTTGTGCGAGTGAAGCCGGGGGCGGTGCGCACTGCGTTACGCAGCGGAGCGAGGCCGAATAACAGTGCCGCGAGGGCCGAGAGGGCCAGGGTGAACGCCAATACCCGTTGGTCGGGCGACACATTGAAGTCGAACCCTGCCCAGGCCACCATGGCTTCCGTGGCCCAGGTGGCAAAGAGCCACCCTAGCGCCGTTCCCGCTCCCACCAGAACCAGGCTCTCGGTGAGCAACTGTCGAAACATTTGGAGGCGGGTTGCACCTAAAGCCAAGCGCAGGCTGAACTCCTGACGGCGCGCGGTATTCCTGGCCACCAGAAGCATGGCCACATTGCCGCACGCAATCACCAACACCACGCCTACCATCGCCATCAGAACCAGGAGTGGTTTCTCGTAGTTCTCCCGGAGGTTCTCGATGCCTCGCACGGGTGAGAAGAAAAGCTTCACCGGTGGCGCCTTCGGGTCCGGCTTGACGCCTGTCGCGGCCAATGTGCGTTGATAGACGGGGTTCAGTTGCGCCAGCGCCCGCCCTTGGCTGATCCCGGCTTGCAGTCGTCCGATCATCAACAGGAACAGCCATGTGGGATCACCGTAGAGGCTGTCGCTGCTGTCCGGTGAACGGCCCCACGGCTTCAGGTCCGCGCGCGTCTGAAAAGGAACCCAAATATCGGTCGGCTCGCCCTGTCCGACTCCTCCAAATTCCCGCGGCGTAACTCCGATGACCGTGAACGGTACTCCCTTGATGTAGAGGGTCTGGCCAAGTACAGAAGGATTACGAGCGAAGCGCCGCGTCCAGTACGCATAGCTCAGCACCGCCGTCTGCGTGTGCTGAGACTCGTCCTCCGAAGTAAATCCCCGGCCCCGTGCCAGCCGCACTCCCAGCCCCGAAAAGAAGTTCCCGCTCACCATATCGGCATTAGCCTCTTCCGGCTCCTCGCTGCCGATGCGCACCGCCGCCTTTCTGTAGCTGAGCGGCACGTAAGCAACGACGTCCGAAAGAACGTTGTGTTGCTTGCGGAGTTCCTCGAAAACGGGTTCGGTCAAGGAAGTGTCGTTGTAGCCCGTCTGCGAAGTGTCGGGAGGCTGATCGGTTGTATGCAGTCGAACCAACTGCTCGGGGTTGGCCACCGGCAAACGGCGCACGAGCGCGGCATTCATCACGCTGAAAATCGCCGTGTTCGCGCCGATTCCCAGCGCCAGCGTCAACACCGCAACCGCCGTGAAGCCGGGATTCTTCGCGAGCATGCGAATGCCGTAACGAACGTCGTGAAATAAGGTGCTCATTGGCCCCCTCGTCCGACAATCGGGAGATCGGGTGATCGGGAGATCGGGTGAACAATTTGTGATTTGTGATCTCTGATTTGCGATTGAGCGTTTCAACCATCAATCACCAATCGCCAATCACAAATTGTTCACCCGATCTTCCGATCACCCGATCTCCCGATAGCGTCATTCGTATCGTAAAGCCACCAGCGGATCGACCTTGGTCGCGCGGCGCGCGGGAATGTAGCTGGCGAGCAATGCGACGGCAATCAGCAGGAGAGTTACGGTGAGGAACGTGAGCGGGTCGGTGGGCTTCACGCCAAAGAGCAGGCTCGACACAAATCGCGTCAAGGCCAACGCGCCCAGGATTCCCGCTCCCACGCCCGCCAAAACCACCCGGGATCCCTGACCCACCACCAGTTTCAGGATATCTCTGCGCTCCGCCCCAAGCGCCACGCGCACACCGAATTCGTGGGTTCGTTGTGCGACTGAATAGGAGATCACGCCATAGAGCCCGACCATCGCCAGCACCAGTGCCAGCGCGGCAAACAGGATGGAAACCATCATGGTGAGGCGTTCGGGCGCAACGGACTCTGAGGCCAGACTCTCCATGGTGCGCACGTCCCCGGTAGGCTGATTGGGATCGATGCTGTGAACGATCTGGCGGATATCGCCGACGAGTTTGGTCGGGTCTTCGGTGGCGCGAACCACCAGCGTCATGTCATCCCCGTTCTCCATGAAGTACATCGCAATGGCGGGCTCGGCGGCGGGTCCAAGCTCCTTCACGTCGCCCACCACGCCCACCACCGTGTTCCAATGGCAGGGAGAGTCGGAGCAGTTGACGCCGAAGCGCCTTCCGATCGGGTTTTCGCCGGGCCAGTATTGCTTGGCCATGGCTTCACTAATGACGGCATGGTCGCTGTACCAGTCGCTCGCCTCGAACGATCGCCCACGCAGCAGAGGGATTCCCATGGCGCGAAAATAGCCGGAGGTTGTCTGACGATGCGCCGCCCAAATCGAACCAGCGGCGCTGTGCGGCCGGCCTTCAATCTCAATGTCCTGTCCCCAACCACCGCCCGTAAGCGGCGCGCAGTTGATGATCCCCGCCGCTCGCACCTGGGGCAGAGCAGTGATCCGCTGCAAGAGCGGGTCGTAAAACCGTTCCCCCACGTGTTGTCCCGGGCGGTGTAGCCCAACCGTCAGGACGGAATCAGGCTGGAAGCCCAAAGCGACAGTGGAGATTCGAACAAAACTCTTGGCAAGCAGTCCGGCTGCTGTCAGGAGTATTGCCGCCAGCGCCACTTCGCCTGCGACCAGTACGGCTCGAGAGGAATGGAGCCCCGCGGCCGAGTGCGCATCGCGCAGCCCTTGCTTCAACGTCTCATTCAAGTCGAAACCGGCGGCGCGCAACGCCGGCGCCGTGCCAAACAGCAGGACGGTGAGCAGCGAAATTCCCAACGAGAACAACAGCACCGGGGCGTCAATTCCGCCTCGGACGAGCGGATTCCAGCCGATCGGAAGCAGCACGTATAACAGGCTCACCCCGTCGGTTGCCATCAGCACGCCCACTGCGCCGCCCACGAGGCCCAGTAACCCGCTTTCGATCAGCATTTGGCGGACGATTCGCGAGCGCCCAGCGCCCAAGGCGCGACGAATGGCGATCTCCTGCTGCCGCCCCGCGGCGCGAGCCAGCAGCAGATTGGCGAGATTGGCGCAGGCGATAAGCAGCACGAGACCGGCGAATGCCAGCAGCGCCAGGAGCGAGGGACGGAGCTCTTTGGCGTATCGGTCGCGCAGGCCTTCAACCACAACGAACTGGTCCGAGTTCCATTCCTGAGGGAATATCTTGGTCAGTTGCACGGCGAGAGTTTCCATGTCGGCCTGCGCCTGCGGGAGCCTGACTCCTGGCTTTAACAGTCCAAGGGCGTGCAAGTAATAACCGCCCGCACCTTCATCGAGATTAGCTTGAAGAGGTAACCAGAGGTCCTCGGGCACAATCGAGAACCGAAATCTAGACGGCAGGACTCCAATGACTTCGAAGGGTTTGCCATTCAGGATCAGCTTCTTTCCGAGAATGCCTGGGTCGCTGCCGTAACGCGCTTGCCAGAGTGCGTGGCTGATGATGACCACACGGTCGCCCCCGGGGCGGTCCTCCGCAGCGGAGAAAGTCCTGCCGAGAGTTGGCGTCACGCCAAGCACGCGGAAAAATCCTTCGGTCACTTCCTTGGCGTGAACCCGCTCCGAGCCTTCCGGGCCGGTCAGGTAGTTCTGCTCCTGCGCACCTTCGCCGGCCCACGCCGCCATGGCCTGAAAAACCTGATTGTGATCGCGCCAGTACTTGAAGCTGGGCTGATCCGCCCAGCCTCCCGCGGTCGCCATCCCCGATTGCATGATCTTGCGCTGTTGACACTTCACCATGACCACTCGGTTGGAGTTGCCGAAGGGCAGCGGGCGGAAGAGGAAATCATTGGCGACCGTGAAGATGGCCGTGTTGGCGCCGATCGCCAGCGCGAGAGTGAGAATTGCGATGACTGCGAAGCCAGGATTGCGTCCAAGCTGGCGAAGGCCGAAGCGGAGGTCGTGGAGTAAGTTGGTCATTGATTTTCCCCTTTCTAGATAGGAAAATCATCCTGTTGGACTATTGGCCATCCAGGAGGCGCTGCAAAATGACAGTCGGAATTTTCGAAGCGAAACAGAAACTGTCGCAACTTGTCGAACGAGCGTCGAAGGGCGAAGAGATCGTCATCACCCGTCGAGGCAAGGAGCAAGCTCGGCTGGTGGCGATGCCTGCCGAGCGCGGGCGGACCCTGAAAGAAATCTTTGACTCCATCAGGAACCGCCCTCGGATCAAGCTCCCCCGTGGCGTCACGATCAAGTCTCTCATCGAAGAGGGGAGGCGTTTTTGAATTACCTGGTTCTTGATGCATCGACGGCCCTCGGGTGGATGGTAGACGCGCCAGCGCCCCTCGTGTCTTTACGCGCGCTCCGCCTCCTGCAATCGGGCACGATCGGGGTCGTCCCTGATCTTTGGTACTACGAAGTCTCGAACGCTCTAATCATGGCTGAGCGTCGAGGCCGAGCCACCGCGCAGCTTGTGTCTGCGCATGTCGACGATATCGAGCGGCTTGCCGCATTCCTGGAGGTTAGCCCGACTACCCCCTCCGCCTTGATTGCCGCCGCTCGCCAGTCCGGGCTGACGGCCTACGACGCCGCTTATTTCGAACTGGCGCTCCGTCGCAACCTACCGCTGGCTACTCTCGACCTCAAGCTGCAGGCCGCCGCTCAGAAAGCTGGCATCGAACTCCTCAGGTAATCAACTAGCCACTGGGGACTAGGCACTAGCCACTGCTCTAGTTCAGCCTGATCCTATTGAACGCGTCCCACGTTGACATATCGGAAAGCACGACGCGGTCGCCGGGCTTGAGTCCGTCCAGGATCTCGACGGTGTTGACAGAGCTTCGACCCAGCTTTACCTGTATGCGCGAGGCGCCGTTGCCTTCTTCATCCAGCTTGAAGATTCCGACTGTGCTGTTGGGCTGGCCAAACGCCGGCCGGCCGACGTAGACCACGTCCTTCAGGTTCTCGATTTCGATCGTGCCTTCCACGCTCAAGTCGGGGCGCGCGCCCTTCGGCAACTCGCCTTCCAGTTTGACGTCCACGGTGACCGTTCCGTTTATCACCGCCGGGTCAATGCGTTCCACACGGCCGGCAATGATGCCGTTGCGCGTGTCGACGGAGGCTTCTTGGCCGATCAAAACGTCCTTCGCCTGGGTCTCGGGAATCTTCAGTTCCGCCTTCAGCTTGTTCGGCTGGGCTACCTTGGCCAGGATCGTGCCCGCTGTGACCTGCTGGCCGACTTCCACCGGCACTTCCTGCAGCGTGCCGTCCTCAACTCCTGCGCGCACTCTCAGCCGGTCCAGTTGCGACTCCTTCAACTCGTAAAGGGCGCGCAGTTGTCCGACTTTGGCTTTCGAGGCCTCGAGTTGGGCTTGGGCGGAAGCGGCACTCACGGCCAGCCGATCCTGCTCGATTTTATTGCGGGTGGTCAACTCGTTGGCTTTGGCTTGCGACAGCTTGGCATTCAGCTCTGCAGCTAAGCCTGCCTTGGCCAGCGCGTCGTCCTTTTCGGCATTGAGCAACGCGTTGGTGTAATCCGCCTGGACTGTGGCAGCGGCCGCCTTCTCGTCCAGTATTTTGCTGTCAAGCTGCGCTTTCAGACTGTTGTAGTCCGCTTCCGCGGCCTTGAGTTGCCATTGGGCGTCGAGAGCGGCTTGCTCGAGTTCAGGGTTCTTGAGCTCCATGATGATCGTGTCGGGCTTCATGTGCTGGACGCCGGGCAATAGCCGCTTCACCACCCGCCCGTCCGAGGTTGCCGGAATCCACAGTAGTTCATCCGGAACCAACGTGCCCAAGCCTCTCACTTCGAGTAGCATTGGCCCCCTTTTGACCGTTTCGATCCAGACTGTGGCTTTGTCCACGCTGGGCGCGGCAGGTTTTAGGCGCGAAAGACCATAAGTTACAGAAGCAATGGCTAAAAGGCCCACAGCGGCAAAAATGATCCTGCGTATTAGGCGTTTTCGCTTTGCATCTTCACGTGGTATGTCCATGTCGATACTCCCCGAGGATATTTAGGGCAATAGCACTGCCAAGTCCAATTGTAGATTACATCCTTTAGTTTCAATGTATTAAGTGGAATGACCGCAAGGTGGCCATCCACAACTGTTCGATTTTGGGACGACCCGTTCCGAGTTCGGGATTGGGTGCCGTCGGGGCGGCCATTGGGGCCGGCCCGGCCGGCTTTTCACAGTGATCACGGAGGGCGGCCATGAGGATCGCCCTACGAAGCTAGTTCACCGGCGTCCCGGGAATGTTGGGCGCCCGCTTGACTTCTCCTTGTACAGCCTCGTTCAGGTCGATCTTGTTCCTTTCGAGCAGAGTGCCCGCGGCTTGTTCGTACTGGATCAATGCCTTGGCATAAGCCGCGCGCGCAGTAACCACAGTCCCCTGGGCGTTGGCGAGGTTGGTCTGTGCGGTGATGACATCTTCTACCGTGGCCGAAGCTAAGGTGAACTTCTGCTGTTGCATCCCAAGCACCTGTCGTGAGATCGTCTCTAAGTTTACGGCGGCGTCAAGTTGAGCCTTGGCTTGCTCCACTGCGCTCACCGCCTTAGCCACATCCCAGACTGCCTGGTTCTTGGCTTGCTCGAGCGTCGTTTGCATCTGCCGTTGCTCGATGAGGGCCCGGGCGGCGTCGGCCTGGGCAACGCGGTTGCGAAGGGGAACTCCCAACTGAACGCCGTAAGAGATGTTGGGGTAATCGTTTGCAAAGATATTCCTAAAGGTCGGCGTTACACCCCCAGCCAGCCCGTAGAGGTTATAGGTGGCAAAGGCCTGGAGTTGGGGCAGCAGGGCATTGCGTGTCTGCTGGAGAACGTACTCCTGATTGCGCAGGTTGAGATCGGCCTGTTCGATCTCCGGCCGATGGTTGGCCGCTTCCCGCATAGCCTCATTCAGTGGGGGCACATCCTCCGGATGCGGCTCCGGCAGCTTATCAGTTGGGAGAATGTCCACCTTGGCCAACTCATCAGTGAAGCTCTTGGAAATCTTGGCCTTCAGGGTTTGGGAATCCTGTGAGAACGTGTTTCCCGCCGTCAGCAGGTCTTGTTTCCTCAAGGCTACTTCCTCTTGGCTCCTCAGCACGTCATATTGGGCAACAGCGCCCATCTTTAACTCCGTCTGGTTGTTTTCCAGGAGCTTTTCGGCATTTTGTAGCCCCTCTTGCGCCACGCGGATTTTTTCCTCGTCGGCCAGCAGGTCGTAATAAGTGCTCACCACCGCCGCCACCTGGGTGATCACGGCTTGCCGGAATTTACTCATGGCGAATTTCAGCGTGTTTGGGCCTTGGCGGATGAAAACGCCATTCGCTCGGCGACCAAAACCGTTCAATAAGTTCTGGGTAAAGCCGATCGAAAGGCCCGAGTAAAACTCCGGATTGAACTCTGCGCCTACGACGTTCGAGGAATAGCGCTGCGTATACTCATACGCAGAGAAGCTTGTGCCCGTCAGAAAACCTTGGCTGTACCCCGCTTGAAAGTAGGCATTGTGACTGGTCTCAACATTCGTACCGCTTACCGCAACATAGTTCAAGGGGGTGATGGCATTGCTCCAGCCGTAGAAAGCGTATACGCTCGGGTCACAACAGCCCGATGTACCCCCGCCGTAGATGCCGCCCCCGAGGGTGCTGCCGGCGCCAACGCTTCCACCGCTACCGCTACTGCTCAAACCCCCGCCCAAAGCGCCGGAAAAGGCCGTAGTGGATACAAACGAACCTGCCGCGCCACGCGCCGCCCCGCCCCCTTTGGTGCGCAAATAGTCGGTTTGGGCAATGGGCAAGTTGTATCGCGCCACCTCGACATCCAGATTGTTCTCGAGAGCCAGAGCGATGGCGTCTTCCAGCGTCAGCACCAGTTTGCCATTCGAAATCAGATCTTGGAGCCGTGGCGAGTTGTCCAGCCGCGGTCTCGGAACAAAAGGCCTCATGTAAGGTGAAAAAATACCGGGGAAGGCGTGACTGGTCGAGTAGTCAAAGTTCGTCGCCTTCTCAGCTCCGGGATCTTTCTTGCCCTCCTGCCCAGCCGCAGGCTGGATCGAGCCTATCGCCAGGAAAATTGCTGCCACTAGAATTCGCCAAAATGCCATTTTCGTTACCATTTTCACTTCTCCATTGGGATACTCGTTTAAACCGCCGAAATGCAGAGACTGAAACCAAAGGCAAAGGGCTAAAGCCAGACTGCTGTGGGCTACATTTCCTTTCTCCCCGCCTCTGCGCCTTCGCGGTGAACGTCATTCCAGCCGGATGCGGTTGAAACTGTCCCATGCCGACATGTCGGAAAGGATCACCTTGTCGGCGGGCTGCAAGCCGCTGAGGACCTCGATCGTGTTCGCCGAAGCACGACCCAGGCGCACCTCGACTAGGCTGGCTCCCTTGCCGTCCGGGTCAACCTTGAACAGCGATACGGTGGAGTTAGGCTGGCCGAACACCGGGCGCCCCACGTAGGTTATATTGTCGAGTTTCTCGATCTCGATGCTGCCGTCCACTTCCTGGCCCGGCTTTGTTCCTTCAGGCGCCGGGCCATCGAGTTTCACGTCGACCGTCATTACCCCCTCGACCGCGACGGGCGCGACGCCCGCCACATGACCGGGAACAACTCCGTTGTGTGTGTCGATAGTCGCCGCTTCGCCGGTTCGCACGTCCTTGCCCTGCGCCTGGGGGATTTTCAACTGCACCGTCGTGCTGTTAGACGGTGCTTTGGCGCCTTTCGTTTTCGGGGCAAAAACCCCTAAACCTTTCACCGCAATCACCATCGGGCCCTTCTTAACCGCGTCAACCCAGATGGTTGTCTTGTCCACGACAGGCAAAGCGGGTTTAAGGCGCGCCAGGAAAATAGTGATGCCTGCGATGGCCGCGATGCCAACAACGCAATAAATGATCATGCGCATTCGCCGCTGTCGCTGGTTTGACTCGCGCGGAATGTCCAGTACACCATGCTCGGACTTCATCGTTTTCCCTCCATTCGACCGGGATTCCCGCTCCTCGTTAGGCGTGCCAAGCGTGGCTGAGCGGCGGTGTTTCTCGAGAACCCGTCGTCCGATTGCCTCTCGTCCGCCGAGACGGGGAGTCGCTTTTCAAGGCAGCAAGGAACTTCGCTCCACTCCGTTGGTGCTTTTAGGGCACGAGACTTGCCATCCTGTTTGTGCGTACCGCTGTTTATTTACAATGACTTAGGAGGAAGATGAGCCTAAGCCGCGGAAGGAGGTGTTCGTTTTTGGGATTAGCCCGTCCCGAGTTCGGACAGTGACAAGCTTATCGATTGCCGGTGGACAATGGACGAGTGTGGGCAGCGCAATGCGTCGGCGCGACAAGGGCTACTTCTCACGAATGCGCCCCCTTCGAGCACCGGAGTCACCGCGAAACTCTGCGCTTTGCTCGCGGCTGGTCCTAAGCTAGAATACTGCTGCCCGCGTTTCGTGCGTTCCGTTTAGCTCGTGATTGAGTGCCTGGGAAAGTGAGGGAATCTGTTTGAGCGCAAAAGCCCATTCTATCGTTCTGTTGTGCGGAGTTCTTGCCGCCGCATCCTTCGTGTTCTGTTCTGAAAACCAAGGCCCCGCGAAACCGGCCGCGAGTGCCACCGCCAAAGCCGGCGCGCTTCCTTCGGTTTGGAAGTCCGCATCGACCGGCAGAGAATATCGCGTGAAGGTTGAAGGCGACCGCTTCACTGCCGAGTGGTCAAACATTCCGCCCCAGGCTGCCAAGCAAGGCGCGTACATTCGCAGCGACTGCCGGCGAACCGGGTCGCGGTGGATTGGCACTTCACGCATTCTTCTTGGGTGCGCCTTGCCCGATGGGAAGACGAAGATGTGCCCGATGCTGCTTCGCTTCGAGGTGGACTTCATCTCGCCCGACCGGATAACGGGAGGCGGAGAGATTCTCAGGGAGTTTGATTGCGGCACCTGCCAGGTTCGGAAGACCGGATGGGGGCCGTTTACCTGGGTGCCTAAACATTGAATTAGGCGCCATGGCAGTTCTTAGCCGGCGTAAGTATAATAACCAGTGGCGCTTAGATTCGAATGGGATTCGCAGAAGGCGGCGAGAAATCTCGCGAAGCACGGAGTGCCGTTCGAGGAGGCGGCGACCGTCTTCGGGGATCCGCTAGGCCACATCACGAGCGACCCGCGACACTCTGTGGATGAAGAACGTTTCGTCCTACTGGGGTCTTCGCGGCGGCAGCGCTTGCTTGCCGTCATGTTCGCGGAGCGCGGGCAAGCGATTCGCATCATAAGCGCCCGACGGGCGACACGCCGCGAGCGGAGGGACTATGAACAAGGAGCACCGTAAACGTCGAGAAGCGGGTAGGGTCGATGTCGATGACATACTTCCAGAGTACGATTTCAGTCGCGCTCGGCCCAACAAATATGCGTCGCGCTACGCTGCGGGCAGTATTGTGGTGGTGCTTGAGCCGGATGTAGCGGCCGCGTTCCCGAGTGCGGGACAGGCCAATGAGGCCCTACGCGCTTTAGCGGGAATCATCCAAAAGCACCGGCCGCGCAGGACGGAGGCTGGGCGCAACAGCACCCATCGTTGACCTCGATCATCGTTGGCGCCGTTCCCTGGCGGCCGACTCGAGGCTCTACGACCGCACGGTAGAGGCCGCGCGCACCCGGCGCTGGCGTTTTCTCGTAATGCGGACCGGGAAGGGTTTTATGCATGTCAGCCTAAACAGGAGTCGGGCCGGAGAGCCCCGGTTGCACACCAATTCAGAAGGGCCACAATGAGTCCAGAAGCTAACCGGCTGTCGCCCCGCAATGCTCTCGGTGTGATCGCGCTTTTCGTAGGTGTCGTTGAGCTGGCCTTCGCCTATCCGGTGGCAGTTTTGTCTGGTTCCATGGAGGTCGTTCTCGTCGTTTTCATGGTGAGTTTTCCGGTACTCGTCCTATCCGCATTCCTGTTTGTGGTGATTCGCTATCCGGAGAACCTGTATTCTCCATCTGATTTCCAAGACCCTCAGGCATTCGCTCAACTCGTAACACGTCGTGACCGGTTATTGGAGAAGCGCCTTGAAGCAACAACCGACCAGTTGGGGGTACTCATCTCGTCCGTGCAAGCCAACCTTCGTGATACAGCCGAGCAGATGAAGTCCATCTCCTCCCGCATCGCGATGTTGCCGGAATTGGATCGCGAGCGGCTTCAGCGAGAAGCCGACCAGTTGCTCAAAGCGGTCAGTCATGCGAACACGGTACTTGGCGACTATCTGGCGCGACAGTTGGAGCTGTACGCGCATCACGAGTTTTTGGGCGCACATTCGATCTGGTTCGACACCGAGAGCCTCGGGAGCACCTGGTCTCTCGATTTCCTTGTCCGGGTTGCGCTGGCGGTCCTGCAGGAACTGCGCGGGCAAGGACCTCTGGCTCCTGGCGTGGGCGAGGTCGTCATTGAAGACGGCGACTACGACCGGTCGTTTGAGTACGTCGTCTCGGTCTACAAGCACAATGGTAGCGTCAAGATTAAGCATGTTGGTAGCCACTGCACGACCGGTTGAGGCGCGCGGTACGGAAGGGGCGGCCCAACCAGCGTTTGCAGCCGACGACAGCTGGCGCGACTATGCGCCCCAGAGGCTGAAACCTCACTTAGGCTGCATAGGAGACTGTCGCAGGATGACCTGCCGAAAGCCGTGCAGATGGCGAAGATGATGCCTTCTAACCGATTGCCCGCGAAAGCAAGCGCGAGAGAGCTCATGCTTAGGGCGATAGATCTTGCACGAAAGTGCAGCAGCGAACCAGGCAAAATCTCCCCAAGAGTCGGAGCGATCATCGCTCGCAATGGCAAGGTACTTGGGGAGGCGTTCCGCGGGGAACTGGCCCAGGGAGAGCATGCGGAGTTCACACTCCTCGAAAAAAAACTAGCGGAAAAGACGCTGGCAGGAGCGACGCTCTTTACGACGCTGGAGCCGTGCACATCGCGAAATCACCCTAAAATTGCCTGTGCCGAGCGGATAATAGAGCGGCGGATAAAGCGGGTATTCATCGGCATTCTGGACCCCAACGATCAGATTCTTGGCCGTGGCGAGCTACGGCTTCGTGAAGCCGGAATCGAGATCGCTCGGTTTGATCCCGACCTGATGGCCGAAATTGAGGAGCTCAATCGCGACTTCATGAGGGAGCACGCCACCGGCCTGAGGCGACGCCGGACGAAAGCTCAGACTACCGATCCCGTCAAACCGGGAGAGGTGGGACCTAATGGCCACAGAATCGGCTATACCAAGCACGGCGACAAAGTGGAGTGGATTCCCGATGACGAGAATCCGGGCAAGGAGTGGCCGCTCCTATTGCGGCGTAACGACAAAGCCATCTTGAAGGCCTACAACGAGTTCTGGGACAAGGTTTGGTGGAATAGGCACCAAGTCTGGCTCGAGAAGATTAAGAGCAGGGAGGAACCGCTAACAGAAGAGCAGAAGCCCATTCTGAAGAGGGCGAAACAGGCTGCCAAAAGAATCGAAAGGAAATACGGCAGAAAAAATCTGGGGTGGGATGACTTCGAGTGGGGGCTGCTGAGCGGTCGGATGTCTGCGCTCGCATGGGTCACGGGCGCGGAATGGAATGAATCCCTCGACACGTGAAGCGACCGAATACGGTGTGAGCCTAACTCGGCGCTGCGAGGCGAGGGCCAAAACCTGGTTGCGCCTGAGCGGCCAGTCGCTGGGCCGTCTGAACAATCCAGTGGAGGGGACACTATGAAGGCGACGATCCTGGCGGTGGGAGCGCTCAATCTGGACATCATCGCCCGGGGCTGGCGCAGAGCGCTAGCTCTGCGTTGTGAAGAAGCGTCCTTCTCCTTAAGTAGATAGCGCCGCCGTTCTTTCTATTGGGAAACCCGCAGACGTCAATCACAAAGGTCTGCGCCAGCCCGCCAATTGCGGTGACGAGTGACGAGCAAGAAGGCCGGCTCGTCACTCGTCACTCGTCACTAGCTTGTCTTGAGCTTCTTGACTTCTTCCGTCAACGCCGGAACGATTTCGAAAAGGTCCCCCACAATGCCGTAGGTCGCGGCCTCGAAGATCGGTGCTTCCTTGTCTTTATTGATCGCCACGACCGTCCGCGAGCCTTTCATTCCTACCATGTGCTGAATGGCGCCGGAGATCCCCAGCGCAACATAGAGCTTGGGGGCCACGGTCTGCCCCGAGCTTCCCACCTGGCGGTCCATGGGCAGCCAGCCGCTATCGCAGATTGGGCGGGAGGCGCCGATTTCGGCGCCCAGCGCTTCCGCCAGTTTCTTGGCGAGTTCGATGTTCTCAGGCTTCTTGATGCCGCGCCCGACGGCCACGATGATCTCCGACTGCGTTAAATCCACGGCCTGCTTCGCCCCGCGAAAACGCTCACCGGGCTTGGTCCGGACTTTATCTGCTGAGAAATTGACTGTGACCGGAGTAATCTTGGCAGAAGCAGTGCCCCGCCGCACGGAGTCCTCGCGGAAGGCCGCGGCCTGGAAAGAGACGAAGTGGGGCGGCACCCCGGCAAACTCCACATCCGCAACAAACTTCCCCTGAAACACTTGCCGCACGAAAATCAACCGCTCGCCTTCTGAACGGTAGCCCAGGCAGTCGCTCACCAGGGCCTGTTGCAAAGACGTGGCCAGCTTGGAAGCGAAGTCCCGCACCAGGTAGGTGTGGCTGAAGACGACCATGCGTGGCTTCTCGCGCTGGACAACCTCACGGAGCGCCGCCGCGTAGCCGTCGGGAGTGTACTCGGCGAGCACTGGGGAATCGACGCACAGGACTTCCTCGAGTGCGAGGGCGGCAAGTTCGGAAGCGAGTGGGGCGATCTGGTGTCCCAGAAGAACCGCAGACACCGTTCCTCCGAGTTGCTGGGCGAGTTGTTGCCCGGCGGCCACCGCCTCCCACGTGGGCCGGCTTAATTTGCCTCCCTGATGCTCCGCAAAAACCAGAATTGATTCAGCCATATTTGTTTCCTATTCGAACGAAGAGCCGCGGACCTCAACAGCGGAGGTCCGCGCTACCCACTCCGTTTCCTGCTCACCTTTCCGAGGACTCCCCGCGATAGTGTCATTCCGAGCCCTTCGCTGTCATCCTGAGCACAGCGAAGGATCTCGCTCTGGGCGCTCAGGATGACAGCGAAGGGCTCGGAATGACAGCCTGAATGAGGTTCTCAAACAGGCTCTGAAGCCCCGCCCTTCCCGAACCCTGGTAAGAAAGTCGGGCTATGCGGCACGCTTGGCTTTCTTTCTTGGCGTTCGCGCGGCAGTCCCGCCGAACGAGCACAAGCACTCACAGACCAGTTCGAGTGGAATGGTCTTGTAGAATTTCCCCGCTTCAAACTTCTTGATTTGATCCCGCCAGACGGGATTCGTGCGCGCCGCCTCGAGAGCTTTGTGGTCCCTCCAGAAGACTATCCAGAGGTATTCAGGCCTGCGGGCCTGGAAGACCTTAACAAAGTAAACCTGCTCGCAGCCGTCGATTTTCTGAAACGCCGCCAGCGTCAACTGGCGCCCGAAGTTCTCGTAATCCTTGGAGCGCTTTTTGCGCGCGCGCATTCTCCAGATATGAGCAAACATGGCAAGCCTCCTCAGATCACGCGTGCCTCGTTCCGTAGTTTATCGACCAGGAGTGCGGAAACTTCTTTGGGACTCCCCTGCAAGAACTGTGTTTGACTCGTCTTCGCCGGCGCATAGACTTTCAGGATCCGTTGTCTTGGTGCAAGGTCCGGCTGGCTCAACCCCAGGTCGGCCGCGTTCAATTTCTTGATCGGCTTGGTCTTTGCCGCCATGATGCCTTTGAGCGTGGCATAGCGCGGCTTGTTGATGCCAGACTGGATGGTGAGCAGCGCCGGTAGAGGCATTTCGATCCATTGAAACCAGCCGCCCTCGAGCTCCCGCTTCACCTTGATCGCCTTGCCCTCGAGTTGAATTTCCATGATGATGGTGGAGTAGGGCAGGCCGAGCAGCTCCGCCAGGATGACCCCGGTTTGAGCAAAGCCAAAATCATCCGACTGCAGGCCGGTTAGAACCAGATCCGGCTGCTCCTTCTGAATAGCCCGCGAGAGAGCAAGTCCGACGCCGTAGGCGTCGAGGCCCTCGAAAGCCGGGTCGTCCAGATGCAGGGCGCGGTCGGCTCCCTTGGCCAACGCTTCTTTAATGGCCTGCTGCGCGCGCGCCGGGCCGAGGCAACAAAGCACCACTTCCCCACCCTGTTTCTCTTTGAGGCGCAGCCCTTCCTCGAGAGCATAGATGTCGGGCTCGTTGATCTCAAAGCCCAGGTCGGCTTCCTGGATCCAGGTTCCGGCCGCGTTAAGGCGAAGGATGGAGTCGCGTGCAGGTACTTGCTTGAGGCAAACCACGATTTTCACTGCGTACCCCCTGGCAAATCGAGTACCACGTGGATGAGAACGCGTCAAAGAATCGCGAACTTGTCATCCTGTAGTGTCCTGAGTCAGAAGTTCGTTGGAGAATTCAGCCCGTCAGCTGACGGGCGGCAGCAAGTAGCCCACGGCGCAAGCCGTGGGTTACGAGGGCCCGCCCTCACCCCCGTCCCCTCTCCCGCCCGGCGGGAGAGGGGTGCCGAAGGCGGGGTGGGGGCAGCTGTCACCCAGGGCTTACGCCCTGGGCTACTCTATGCCGCCCCTGACGGGGCTCTAAGAAACGGTCGCGCATGAGAAAGACTTTCTTATCGAATTTCTGACTCAGGACTCTAGCGCGTGACAGAACTGTAGCGGGCACAACCTAACCCTGATAACGCTTGAAGAGCAAGGCGGCGTTCGTCCCGCCGAATCCAAAGGAATTCGAGAGCGCGTACTCGACTTCGCCCTCGCGAGATTGGTTCGGGATGTAATCCAGATCGCAATCCGGATCCGGGTTTTCGAGATTGATGGTAGGGGGCATGACCTGATCGCGCAGCGCCAACGCGGTGATGCCTGCCTCGAGTCCCCCCGCGCCACCCAACAGATGGCCGGTCATCGACTTGGTCGAGCTGATCGCGAGCTTCGAAGCGTGCTCGCCGAACACTTTCTTGATCGCCAGCGTTTCCAGCTTGTCGTTGTAAGGCGTGGACGTGCCGTGCGCGTTGATGTACTGCACCTCGTCGGGCGAGACGCTCGAGTCCGCCAAGGTGCTCAGCATGACGCGGACGGCGCCACCGGCATCTTCCGCCGGCGCGGTAATGTGGAAAGCATCGCCGGACATGCCGTAGCCGACCACCTCAGCTAAAATCCGCGCGCCGCGCTTCAAGGCCAGGCCCAACTCTTCCAATATGACAATACCAGCGCCTTCGCCTATCACGAACCCGTCGCGCTCGCGGTCGAAGGGCCGGCTGGCTTTGGTGGGTTCGTGGTTGCGGGTCGAAAGCGCTCGCATGGCGGCAAACCCGCCCACGCCCATGGGAGTGATCGCCGCCTCGGCGCCTCCGCAGATCATCACGTCCGCCGCACAGCGCTGGATCAACTTGAAGGAATCGCCGACGGCGTGGGTGCTTGACGAGCAGGCCGTGCAGGTGGCGGAGTTGGGACCCTTCGCTCCCCATCGGATGGAGACGAATCCGGAGGCAAGGTTCACAATAGCCGCGGGAATGAAGAAGGGAGAGATCTTTCGAGGCCCCCCTTTCATCAATGCCGTGTGCTCCCGCTCAATCACGTCGAACCCGCCAATGCCTGAGCCGATATACACGCCCGTGTGGTCGGCGAGTTCGGGAGTGATCTCAAGCTGGGCCTGCTCTATGGCGAATTGTGAGGCCGCCAGGGCAAACTGAATGAACAGGCCCATCTTCTTGACTTCCTTCTTTTCCACGTAAAGGAAGGGATCGAAGCCCTTGACCTCTGCGGCGATCGTCGCCGAGAAGCCCGTCGTATCAAAATGGGTGATAGGCGCAACGCCGCTCCGGCCGGCCAGCAGGCTCTGCCAGGTCTCCTCCGTGCCGATCCCGACCGCGCTCACCAACCCTACGCCTGTAACGACAACTCGACGGGTCAAGCTTTGCTCCTTACTGCTCACCACCGCTCGTTCCCCTCCTCTTTGAGGAGGGGACTAAGGGGTGGCGGGTCAGTTCTTCGAGGGCTTAATGTGTCCCTGGATGTATTCCACAGCGTCTTTCACGGTTTGAATCTTCTCGGCGTCTTCGTCCGGAATCTCGATCTCGAACGCCTCTTCAAAGGCCATGACCAGCTCCACAATGTCGAGCGAGTCCGCTCCCAAATCGTCCACGAAATGCGCCGTGGGAGTGACCTCCGATTCATCCACGCCAAGTTGTTCGACAATAATTTGCTTAACTTTCTCTTCGGGCGATGCCATCGCTCTCTCCTCCTCAGATTACATGCGGGCGGTCATTTTAACAGTGACAAGCGGCAAGTGACAAGTTTTCTCACGCCATGGTAGTGTCCTAAGTTGGCCCGTAACGCCGGCTTCCAGCCGGCAATGGAGCCGCCAAGATGGCGGCGCTACGACCAAATTAGGACAGCACCCACGCCATAACAGTATCCTAATTTGACTCGTAGCGCTGGCCTTTAGGCCAGCATTTGCCGACCCTTCGCTCCGCTCAGGGCAGGCTCTGAAGGTCGGCGCTACCAGCAAACCGGGACACTACTCACGCCATAAACATCCCACCGTTGATGTTGAGGACGTGGCCGGTGATATAGCGAGCTTCCTCCGAAACCAGGAATCGCACGCCAGTAGCTATTTCCGCGTCCGTTCCCATGCGGCCTATGGGAATAATGCTCAGCATCTTCTCCTTGATCTCCGGAGGCAGATTCTCCGTCATCGGGGTGGCTATAAAACCCGGCGCCACTGCGTTGACGGTAATATTCCGGCGCGCCACCTCCGCCGCCACGCCTTTCGTCAAGCCGATGATTCCTGCCTTCGAGGAAATGTAATTGGCTTGGCCGACGTTTCCCGCCTGCGCGACGACCGACGCGATGCTCACGATGCGCCCGTAACGCTGGCGGACCATGCCGGGCAGGACCGCTTGGATGCAGTAGAAAGTTCCATCCAAGTTGGTTTTCAGGACCGCTTGCCAATCCTCGACCTTCATGCGCATGACAAGGCTGTCCCGCGTGATGCCCGCATTGTTCACCAGAATATCAACCTTTTCCCAGGTTTCCAAGACCTGATCCACGACCTTCTTCACCGCCTCGCGATCGGTCACGTCCACGACGAATCGAATCGCCTTCCCGCCTTGCGCTTCGATCTCTTTCACAACCTCGTCGAGTTTCGACTCGCGCATGTCCGTGAGCACAATGCGGGCGCCGCCTTGCGCCAGGTTCAGGGCTATGGCCCTTCCGATCCCTTGCGCGCTGCCTGTCACCAACGCCACTTTTCCTTCTAGCTCAAACATGGTTGTCACCTGCCTTCTGATTTGTGGACATCGACCTTACACACAGAAAACACAGCGCGCCAAAGCCGCAATCAACTGCAGATTCTTCGCTTCGCTCAGAATGACATGTCATCCTGAGTGGGGATGGGCCGGGGCCCACCCAAAGAGATGAAAATCGGCTCGAGTGCGCGTAGAGTAGGGGCGGCGTGGAGCGGTGAAGGCCGGCGGGGCTCTGGATTTGTCGAAGCC
>JBEKLY010000040.1:0-37146 GCA_050010015.1 Terriglobia bacterium
TTGATGAAGCCAAACGCCTGATCGCGATCTGTCTCGAAGCGGGCGTAAATCTCTTCGATACGGCGGACGTTTATTCGAACGGCCTGTCGGAAGAGATTCTAGGCAAAGCGATCGAGGGCAAAAGAGGTGAGGTGCTCATTTCCACCAAGACGACGTTCCGCTTTGGCGATGGGGCGAACGATGTCGGCTCCTCCCGCTATCACATATTGAGCGCCTGCGAAGCAAGTCTCCGCCGCCTGGGCACGGACTACATCGATATTTATCACATGCACGGTTTCGATGCGCTGACTCCGGTGGAGGAGACTCTCGAAGCCCTCGATTCGCTGGTAAAGAGCGGCAAGGTCCGCTACATCGCGTGCTCCAATTTTTCCGGCTGGCACCTCATGAAGTCGATCGCCGCCTCGGAACGGTACGGATGGGCTCGCTACGTCGCCCATCAGGTGTACTACTCGCTGGTGAATCGGGAGTACGAATGGGAATTGATGCCCCTGGGAATCGATCAGAAGGTGGGCGCGCTCGTCTGGAGCCCGCTGGGGTGGGGACGATTAACAGGCAAAGTGCGAAAAGGGCAGCCTCTCCCCGCGCAAAGCCGCCTTCACAAGACGGCTGACCAGGGACCGCCGATTCCCGACGAACACGTCTACAAGGTTGTGGAGGCCATCGACGCCATCGCGAGCCAGACGGGAAAAAGCGTTCCTCAGATTGCCCTCAATTGGCTCTTGCAGCGGCCCACGGTTTCGAGCGTGATTCTGGGCGCCCGCAATGAAGAACAACTGCGACAGAACCTGGGGACCGCAGGGTGGAAGCTCACGGCAGACCAAATCAGCGCGCTGGACGCCACCAGCGCGGAAACCCCGATCTACCCCTACTGGCACCAACGCCAGTTTCTCGAACGAAATCCCTTGCCGGTGTGACCGTCTATGAAAGCTATCGTATTTGATGGAATTGGAGATGCCGGCGTGCTGCGGTTGGTCGACGAGCCCATGCCGGAGATCAGGCGCAACGATCTTCTGGTGAAAGTCCATGCTGCCGGAGTTAACCGCGCCGACATTCTGCAACGTGAGGGTATCTACGGCGCGCGGCCCGACTATGGCGACTCGCTTTTGCCGGGACTCGAGATCGCCGGTGAAGTTGCGGCCGTCGGTCCCAAGGCGGAAGGCTACAAGCCCGGGGACCGCGTGATGGCCGTGGTGGGCGGGGGCGGTTACGCGGCATACGCGCGTGTCGACAGCCGCATGTGCATGCCGATCCCGCAGCGTTTATCCTATGTGCAGGCGGCCGCCATTCCCGAGGTGTTCATCACCGCGCACGAGGCCATGATCCATTTGGGCGAACTCAAGGCAGGCGATTGGGCGCTGATTCATGCCGCGGCGGGCGGAGTCGGCTCAGCCGCCGTTGAGCTTGCGCGCGCCCTCGGGGCAAAAAGTGTGTTTACCGCGTCGGGGAAAGAACGAATCGCTCGCGTTGCCACTCTAGGAGGAACGGTGGGCGTGGACTACCTCAAAGAAGATTTCGTGGCCGCGGCCATGAAGGCTACAGGCAACCGAGGCGTGGATGTGGTGGTGGATTTTGTGGGCGGTCCGTACCTCGAGCGAAACCTGCGCGCGCTTGCCGAAGGTGGAAGGCTTGTCCAGGTAGGAGTTCTTGGCGGGGCCCAAGGCGTGCTGCCGCTCGACGTTCTGTTGCACCGCTATCTTCGCATCATTGGCACGGTCATGAAATCGCGAAGCCTGGAAGAGAAGGTAGCCATGACGTCGCGCTTTCGCGAACGCTGGCTGGGAGCTTTCGAGTCCGGAGCACTTCATCCGGTAGTTGACCGCATATTCCCTCTGGCGCAAGCCGCGGATGCTCACCGCGCGATGGAGGCTTCGGGGAATTTTGGGAAGATCGTTCTCTCTGTACAGCTCTGAAGCTTGTGGTGCGGGCGTCTCGCCCGCTGTGGCGCGGGCATCCTGCCCGCGCGCGGGAGCGGGACGCTCCCGCGACTGCGGGCGAGACGCCCGCACCACAACATCACTGCTCGCCCAGGTACGTTTGGTAAATCTTCTCGGTATTCCCCAGCGCGCGCGCCAGGGCCATTCCAGCATCAATGTGGCGCGCGAGCGCCATGAGGCGTTCATCCTGGGCGCTCGCCAGCGTGTCCTGCGCCGTCACAACTTCGATGTTGTCCGTCACGCCATTGCGGAAGCGGTCCTGGGCGAGCGTCAGTTCGCGCTCCGCGAGGGCGAGCGCAGATTCCGTGACGCTCACCTGACTGGCGGTGGAGTCGAGGTCGAGCAGCGCCTTTCGCAGGTCCTGCTCGATTCCGCGCGTGAGATCGTCAATCTGCTCGTTTAAGCGCCGCACGCGGCTCTCGAGTTCCTTGCGTTGCCCGGTGCGGTCCCAGTCGAACAGGCTGATGCTGATCGTGCCTTGGATTTCGCCGATCCCCGCCATGGTCTGAGCGGTGCCCAGGGCGCCGTAATCGCCGTTGAGGGACAGCTTGGGGAAGTAGCGCGCTCGCGCGGCCTTCTCCTGCTCGACGAGGGACTGGCGCTCGGTGAGGAGCGAGCGATAATCGGAGCGCGCCTCGAGCGCCGT
Organism: Terriglobia bacterium; assembly: GCA_050010015.1. Classification (GTDB taxonomy): domain Bacteria; phylum Acidobacteriota; class Terriglobia; order UBA7540; family UBA7540; genus CAVROP01. The sequence goes on from JBEKLY010000040.1 coordinate 2,581, forward strand.
GCGCAGCGCTTCGTCGGTGGGGGGCGCCGGCGCCGGGTGAAACTCCATGTGCCCGGCCAGTTCCAGCGGCGTTCCGGGGCTCAGTCCCAGAAAGCGCGCCAGGGCGAGAAGCGATGTCTGGTAAGCGTCCTGCGCCACCAGCAGGGTCTGGCGGTCGCGCGCCGACTGCACCTGGGCGCGAACCAAATCCACCGCCGTCGCCAACCCCTGGTCATGCTGGTCGCGCGCCAACTTTTCAAGCGCCTGCGAGGTGGTGACCCGGGATTCCGCTGTTTCGATCTCTGCGAGGCCCACTTCCGAATCCAGATAGAGCCCTGCCGTCTCCCGCACCACCAGGTCGCGCGTGTCCTGATAACTGAGCTTCGAGGCCTGCTCCTGTTTCTCGGTAGCCTTCAGGTTGTGGTAGGCCTCGCGGTCGATCAGAGGTTGGCTCGCGAGAATGCGCGAATCGTAATGATTGAAAGCCGGGATGACCGTGGGGACGTGTATCCCGGGAATAGAAGTGAACCCCAGGGCGCCCAGGTTGACGTTCTGCCGGTTCGCCAGCAAGTTCCCCGATACGTGCGGGAGCAGCGAGGCCTCGCGCCGCTCGCGTGTCCCCTCGAGTTCGTCCACTTGCGTCCCGGCCACCCGCACGCTGAGGTTGTTTTTGAGCGCCAACTGAATCGCTTCTTTCAAGGTCAGCCGTCGCGGACTTGCCTGTTGGGCGAGCACAGAGTTTCCGCAAACGAGCGCGAGCGTCGCGAGGAACGCGGCCCATCCCCAATGAAGCTTCATGAGTGTTCTCCTCGTCTCCGCAGGCCATGCAGCACGAACTCCATGTGCGCCGTCATGAAGGCATGCAGGTTGAGTTGGTTTCGCTCACCGAAGACCAGTCGCCAGATAGTGGCCAGGACCCCGGGGGCAACCACAATCTGCGGAAAATCCTTGACTCGACTTTTTCGAAACTCGCCTGATGCCTCACCCTTCGCGAGCACCTGGCGCATCGCCGCTACGCCCGGGCCAATGATCTCACGATGGAAAATGTCTGCAAGTTGCGGGAACTTCCCGCTCTCTGCAATCAGCAGGCGGAGAATAGCGCGCGCCTTTTCGTTGCTGACCACGTGGGCGTAATGGCGACCCAGCAACTCGCAAAGAAGTTCTTCAGCAGAGCCGGGGAACGCCGCAATGAACGGAGCAAGATTCTCGAACACCGGCTGAATCATGCTGCGCACCACAGCCCGAAAGAGCCCTTCCTTATCCTTGAAGTAGAGGTAGATCGTCCCTTTCGCAATTCCCCCGCGCGCGGCGACGTCCTCAAGGCGAGCGGCCGCATAGCCGTTGGCGGCAAACTCCTCGAAGGCGGCCGCCAGGATTTCTTGAGGGCGGCCCTCTTTGGGCTTCCGCCCCCGCCGGGTGGTTTGCTTCGGACTGCGCCGGGCTGGACGTTTCTGACTCATGGGTCGACTCGCGCTTTTACTGACTGAACGGTCAGTCATTAATTCAATGCAGAAGATTATCCGGCACAAGAGGGTTTGTCAAGACAATTCCGAAGCGGGAAGTGTCCTAGTTTCTGCGTAGCGCTGGCCTTTAGGCCAGCATCTGCCGACCCTTCGCTCCGCTCAGGGCAGGCTCTAATGGTCGGCGCTACCAGTCAAATGAGGACACTACCCCGAAGCGCCCAATCCATCGGCAACTGCGGGGACGGCAAGCCGTCCCCCTACAGAGCGGCGGTAGGGGACTGATTGGCAGAAGCTTTAGTGTGCCGCGGCGGGCAGGGTGATGCGGCCCACGGTCTTTACATTGATCTCGACCTGGTTGCCCACGCGCATGAGCATGCCGCCGGGATTCCTCATGCCCCAATCCACGTAGGGAATCACGAAATGGGTAGCGGCGGTCAACTGGTTGCCGCTTCGGGTCGCCGTGGTTGCAAGATTGAAGTCGTGCTCGATAGCGTGCAGCTTGAACATGCCGCTCAATTGCAGCGCCGACTCTCCGTCAGCCTCGAGGCGGCCGTCGATTTGGGCGGGGATGAAAGTCGCCTCAGGGTACTTGCGGGTGTCCAGAACGTCTCCCAGGATTTTGCGATCCAGCGCGACGTTGTCACTCTCCTCGCTTGTCATGTCGACAACTACCGAGCCGTCGGCTTTTCCCGTAGCAAGGTTGAAGCGGATTGTCCCGCTTTTCAATTTGAAGGTCCCGTGAACCGCGCGAATAATCCCAGGCAGGGTGAATTGAATCTGCGTCTGCGCCGGGTCGAGCTCGAACACCGCTTCCTGCGCAGACAAGGAGAGAGGCAGGGCAAATGCAAAAACGAGTGCAACCCAAATGGGAGTGTGTCGCAATCTCAAATCTAACCTATTACGGCTAACGAGTCTGTGGCCGGATGTGGTGCGGGCGTCCCGCCCGCAGTCGCGGGAGCGTCCCGCTCCCGCGCGCAGGCAGAGCCTGTCCTGAGCGCAGCGAAGGAATGCCCGCGCCCCCGCCGGCGAGACGCCCGCGCCACGATTCTCAGAGCAGGGCGAGGTTCCTCGTCGCCTGCGGCTACTCGGAATGACACGCAACGCCGCCTTCTCACATAGGCTCCAAAGCTGTGGCAAGTCCGTGTTGCTTCGTGTCCTTATGACCAGCGGAGCAAAACGAGTTCCGAGCAGAAGCCGGGCCCCATCGCTCCCAGCAGACCGAACGTTCCAGGGGCGGGGCGACGGTGCTGCATCACCTCCTCGAGCACCAGAAGAACCGATACAGAGGAGATATTGCCCACCCTCCGCAGGCAATCCCAGGAGGCCTCGATGGCGCTGTCGGGAAGTTTCAGCGTAGCCGCCATCGCAGAAAGCACTTTGGGACCTCCAGTGTGCAGAATCCAGCTCCCGATATCTTTTCGGGACAAGCCATTGTCGCCCAGAAACTCGTCCACGTCATGCGCCCAGTGAAGTTCCACCATGGCCGGCACTTCGGGCGACAAGACGATGGTGAAACCTTTTTCGGAAATGTCCCAGCCCATCACGTGCTCCGTATGGGGATAGAAGACCGAGCGAGTGGCCAGGATTTCCGGCCCCGCCTCCTCCCTGTCCGATCCGGTCACGAGCACCGCCGCCGCTCCATCGCCAAACAAGGCGGCGGAAATCAGGTTGGCGATCGAGAGGTCATCGCGCTGTATGGTGAGTGAGCACAGCTCGACCGCGAGCAGCGCCGCAACCTGGCCGGGATAGGCGCGGACGTAGTCGGCGGCGCGAGAGATGCCCGCAGCGCCCGCCACGCACCCCAGACCGAAAATCGGCACTCGCTTGATATTCGGGGAAAGCCCCATGCGATTGACCAGCCGCGCATCAATCGAGGGGCTCGCGATGCCCGTCACGGACACAACGATGAGAGTGGCAATTTCGCCGGCGTCCAACCCTGCTCGCGCCAGCGCTCCGCAGAGGGACTGCTCGCCCAGCACCTGAGCGGTTTCGATGAAGGCGTCATTCGCCTCTCCCCACGACGCGATCTCGTAATATGCGCTGAGGGGAAGTGTCAGGTAGCGCCCCTCAACAGCCATGTGGGAATAGATCCGTTCCAAGCGCTGCGGATTGGCGAGCTTTTCACCGAAATACTTCTGCAACGCTTCAACCAGAACATTCTGGGGGTAGTGATGCTCGGGAAATGCGCTTGCCACAGCCGCGATTCTCATCGCTCACACCTATCTGTGTCGTAGCGCTGACCTTTAGGTCAGCAGCACGGTGAATGCCGACCCTTCGCAGTGCTCAGGGCGGGCTCTAAAGGTCGGCGCTCCCGACGTTTCAAGACGTAACCCTAATGAAGCCGTTCGAGTTCTCTTCGGTAAAGCGTGTTATTGGGAAACTGCCGCACCAGCCCGGCGAGCAGTTCCCTTGCTTGATCACTGTTTTTATCCCTTAGGGCAGCAACCGCCAGCAAGAGCTGAGCGAAGGGGAGCAGGTAGTGTCCTTTCTCAGACGTCAGCCGGAGTTTTTGGAGCCCCTGGTCCTTGTCGGTCTCGGCCCCGTACATCCTCAAGGCCCAGCGAAGCGGGGCAGGTTTTAAGCCCAGAATGTAGTTCTCAACTCCGATGGCCAGATAAGCATCGTAACAAGTCGGCTCACGGGCCAACAGGCTCTGTGCCAAAAGCCCGGCGCTCTTCATCTCCCGCACGGAGGCGAGATATCTTTTGTCGATTAGGGCCAGATAATCCGAACGCAAGCCCAGATCCATGACCTTGGCCAAGAGGGCATTCCTATCCCCAGGCGACCGCGCCAGCACACGATCCGCAATCTGCTCGCTCAATGTCACTGACGCGTCAAAGGCTCTTCTCGTTTCGGGGTCGGGGGCCAGCTTTTTACTCCGCTTGAATTTCTCATCGTCTAAGAATAGCTCCATCTGCAGTACTCCCAGACGGTCGAGTTCGGAAAACAGGTAAGCCGCGGCATCCGACGCGGGTCCCAGCGGATCGTCCGGATGCAATTGCTCCCAGCCCTTGAACGTTCTGTGCGCTTCCTCGAACTGGAGATTATACATTTGCCTGAATCCTAAATCGAGGGGAACCGTGGAGGAAAGGGCAATTGCTGCCCAGTCGCGCGATGCGGATCCGAGCACGGCCAGCCCGGCACAGAATAGGGTGAGTGCTTCGCGCATAAGGCGTCGGTCCCTGGAAACGCTACTCCATTTTATAAAGTCGGTGAATACCCTGCGGACTTTTGGATGCCCCCAAGAGGGTGGAGGTTGCGGAAGATGAGCGAAAGGTTGGCGCCAGGTCAATTGACGCTTCGCCAGCGTTCTTATAGGATAGAGAGGCAGCGAAGTAGCGAGAGAATGATCGTGCCGCCCTTACACCTCAATCTCCGGTTCCGCACGCGCCTGGCGCTGGTGATGTTTGTCACCATGACGTGTACGGGCGCTATTCTCACCTGGAACTATGTCAACCACCGGCGCGAGATTCTGAACTACGTGTCGGGGGAGGCATCGCGGCTAGTGACCGTCAGCCAGCTTGCCCAGACTCAAATCCCCCCGAAAACGAGCGTGGACGATGCGCTTAAAATTTACCAGGAAAAACTTCAGGAATTGGGCATCAAGAACGTAGCCGTTGTCTCGCCGGAAGGGCAAGTGAAGCAGAGCACCAATCCTTCCCAGGTCGGCAAGAAGATCTCACTGAAGATGTCGAGCAAGTCTCTTTTTCAGCATCTCTCGAAGAGACGTGCTGAAACCAAGAAGGACCAAGTCCGCCTTCAGGGTGAGTTTTCGGAGCTTGACACCTCCCCCCAGAGCGATCAGACCACCTTTTCAATCCAGTACCCGCTCGTGCTCGGCGATCAAGTGATAGGGTTCGCTGTCATTAAGGGGGAGAGCGACCAGGTTACGACCCTGTCGCGCCTGTGGTACAAGCAGCGGCTCGCCTGGATTCTGGGAACCATGCTGGCCGCCCTGTGCGTGGTGCTTTACCTGGCATTTCGCTTTACCAAGCCGGTGGATCAATTGGTGAAAGGCGCGCAGCAGGTGGCGGGCGGCAACTTGTATGTCACGTTGCCCACGAGTGGTGAGGACGAGATCGGCCTGCTGGCGCGGACATTCAACCAGATGGTTGAACGGCTGCGGGAGAACCGGGCGCTTCAGGAACGGTTGAACGAGGCGGAGAAACTCTCCTTGCTGGGGCGTTTTGCGGCGACGGTAGCCCACGAAGTGCGCAACTCCTTGAACTTCATCAACCTCTCCATTGACCAGATTCGCGCCAAGCATCAGGACGGCGACGACCGGGCGACGCGCGACCTGCAGCGAAACCTGGCGAATATCAAGGACGAAATCAGCCGCTTGAATCACCTGGTGAATGACGTGCTAACTGCCGGACGTCAAGCGCCCCCTACACTCGTGTCCTGCGACCTGAGGGCCACGCTGACCGAAGCGCTGGCGTTGGTGGGGCGGCAGGCGGCGAACCAGGGCATCGAGATCAAACAGAACCTGGCTCTGGACTTGCCGATTTTCCGCTTGGATTCGGTGCAGATCAAGACCTGTTTCTTGAACATTCTGACCAATGCCATCCAGGCCATGCCGGCGGGAGGCCAACTGCGCATATACACGGTGACCACGAAGTCGCCCAAAAATGGCGATTGCCTTCAGTTGCACTTTGCCGACACCGGCCCCGGCATCCCCTACGCCGTACGCGAGAAGGTATTTGCCCCTTTCTATTCGACCAAAGCAACCGGTTTCGGCCTAGGATTGGCCATCGCCAAGAAAATCATTGAGGATCACGGGGGGCGAGTCTTCGTCGATGCCGGAGTTCACCCTGGGACAGACTTGGCGGTCGAGCTTCCACTTCCTCAGCCCTCGCAGCCTGAGCGCGCCGAATTGGCTGCTTCCCCCGCGGCGTAAGGATAATGCTCAATGGCCTCCGGAAGTATCCTGGTAGTTGACGACGAGCAGCGTCAACGCGAAATCTACAACGACATCCTGCAGGATGAGGGCTATGCCTCCGAGACCGCTCCCAGCGGCGAAGTCGCCCTGCATTTGCTTTCGCACCGTCGCTTCGATCTGGTCATTACCGATTTGAACTTGACCGGAATGACGGGCATTGAGTTGTTAAGCGAGATCCTGGGTGAAGATCCGACGGTGGCGGTTATCCTCATCACAGGTTACCCTTCCATTCAGTCGGCGGTGGAAGCGACGCGGCGAGGCGTTTACCAGTACCTGGAGAAACCCGTCGATCGTGACGAACTGCTGAGAGTCGTGGCAGAAGTGTTTGACCGCCTGGCGACCCTTAAGCGCGCGATCCTGGGCGACTCGCCTGCCACGAAGGCGATGATGCGCATGGTCCTGAAAGTCGCTCCCACCGCGCACACGGTCCTCATCCTCGGGGAAAGCGGCACCGGCAAGGAGTTGGTAGCGCGCGAGATTCACCGCAGCAGCCCTCGTGCCGAGCGCACCTTCCTGGCCATCAACTGCGCAGCTCTTACGGAGACCCTGCTCGAAAGCGAACTCTTCGGCCACGAGAAAGGCGCCTTCACGGACGCTCACCAACAGAAGAAGGGACTGTTCGAAAGGGCGCACCAATCCACCCTGTTCCTGGATGAAATCGGCGATACGAGCCTGGGCATGCAGGCCAAGATACTTCGCGTGTTGCAGGAACGCGAGTTCATGCGCGTGGGCGGCACTGAGGCCATCAAGACGGACGTGCGCATTATCGCCGCCACCAACAAGAACCTCGAGCAGCTCGTCAAAGACGGCAGGTTTCGCGAGGACCTCTACTACCGCTTGAACGTCATCCCCATTGTTTGTCCTCCCCTGCGCGAGAGGGGGGATGACATCGATACGCTGGCCCACCACTTCATGCGCAAAGCCGCCTTCGTCGACGGCCGCAGAGTGGAGAAGATCTCGCCGGAGGCCCTTCAAGCCATCCGGAATTATTACTGGCCGGGGAACATCCGGCAGCTCGAATGGGCCATGGAGCGTGCCGTGGTGCTGGGAGAGGCAGACTGCGTCGAACTTCAGGATCTTCCCCCGGAAGTCCTGCAACGTGCACCGGCTCTGACGGCCGCTCCCGCCCAACCCTCCGAGGAAGCGGTGCGTCCCATCATTGCCGAGGGAACCTGGGAAGAACATGAAAAGGCCAAAATCCTCGAGGCCCTCCAGCGTTCAAACTGGAACATCACCCGGGCCGCTCAGCTACTTGGAATGACCTTCCGTACATTGCAATACCGGCTGGAAAAGTTCGCGATCAAACGCCCCAATGCGTAGACGGTGGACGGATGTGGCGCGGGCGTCTCGCCCCCGCAAGGACTCGCGGGCAGAGCCTGTCCTGAACGCAGCGAAGGCATGCCCGCGATACGATTTTCAGGGCAGTCGCTCATGGCCGTCGGCTGACGGGCAGCCAGAAGGCATGAAAATGAAGTCATCGCTGCACGGGTGTGGTAGCGCGGACCCCCGGTCTTGGGGTCCGCGGTTCTTCCGTGGGGCCACAGACAAGCCGCGGACCCCTAAACCGGGGGTCCGCGCGACCCAACTTCGTTCGGAATGACAGCGCATTTCAAAGCAACGAAGAATATCCGCAGTTGATTCCCTTCGAACTTTGAAACTGCACAGATTCTTCGCTTCGCTCAGAATGACAGGGTGGGATGTCGTAGAGCGGACCCTGGGGCCTGAGGCCCGCCCCTCTCATAAGGTCATTAGGCAAGGCGCGGACCCCAAGGCAGAGGGTCCGCGCGACCCGGCAAGCGTTGCAGAGCCTCAGGCTCCAGCTACGCCTTTTGGAAGCTGGCGATACCTTTGGCTTCGTCGTCGTGGATGTCGAAGACGGTGTAGAGCTTGGTAATCTGAAGAAGGTCATGAACCTTCTTGGTAAGATTCAAAAGCTTCAACTGTCCGCCCTGGTTTGAAACCGCCGTGTAGGCGCTGACGAGTTCACCGATGCCGGAACTGTCGATGTAGGTGACATCCGCAAGGTTAAGCAAGATCTGCTTGTTTCCCTTGCCCAACTGGTCACGAATCAACTCGCGCAATTGCGCGCAGCCTTCTCCCAGAGTGATCCTGCCGCTAATGTCAATAACGATCACGGAATCAACTTGTCGAATTGTGGCTTTCATGCTCACGGTCGGTTCCTCCTTGTTTGGGTTGGTGTGCCGGATCAATTCGCTTCACCAGGGTGACCTCGGTCCCGGAGCCAGGAAGGTGCTTCACGTGGAATTCATCCATAAAAGTACGGATTAAGAATATCCCTCGACCGGATACCTTCAGCAGGTTATCGCCGAAGCAAGGATCCGGCACGTCGGCGAGACTAAAGCCGCCCCCCTGGTCCCGGATACGAATCTCGAGCCGGTCCTTATGAATCTCAAACCTCAGCCAGACGCGCTTGCTTGCGTCATTTTTGTTTCCGTGCCAGATGGCGTTGATCATCGATTCGTGCACAGCCATTTCGATCTGGTGCTCGGACTCCTCGCTGAAGCCCGCCGTTCCGGCGACTCTGCGCACGATCTCTTCCGCCACCTCGAGATTCTTGAGATCACTCTCAAGAGTCACTTCCACTACGCTGGGTTCAGAAGTCATAGGCTGAGGACGGAGCTATTTGCCCCGTCCATGAAATTACCTTAGGGGTCGAGGAAAAGTCAAATAGTTGTCGTGGCGAGCCGCGTCTCAGTTTGAATTCGTAGCGGCGGGTTTACCTCGCCGAATGGCGGCGTAAAGCCGCCTCTACTTCAAACTGAGACACCACCTGGCGGCGAGCAGCGTCTTAATCTGACTCGTAGCGCTGGCCTTTAGGCCAGCAAGTGCCGACCTGAAGGTCGGCGCTAATTTCAGACCAAAGCGGCGCCGCGCTCAAACTCAGATATTACCCGAATAGCATATATAGGCATCTTTGCCGAAACAAACAAAGACCACCTTCTCGAGAGACGGAGTCTCTTCCAGAAATCGTTTCACCTCCCTTACGGCGATCACCGTGGCGCGCTCAAATGGGAAACCATACACCCCCGTACTGATGGCGGGAAAGGCGATGGTCCGAACACCGTTCTTGACAGCCAACTCCAAAGACGCCCTGTAGCAACTCGCCAACAACTCGTCTTCGCGCCGCCCGCCGCCCTGCCAAACCGGTCCCACGGTGTGAATCACCCACTTCGCCGGCAGGTTGTGGCCCTTGGTTATCTTAGCCTGGCCCGTGGCGCAGCCTCCCAGCGTTCGGCATTCTTCGAGCAGCCCACGCCCGGCGGCGCGATGGATTGCGCCGTCCACTCCGCCGCCGCCCAGCAGCGTCGTGTTTGCGGCATTCACAATGGCATCCACGTGCTGTTTTGTGATGTCACCCTCGACGACTGTTATCTTCTCGGAAATCATCTATTCGACTCCGCTTCCCCTCCTCCATAAGGAGGGGTCAGGGGTGGTCGTCGCGCCCACATTCAACTTCACCACCCCCTGCCCCTCCTCGCCGAGGAGGGGAGTCATTTTCGGTGCCGCAACTTCACTCTCTGAGCCCGTAAAGCTGCGGGTCCAACTTTTCCTCAGACTTCATGAGTTGCTCCCAGGTAACTTCGGCGCGCTCGTACGCAGCCGTACGGCCCAGGATCGTGGTCAGGTTGCTCCTCACGCTGGGCGCCGTGGCGGGGTTCGAGAAGCGGCCGCCGGTGACGTTCTCATAGAACGTCGCGATATTGCGCACGGCGCCGTCCTTGTACAGCCCGGGCGACTTCCCTCCCTCGTAGGGGCTCTTGCCCCAAATGGCGACGCTCCCCGCGTAATGGGTATCGATGACGCCTGTCGTGCCATACATGCGGCAGAGAATGTCGTCGTAGCCTTCGCCAAACTGCTTGGAGGCAAAGGTCACCATCACTTCTTCTGGAAATGTGAAGACGACTGAGAAATGGTCCCAGCAGCTCCCTTCGATGCGCGACTTCAGACCGCCCATCCCAGTGGCGCGAAGCGGATGAGCGTCTATTATCCATGTGGAAACGTCTATAGAGTGGATATTTTGTTCTGTAATAATATCTCCAGAGAGCACAGCGTCCACGCCCCAGGCGCGCAGGCGGCGCTCCGGGTCCGCAGGGTTCACCCGCAATTGCTCCACCGGGCGCGTCCACGGAGACCCCGCCCAGTAAGCAGCCTCGCCGCACAGGATCGGGCCGATGTCGCCCGCGTGCACGCGCCGGATCGCCTCCTGGTAAAACGGGTCGGTGCGGGTCTGGAAGTCCACCAGGAAGCAGCGGTTCTTGCCGGAAGCTTTGGCGCTCGTTTCCTCGATGCTTCGGCAGCCGGGCACGTCCACGGCCACCGGCTTGGCAAGATAGACGTGCACGCCCGCGTCCACGGCCGCGGCGGCCTGTTCGGGATGGAAATACGGCGGGCTCTCGATGGCTACGGCATCAAGCTTGCCTTCCAGCATGCGCCGGTACCCCAGCAGACCCGAGTAACGGCGCTCTGGCGCAACGTTGAACTTCTCCCCGAAGGGATTTACCTTGTCTGGGAAGTAATCCATAGCGGCTACGATTTCATAGCCGCCATGCTGGCGAAACAGATCGGCGATCCAGGTCCCCCGGCTGCCGCAGCCAATCAAGCCAAGGGTGATTTTCGAGTTGGCCTGCGACCCACTGACCAACTCGGGTTTCATGATGGAGAAGGAAATGGCCGCCGCGCCCGCGCCCGTCATGAACTCTCGACGGTCAAGCGTCCTCCGCCGCTTCTGGTCGTTTGAAAGCTTCGATTTTTCTGTCATGGGGTAGCGCTCCTCGTCCGGAGAATTGCGTGGAATTGAAGCCGAACCATAGCAGATTGCGCACCGTGGTACAACAAAAACCAGCTCGTTTTGAGCAATCCAGGAATGCTAACTCCTCTCTTTGCCGCAGATCGTGTAGTTCGTTTCCGCCAAAAACATCTTTTCCAGACCGTTTACCCGAGGAACAGACCCGGTTTCACCCCAAGATGCCAAGGTCGCAAAGAGCCCACCACCCCCACCCCTCCTCATCCGAGGAGGGGAGTCCTGAATTCCCCTCCTTGGACAGGAGGGGCCAGGGTGGTCGATTTCTTGGCCGTTCCTTTGTTTTCATAGACATTCTCGCTTTGTTCCGGCGATTTTGCTCCGAGGCCCGGAGGGCCGACAGCAAGTAGCCCACGGCGTCAGCCGTGGGACTTTAAGAGAGTGAATAGCTCACAAGCCCTGTAAGGGCGGCAGAGCCTTTCGAGGGAGCGTCGCGTAATAATCTGTCGCCCCTCCGGGGCTGGGGCAAGATGACTCGAACTCAAAACCCACGGCTTGCGCCGTGGGCTACTCTCTGGCGCCGCTCCGCGGCTCTCACCGTCTTCCTTTGTTTTCATAGACATTCTCGCTTTGTTCCGCCATTTCTCGTAGCGCCGACCTTCAGGTCGGCACGGTTAGCCGAGGCGGTTCCAGGCATGCTGACCTGAAGGTCAGCGCTACGTCGCACCGCTCGACCAAGAGTTGGTTCGGTCGTGGATGGGGTCGAGACATGAATGCCGCATAGCGTCCGCGGCGAGGTGGGGGCTCAGCCGTGATCCAGTACAGGATTCTAGCCTATGTTGAGGTGTTTGTCAAGAGCCAAGAAGACCGACAGCGCAATAATCACCGCCCTCGCCGTTCTTGCGCCCGGCGCGCCTGACCACTCGGCTCGGGGTTTCGGCCCGGGCGGAAGGAGCGATTCAAACTAACAAACGATAAATCACTTGATCCAAAGAAAGCGCGCCGGCGCCCTGAGCGATGATCGCGACGACAATGGCGAGCGCCAGGAGGTGATATTCGTATCCCTCGCCTTTCTGTTGTCCGGTCCAATTTGCGAACAGTCCGTGCTGCCGGTGAACCATGAAGATGGCGACCAGCATGTTGACGCCGACGCCGAAGGCGGCGATGCGCGTCAGCAGGCCCAGGATCAGGCCCAGGCCGCCAAAGAACTCAGCGCAAATTGCCAGGAATGCGAACGGCGCGGGGATGTGCATGTTCTTGGTGAAAAAACCCATCGTGCCGCTGAATCCGTAGCCGCCAAACCAGCCCAGCATCTTCTGCGCCCCGTGAGCGAAGATGACAATCCCCAGCACGACCCTCAATATCGTCAGCACCCAATTCGGGTCGGTTTCGAGCAATTGAGCAAGCATATTCGGACCCTCCTCGATTATTGGATTTCAGATGTCGAACTGTCGCCCACTGCCGGAGACCACGGCTCGGTCCAGGTCCCCGCAAAGAGAAGTGTATCAGGCAGCTTACGCGAGCGTCGAGTGCTGTCGAGTTGGCGCAGGAGCCGCCTAATTCAGGAAATAGGTGCGATAGAGCGTATCGCGCTTGACGGGGCGGAAGCCCGCGTCGGCGATCATGCGGCGGAGCTGTTCTTCGCTCGAGGTGCGGGTGACGCCGGCGGCACGCACCACGTTCTCCTCGATGAGGATGCTGCCCACGTCGTTGCCGCCAAAGCGCAGCGCGATTTGGCAGATTTTGTGCCCGGGAGTGAGCCAGGAGGCCTGGACGTTGAGGATGTTATCCAAGTAGATGCGGCTGACGGCGAGCGTTTTCAAGTAATCAATGGCCGTTGCTTCTTCCTTGACGAAGTTGCCGAGCGAGGTGTTTTCGCGCTGAAAGAGCCAGGGAATGAAAGCGGTAAAGCCGCCGGTTTCCTCCTGCAATTGGCGGACGCGCTCGAAGTGGTTGATGCGATGCTCGAGCGTTTCGCCACAGCCGAACATCATGGTGGCGGTGGTGCGCAGGCCGAGTTGGTGCGCGGTGCGATGCACCAGGAACCACTCCTCCGTGGTGCACTTCAGGCGGGCAATCCGCCGGCGCACCTCGTCGTCCAGGATTTCCGCTCCGCCCCCGGGGATGGAATCGAGCCCGGCAGCCATGAGGCGTGCAATCGTGTCGCGAACATTCAGGCCGGAGACTTCCGCGATGTTCAGGATTTCCGGGGACGAGAAGCAATGCAAGTGGAGCAAAGGATAATGCCGCTTGATGCTCGAAAGCAGGTTCTCGTAATAATCGATCTTGAGGTCAGGATGAAGGCCGCCTTGCATCAGGACTCCCGTGCCGCCCAGGGCCAGCGTTTCGTCGATCTTCTGGAAAATCGAGTCGAGCGGCTGGAGGTATCCCTCGGGCGAACCCACGGGGCGATAGAAGGCGCAAAACGAGCAGTACTCCGTGCAGATGTTCGTGTAGTTGATGTTGCGGTCGACGATGTAGGTGACCACGCCCTCAGGATGCAGGCGCTTGCGCACCGCGTCCGCCTCGAGGCCGAGGCCGAGCAGGTCGTCGGATTTCAACATGTCGAGCGCTTGGGTTGGAGTTAGTGGCATAGTGATTTGCTGTCATTCTGAGCGAAACGAAGAATCTCGGCAGTTCGCTCGGATCTCGAAGTGGCGCGTAACATACCCCTCACCCGGCCCACGACGGCTGATGACAGCGCCGTCGCGGTCCACCCTCTCCCCAGGGAGAGGGCAGTCAACCACGGGGATACCGACAGATACCCCTCACCCTAAACAAACCGCAATTCCTTCTCAACTGGAATAATGCCCGCCTCGCGCGCCAACTTAAAGAAGAGACACAACCCCCTGCAATTCTCCTCATCCAGAGAATAATCGATATTCTCGGTCAAGTAAACCTTCACGTCCGCAGGTTCTGTGTGGAGCTTCAAGGCGTACTCAGCCGCGATCTCGTCGATGTGCGCCAGGCCGAACTCGCGCGACTCCTCAAAGTCTTTTCGGTACAAGGAGAGATTCTTGTCCGCATGGCCAGCCCAGAAGGCGAAGACAAACGGTAGCCCCGTGAACTTTCTCCATTCCGCGGCAAGGTCGTAAACGATCGCCGCACCGCGATAGGTGAAGGCCGGATCGCCGATCACGAGCGCCGCGTCGGCCATGCTCAACATCTCGTCCGGGCGCGGGGCAGCAGGAATATAGTCGACGTTGAGGGAATAGAACTTGCCCAGCAGAATGCGTAGAAAAGCCGCGGAAGTTCTCGATGACGTGTCCACGGCTACGCTCTGGATTTTCTCGATCGGCGACTTGCTCAACAGCAGCACGCTGCGCACGCGCGATTTGGAGGCGATCGAGATGCCGGAGATGATTTGCAGGCGATCGATGCGGTGATACTCGATGGCGGGAATGATGCCGATATCCGCCGTCCCGTCTCGCACCGCGTCGGCGCAATGGGCGGGAGTGGCGAGTTGGATTTCGTGCTTGCCGCGCTGCGGGCCGTGCAGCATGCCCCAAATCAGCGGGACGCTATTCAGATATTGAACAACGGAGATTCTGAGGTCCGACATGAGGTTTCAATTACTTTCGATTACCTGCTTGTAAGGGGACGGCTTGCCGTCCCCTGTTGAACAGGGTAGGGCAAGCGCTACCCCTACACGTTTTCGAAGCCGCAAGCGATTATACATCTAATGCGCGGCAAGGGACCCCTCACCCGGCCCCGTCAGCTGACGGACTGATGACAGCGCCGTCGCGAGCCGCCCTCTCCCCTTGGAAGAGGGCAGCGCCGCAGACAACGCAGCATGCTCCATATACGACCTACTATCTACCACATACCGGCCCCGCAAAACTTTCTTCTTGCTACTGCATCTCATGTTCTGCGATTTTAGATGGGCGCCGATGCAGGAAGAGACGCGATTCAGGACTCGGAAGTGAGATAAGGAGACTTGAGCGAGGACGATACACAATTCTGGTTGGGACTGACCAAGCTCGAGGGCCTGGGCGTGCGCGGCGCGCACCGACTGGTGGAGCATTTCGGTTCTGCGCAGGGCGCCTACATGGCCTCGCTGACGGAACTCGAAAGCTGCGGCATTCCGGCGCGTGTAGCTCAGGCGATATTTGGGCAGGCGGGCCTCGAGGAAGCCGACCGAGACCTGGAAGCTTCGACGAAGGCGGGTTGTCGGGTGGTGCCGTACTCGAGCGACGATTACCCTGCGCTGCTCAAGCAAACTCCTGACCCTGCCTTGGTGCTCTACGTTCGCGGAGACGTTAAGGTACTTTCGCAGTACGGAATCGGCATCGTCGGCACGCGACGGCCCTCGGCATACGGCAGCCAGGTGGCCGGGCGGCTGGCGCGCGACCTCGCGCAGAGGCAACTGGTGATCGTAAGCGGACTCGCCCGGGGAATTGATTCAGCCGCGCACCGCGGCGCCATCGAAGCGGGCGGGAAGACGGTGGCGGTTCTCGGCTCGGGGATTGACGTGATCTATCCGCGCGAAAACAAGCGCCTGGCCGAACAAGTTGCCGAATCGGGCGCATTGATTTCGGAATTCCCTCCCGGCACCTCGCCCTCACCTGAGAATTTTCCGATTCGCAACCGCACCATCAGCGGACTCTCTCTAGGGGTGATTGTGGTGGAGGCGGCGGAATACAGCGGCTCTCTGATCACCGCGCGCCTGGCCGTCGAGCAGAATCGCGAAGTCTTCGCGGTGCCGGGCAACATCACCTCGCCGCAAAGTTTCGGTCCTAATCATCTGATCAAGCAGGGCGCGAAGCTTGTCGATGAATGGATGGATGTGGTCGAAGAGTTTCCGGCGGAGATTCGGATGCAACTCTTACCCGCGGCGGAAGCATCGGAAGAATCGGCGGCGGGAAAGCAGGTAGCATCACTTTTTGAACAATCCTTCACGCCCGACCAGAAAGCGGTGTTCGAGGTGTTGCGAGCCGATGCGGCCTTGTTTGTGGATGACATCCTCAGCGCAGCAGCGATCTCGCAGCCGCGCGTGATGACGGCGCTGCTCGAGCTCGAGATGGCAGGAGTGATCCGGCAGTTGCCGGGAAAGAACTTTATTCGTAAGCTGTAGCGGTAACTCCCCTCCTCGACTGAGGAGGGGATGGGGGTGGTGAGCATCGACAGCTAACCACCCCTGACCCCTCCTTACAAAGGAGGGGAATTAAGTTAGGAATTGTTTCTATGGCTAAATCGCTCGTCATTGTCGAATCGCCGGCCAAGGCAAAAACCATCAACAAATATCTTGGGCCGGACTATGTGGTGAAAGCCTCGATGGGGCACGTGATGGACCTGCCCAAGAAGGACCTGGGCGTGGACCTCGATCACGGTTTTAAGCCAACTTACATTACCATTCCCGGCAGAAAAGCGGTGATTGCGGAGCTGAAGTCGGCGGCGGCGAAATCCGACGAGGTGTTCCTGGCGGCCGACCCGGATCGCGAGGGCGAGGCGATCTGCGCGCACCTGCGCGAACTGCTGGATGGGAAGAAAAGGAGATTTCATCGCGTACTTTTCAATGAGATCACCCGTGACGCCATTCGCGAAGCTTTCAAAGCGCCGGGCGAGATCGATTCGAAATTAGTGGACGCACAACAGGCGCGGCGCATCCTGGACCGCCTGGTGGGCTACCAGGTGAGCCCGCTCCTATGGGAAAAAGTGAAGCGGGGAATTTCCGCCGGACGCGTGCAAACCGTAGCTTTGCGCATCATCGTCGAGCGGGAGCGGGAAATCCAGGCCTTCCAGAAGAGAGAATACTGGACGATCGGCGTCAATCTCGAGGGTAAGAACCCTCCGCCTTTCGACGCACGGTTGGCGAAGTTCCTGGGCAAGGACCTCGAGATTTCCGATCAGGCGACCGCCGACCGGATCGCCGGCGAGATCAAGGCAGCGAACCTGGTGGTGGAGTCGGTAACCACCAAGGAGAAGCGTAAGCACCCGGTGCCGCCGTTCATCACCAGCAAGCTTCAGCAGGAAGCCGTGCGCAAGCTGCGCTTCACAGCCAAGAAGACGATGACCATCGCCCAGCGTCTCTACGAGGGCCTGGAGATCGGCGAGGAAGGCTCGGTGGGCCTCATCACCTACATGCGCACAGACTCCACACGCGTGGCGGAGGGCGCGCTGGCTGCGGTGCGCGAGCACATCTCGAAGACGTTTGGAAAAGATTATCTTCCTCCTGAGCCCATACGTTACAAGAGCAAAAAGGGTGCGCAGGATGCCCACGAGGCAATCCGGCCAACCGACGTCAGGCTCACACCCGAGTCCATTCAACGGTACCTCGGCGCGGACGAGTTCAAATTGTACAAGCTGATCTGGCAGCGTTTTGTGGCCTCGCAGATGAATCCCGCAGTATTCGACCAGACGACCATCGATATCTCCGCCGGCGACTACTTGCTGCGCGCTACCGGTTCAGTCGAGAAGTTCAACGGCTTCCGCGCCGTTTACGAAGAAGGCAAGGACGAGAAGGCGGAGATGGAAGAAGATGAGGAACTGAAGCTCCGCTTGCCGCAAGTCGAACAGGGCGAGAGGTTGAGGCTGCACAGGATCACTCCGGAACAGCACTTTACCGAGCCTCCGCCGCGATACACGGAAGCCACGCTGGTGAAGGTCTTGGAGGAGAAAGGCATCGGCAGGCCTTCCACCTACGCCACGATTCTGGTGATCATTCAGAACCGCGAATATGTGGAGAAGCTCCAGGGCCGCTTCTTTCCCACCCAGCTCGGCATGCTGGTCAGCGATATGTTGGTGAAGAATTTCAGCGACATCTTCGAGGTGGCTTACACCGCGCGCATGGAAGAAGAGTTGGACGAAGTCGAGGAAGGGAAACTCACCTGGACCGAGGCTCTCGAGGAGTTTTACAAAAAGTTCGAGAAGGATCTACGGGTCGCGGAACGGGAGATGGAGGATATTAAAGGCGAGGGCATCCCGACCGACCTGAAGTGCGAGAAGTGCGGCAAGCCCATGGTGATCCGCCTGGGACGCAACGGCGCGTTCCTCTCCTGCACAGGCTATCCCGATTGCGATGGAACCAGCGACCTTCCGCCGGAGCTGGCAGCGAAATACAGCACTCCGGGGCCGCCGGCGCCGGAAGTTGCTGAACAGAACTGCGAGAAATGCGGCAAGCCGATGGCCGTCAAGCGCGGCCGCTTTGGATTCTTCCTGGCCTGCAGCGGTTATCCCGAATGCCGCAACACCAAGAAAATCGTGATGAAGGAAGGTGCGGCGACGGCCGTCAGCGACACGCTGCTCGAGGAGAAGTGTCCCGAGTGCGGCAATCAGCTTGCCCTTAAACACGGCCGCTTTGGCCAGTTCACGGCGTGCAGCAACTACCCGCAGTGCAAATATGTGAAACGGCAGACACTCGGGATTCCCTGTCCCGAAAAAGGCTGCACGGGCGAACTGGTGGCTCGCCGCACGCGCAAAGGCAAGACCTTTTACGGATGCAGCCGTTACCCGGAGTGCAAATTCACCGCGTGGGATAAACCTGTCAACCAACCCTGCCCCAATTGCGGCCATCCATTGCTGCTTGAAAAGTTCAATAAAAACGGCCCGCCTTTGCGCTACTGCCCCAACGAAAGCTGCAAATACGAGATGGCCGTAGCGTGAAGGCCGAAATTCGAATCTCGAACCGCGGAGAGATGTGGCGCGGGCGTCTCACCCGCGGTCGCGGGAGCGTCCCGCTCCCGGAGTGGCAGCCCTAGCCAATTCCCATGGACCGACGGCGCATCAGACGAAGACAACCGGCGCGGGCAGGATGCCCGCGCGACCGCGGGCGAGACGCCCGCGCCACAGCCCCGCACGGTATTCGGCCTACTTTGCTACTATAATCACGTGAAGTGAGGGCAATTGATGGGACCGGTTACAATCGCGGGCGGCGGGCTGGCGGGAAGCGAAGCGGCGTGGCAGCTCGCCGTACGCGGCGTTCCAGTTACGTTGTACGAAATGCGGCCGGCGCGTTCGACGCAGGCCCACAAAACGGACCGCCTGGCCGAACTTGTTTGCAGCAATTCGCTGAAGTCGAATACGCCCGGCGCCGCATCGTGGCTCCTGAAAGAAGAGTTGCGTCGATCCGGGTCTCTCCTGATGAAGCTCGCGGGTGAATGTGCAGTTCCCGCAGGCATGGCGCTGGCGGTAGACCGGGAGCGATTCTCGGAGTCGGTCACGCAGGCCCTGCGCCAGCATTCACAGATCACAATACGCCGGGAGGAATTGCGGGAGATGCCCTCAACGGGACCGGTGTTGATTGCCACGGGCCCGCTCACTTCAGACGCTCTCGCTTGCTCGCTTCGGTCACTCACCGGCTCGGAGAATCTGGCTTTCTACGATGCCATCAGTCCTATCGTGGACGCCGAAACGGTGAACCGCGAGCGGGTCTTCCCAGCCTCACGATATGGGAAAGGGAATGGCGATGATTACATCAACTGCCCGCTGAATGAAACCGAATACCGCGATTTCTATGACGCACTGCGCGGCGCGGAGACAGTCGAAGCGCACCAGTTCGAAGACCTCAATTTCTTCGAAGCCTGCCTGCCTATCGAGGAACTGGCGCGGCGAGGGTACGACACACTTCGCTTCGGCCCCATGAAGCCCGTGGGGCTGTCCGATCCGCGCACCGGTTGCCAGCCATTTGCGGTGGTGCAATTGAGGACGGAAAACCTACGTTCTTCCAGCTACAACCTGGTGGGGTTTCAAAACCATCTCAGGTTTCCTGAACAGGCACGGATCTTACGGAAGATTCCAGGACTCGAGCAGGCGGAGTTTCTGCGCTTCGGGCAGATCCATCGCAACACGTTTCTCAATGCGCCAAAGCTGCTCGGTGCCGACCTCCGCCTTCGTGCCTCCCCCAACGTCTTTGTCGCGGGCCAGCTTTGCGGGGTCGAGGGATACGTCGAGTGCATCGCCACGGGGTTTCTGGCGGGAGTGGCGATGGCCCGGGAAGCGGCAGGCAAGGGCTTCACACCGCCCCCGCGCTCGACGGCGCTCGGGTCGTTGGTTCACTACGCCACGCACGCCGACCCGGGCAACTATCAGCCCGCCAACATTTCTTTCGATTTGCTTCCAGCGATGGAGGACTTGCCCAGGGCCGTCTCGCGTGACCGCCGCGCCCGTCGCGAACGGCAATGTGAGAGGGCGCTGGCCGAACTCTCTGTTTGGTTGTCATCCTGAGCGAAGCGAAGGATCCCTGTAGTTGCTTTCCTTCGCACTTCGCGACGAACTACCGAGACCCTTCGCTTCGCTCAGGATGACAAGCCTTCGAAACACAGATCCCAAACCTGGGTCATTGCCGTGCGACAAAGTGAGTTAGAATTGTACGGCATGGATGAACTGATCGAGCGATACGTCAATTACTTGCGGTACGAGCGCAACGCTTCGCCGCACACGGTGCGCAACTACCGCAGCGACTTAGTCCAGTTCCGCGATTTCCTGGCGGCAGGCCTCGGCGCGGCCAGTGTTGACATCAAATCGGTCGACGCCTTAGGCATTCGCGGCTTCCTGGGCGCCCTCTTCGAGAAGCAGGAGAAGAAGTCCTCCATCGCTCGAAAGCTCTCAGCGGTGCGGGCGTTCTTCAAGTTCCTCAGGCGCGAGGGGGTGCTGACGGAAAATCCATCCGCGATTGTCTCAACGCCAAAACAGGATAAAACCCTCCCACGAATCATGACTGAGGAAGAGATGAACACTTTCCTCGACCGGTTGGCTGAGGCCACGAAGACCGGAGATCCTGCGATGCGGCGCGACCGCGCGCTGCTCGAGCTGCTTTACGCCTCAGGCCTGCGCGTGAGCGAACTGGTTGGTCTCGATCTCCGCAGTCTGAACTTCGGAGACGGCATGTTGCTGGTGCGCGGAAAAGGGCGGAAGGAAAGGATCGTGCCGTTCGGCTCAAAGGCCAGGCAGGCTATTGAGGACTACCTCCCCATCAGGCAGAGAATTCTTCTGGAAAGGAAGAAGTCCGGCCAGCAGGCCCTGTTTTTGAACGTGTGGGGCGAGCGGCTCACGACGCGCTCCGTTGACCGGTTGGTAAAAAGATACGTCCGCCAGTACGGGCCGTCAGTAAAGGTCAGCCCGCACTCGCTCCGTCATGCTTTTGCGTCGCACTTGCTTACGGAGGGAGCTGACTTGAGGGCGATTCAGGAAATGCTGGGGCATACTAGCCTTGCCACCACGCAGAAGTACACGCAGGTTTCCATTAAGCAGTTGATTGACGTGTATGACAAGACTCACCCCAAAGCGTGAGTTAGACGAGGAAGCGCGAGCGGATGTTCTCCTGCACCGAGGGATTGCGGCGCATAAACCATTCGCCAACTTCTGCAGAGGCTTCCAGGAGGGTATTCAAAGTGGACTTTGCCATCCGGACGCAGGCCTGTAACACCTTCACGCCCAACCAGACGCCTAGTTGCCGGGTCGACCTTGCAGGTTCCCCAAGGTTGAAATTAAGACGGTAGCGTGGCCCGGCCGTCCGATAGCTGACCAGGACGACCACCGCATAAAGGGCAGCGGCTGCAACCACGAGCCAACTCAGCAAGTGGCCCAACACGATGCTAAAGTAGGTAACCATTCTTTCGTTTACCTTGTCCTTTCTTTCTAAACCGTTACATTGATTAGATTCAAGTCATGCCAAAAGGATTCCTAGACTCGCCAAACAATATCTGATTGGTTTTCATGAGGTAAGAGGCGTGAACCGACAAGGAGTCGATCGGGGGCGCAAATAATGACATTGTGTCACAGTTTTCCCTCCATTACTGTGGGTGGTTTCCGTCATTGGCCTGTAATCTCCATCTTGGGGCCGCACTTCACCTGGCGTTGTCGAGCGCATCCTCAACCCTTATATCGGCAGGTGCCAGCCCGAACCTGCATTTGTCATCGCCGTGCAAGCGGGGATCCATTGTTTGTGCGACGGATTCCCGCTTGCGCGGGAATGACGCGGTTCTGAACGGAGAGGAAAAACTAGCTCGAAGACTGGGAAGCGGTCATGGCGATTGCCCGTTGGGCCGCGGCCCTGCCGGTGCGGATGCAATCCGAGATTCCGATGCCTGAATAGGCGTTGCCGGCGAGGTAGATCCCCGGCAAGTCCTCAAGCCGGCTTTGGATCTTCCTTAGGCGCTCCGCGTGTCCCACCGGGTATTGCGCCATAGAGGCGGGCCAGCGATGGATCCGGCAAAAGAGCGGTTCGAAGGAGAAATCCAGGATTTCCTTTAGTTCCTGTCGCACCAGCGTAATTACTTCTTCGTCAGAGAGATTCAGGGCCTCCGGGTCGCGTGAGCCGCCCAGGAAGCAGCGCAGTAAGGCTTTTCCTTCAGGCGCGCGGTGGTTGAACTTGCGGTGCACGAAGGTGCAGGCCAGCATCCTCCGGCCCTCTTTGCGCGGGACCAGATATCCAAAACCATGGGGAAGTTGCTCTGTGGCTCCTTCGGAGTAGCCTAGGGAGACCGTCATCGACGAACTATACGGTATTTCGCCCAGCAAGCCACCTAGTGTGGGGTGGAGGGAGGAGAGCAATCGGCTGCACTGGTGAGCGGGCATGGCCAGGACGATCGCACCCGCGTCGAACGCCAACCCGTCTTCGCAAAAGATCTGGTACCTTCGGCTACAACGATCCGCCGCCCCGCCCGGCCCGCCCGGGGCCGCCTCGATCCCAGTAACACGTTGTCCAAGGTGAACGCGAGACATATCGAGCCGCTCGATCAGCTTCCCGGTGAGCTGTTCGAGTCCGTCCCGAAGTGTCATGAAGAGTGGCAACGCGTTTCGGGGGGCGGCGCCCGGCCCGCCGGAGTCAAGCTGCGAAGTTCCGCGCGATTTTGCTCTGGCCTTCTGGCGCTGCCGCATGGCTCGCAACGTAGCCCGAGTCAGGCTACCGTGCTGGCGCTCCATCTCGAAGAAGCGCGGCAGGACTGAGCGGACGCTCAAAGCTCCTGAATCGCCGCCATAAACCCCGGCAAGCAGAGGGTCGGCGACGTTCTCGAGCATGGCCTCTCCGAAGTGCCGTCGCACGAAACTCGCCACCGATTCGTCTGCATCGCGGTCCGAATTCCCGGAAGGCCGCCTGGCCAGCAACTCGGCTGCCATCGCCAGTTTGCTGCTGAACGGCAGCAAAGATGTCGTCACCATGGGCCAAAGACGAGTTGGGACCAGGAACATCAGTCCATCAGGTAGAGGAACGAGACGGCCGCGGTGAAGTATGTAGGTGCGCCGCTGGCTGTCGTTCGAGCCGATTAGTGACTCGCCTAAGCCTAGTTCGCGAGCCAAGGCCGCCGCCTCCGGCTTTTCGGCTAGAAAACTGTCCGGCCCGGCCTCGATGACGAAACCGTCGATGTGTTCGGTGCGGATCACTCCTCCCAGGCGGTCTCGTCCCTCGATGAGCAGTTCGTCAACCGGTACGCCTGATTGGCGTGCCACCGCCAACGTGTAGGCTGCAGCCAAGCCGGCAATGCCCCCGCCGAGAACGGCTACACGCTTCCGGTTTGGCTGGTCAGTTGGCACTTTCGACGGACCCCCTCACCCGACCTGCGCCGGCTGAAGAGAGCGCCGTCGCCGGCCACCCTCTCCCCCAAGGGGGCGAGGGCCAGTTTTCGAGATCTTCTGATTTCTTTCCGCCCATCTGCCTACCTACCCACCTGCCCACCTGCCCGCTCTCCGGCGATGGCTGCAAGTGCCTGGATGAACAGCGGGCTGTCGTTCAGCGACTCGGAGCGGTGTACGGTTACTCCCCTGGTCCTTCCGTATTCACGGAACACCACGTCAATATCGTAAAGGATCTCGACGTGATCGCAAACAAAGCCAACGGGCGCCAGCAGGAGGTGACGCCGGCCCTGCGCGGCTGCCCGGTCGATGAGGGATTCGACGGTGGGGCCGATCCACGGCTCGGCCGTCATCCCCTGGCTTTGAAAAGCCACAGCGTATTCCTCTAGGCCAACGGCCTGAGCCACCAGGGCGGCAGTTTCCATCACCTGTTGCTCGTAGGGATCGCCGTCCTCGATGGTCTTTTGGGGAACGCTGTGCGCTGTGAAGATTACGGGAACCGGGCCCCCGGTTTCGTCCTGCACACACGCTAGCGCCGTCGCAACTCGCTCGCGAAATGCCTCCACCAGACCCGGATGATCGTGCCAGTTCTCAATGAAGTCCACTCCCACCTGGGGTGCGAGCCGTTCCATCTCTTCAAACAAGTGCCGCTTGTAAAGGCCAATGCTGGTGCGGGAGTTTTGAGGCGCGAGGCAAATCGCCACCACGCGCTCGACCCCGTCCGCGCTGATCTGCCGGACCGCATCGGAGATGAATGGCTTCCAGTTCCTCATGCCCAAATAGATGGGCCGGCCCAGTCGCTTCGCCAAACCTTGGGCCTGCAACGTACTCAGGCGCAGCAACGGCGACCCGCCGATCAGGCTGTAGCGCCGCATGATTTCATTCACCGCGGCCTCCGGCAGTTTCCGTCCACCGCGCACGTTGAGTAGAAAAGCGGGGATGTCCTCGAGCCGGTCCGGTGCGCCGTGCGCGAGCAGCAGCACACCCCACTTTTCGCCACCCTGTTTCGCAACTGAAAGTTCCATGAGATCTAAGGTCCGCCAACGCGCGAAGCGCCGTGGAGTGCGGCAGCGAAGCTGCCGCCTTGAAACCGAAACGAAAAGGCGGTAGCTGGCGCTACCGCACTCCAAGTCGCCTTCGGCGCAGGCATTTTCCCACCAAATGACAATATACCACGCAGTTGTTTGGCCCCGGGCAACCAGAAGGGTTGCCCCTGCAATGCGACGCGTGTACACTCCTAATTCCCATGCCGCTGACGCGTGGAGGACCGCATTATTTGCGGGCTCCAGCCTGCGATTCAGGATGCCATTGACAGGAGACTAAGCGATGAAGGCACGATTGATTGCTCTGCAATCATTATGCTGTTTAGTAATCTCTGTTCCCATGATGGCCGCATCTGACACGTCGGGCTTTCGTCCGCCCGCGGTTCCGCTCGTGACCTGCAATCCCTATTTCAGCGTCTGGTCGTTTGCAGACCGGCTGACCTATGACGCCACGCGCCACTGGACAGGCTCCAAGCAGGAACTGCACAGCCTGTTGAGGATTGATGGCAGGGCCTGGCGCATCATGGGCGACGAGCGGCGCGATATCCAACCCATGCCGCAAACCAACCTCCAAGTATTGCCGACGCGCACGATTTACGAGTTCGAGGGCGGCGGCGTCCATGTCACTCTCACCTTCTTGACCCCCTTATTGCCGTCGGACCTTGACCTGATGTCGTGGCCGGTCACCTACCTCAGTTGGCAGATTCGGTCGGTGGACGGCAAACCGCACCAGGTCTCAATTGAATACGACAACACCGCACAGCTTGTGGTGAATACCGAGGACGAGCCGGTAGTTTGGCAGCAGGAGAAAGCGGGCGCCCTGAGCGTGCTGCGCATGGGAACTGAGGCGCAACCGGTGCTTAAGAAGTCCGGCGATGACCTTCGTATCGACTGGGGCTATCTTTACGTCGCGGCTCCAAATGGGCAATTTCCTCACAGCGCCGTCGCGAACGTCAACAGTGTCATTGGAACCTTTGCCCGGACGGGGTCGCTGCCTTCGGCTGATACACGCATGCCACGGCCCCCGCGCGATCACATGCCTGCCATGGCCGTAGCATTTGATCTCGGCAATGTGGGCGCCGATCCAGTCGAGCGCCATCTGATCCTCGTCTACGATCAGATTTATGCCATTGAATACTTCCATCAACCCCTTCGCCCCTATTGGCGGCTCAAGCGGACCGAGGCGAGCGATCTGCTGGAGGAGGCCGACCGGAATTACTCGTCTCTTGTTCAGCGCTGCGAGAAGTTTGATGCCGACCTGGTTGCCAATCTTACACGGGCCGGCGGTGAGAAGTACGCTCGACTTGCGGCACTGGCTTACCGGCAGGCCCTGGCGGCGCAGATCCTGGTGGCGGGGCCGGAGGGCGAGCCGTTCTTCCTGCCCAAGGAGAATTTCAGCAACGGCTGCATCGGGACGGTAGACGTGATCTACCCTGCTTCACCCATTTTGTTGCTGCTCAATCCGAAGCTGCTTGAAGCCTCGCTCGCGCCGCTCTTCAAGTACGCTCGGTCCGGCCCTTGGCATTTTCCGTTTGCCCCCCACGACCTCGGCACTTTTCCGCTTGCTAACGGCCAGGTGTACGGCGGCGGCGAGAAGTCGGACGTCGATCAGATGCCCGTTGAGGAATCCGGCAACATGCTATTAATGGTGGCCGCCATCGCAAGGGCAGAAGGTGATGCAAGCTTTGCCGGCAAGTATTGGCCTTTACTCACGAAATGGGCGGAATATCTGAAGGACAAGGGCCTCGATCCTGCCAACCAGCTTTGCACGGACGACTTTGCCGGACACTTGGCGCACAACGCCAACCTATCGCTCAAAGCCATCGAGGCGCTCGCGGCCTATGGGGAACTTGCGGGCATGCTCGGCAAGAATCAGGAGCACGATCTCTACTCCAAGACCGCGCAGGAATTTGCCCGCCAGTGGGTGACGATGGCCGACGATGGAGACCACTACCGCCTGGCGTTCGACAAGCCCGGCACCTGGAGCCAGAAATACAACTTGGTATGGGATAAAGTTCTCGGCTTTCACCTTTTCCCCGCTGAGGTCGCCGCGAAGGAGATTGCTTATTACCAGACCAAGACCCACTTCGGCTTTCCACTCGACAATCGCCAGGATTACACCAAGCTCGACTGGGAATTCTGGTCCGCAACACTGGCGGATTCAGCGACCGATTGGGAGAGTCTCATTTCCCCGATTTACGACTGGGCTAACCAATCGCCGAGCCGCGTCCCGCTGACAGATTGGTATTGGACCACCGACGGCACCGAAGTTGGATTTCAGGCGCGCTCCGTGGTCGGTGGGCTTTTTATCAAAATGCTCGCGGATGGCGAGACGTGGAAACGCTGGGCAGGCAGAACGGAATGAATAGTGAATGGTGAATAGTGAATTGTGAGTTAGACCGGTCTCGCTGTCATCCTGAGCGGAGCGAAGGATCTCCGCAGTTTGTCCGAGCGGAGAATTGAATCATGAATGGCGAATTGTGAATTGAAGAGTCGTGAGCGATCGGGGATAATATGGCTATGCGAAAAAGTAAGAATGAATATTCCTACCAGATCAACTTGATTCCCGATGAAGAGGGAGGGTACACCGTGGTCGTCCCTCTACTCCCGGGCTGCGTCTCCTACGGGGCGACTATCGAGGAGGCGACAGCCAACGTCCGAGAGGCGATCCAGCTTCACCTCGAGAATCCAGCCGCCCACCATCAACCCATTCCGCCCGGAAACGACTCTGTGCAAGTCTTCACGACCACCGTTCATCCCGAATTCCGAAGTTGAATTTGGCACTCCCGGGCCAACGCTTTGAATCTGAATTGCCTGCCTTGACAATCTCGAAAACGGAAAGGGTGTTTGGATTCTTCGCAAGCAACCCCTCACCCGTCCCGCACCGGCTGATGACTACGCCGGCTGCGGGCCACCCTCTCCCCAAGGGAGAGGGCCGTCAACGTTGATTGATTTCTGCCCTCTCCCTTGGGGAGAGGGTGGCGAGAGTAGCGAGCCAGGTGAGGGGTTTCTTCCCACAGAGCCTCGCAACTTCGGAATACGGGTTCAGGTGCGCCCGACTCATGTATTCAGCCACCGTCAGTGAGCCGCCATTCACTATTCACAATTTCGACCGGTTCGATCCGAGGGATCATCCAATGCACCACGCCGAAGGCGAGCGGGTGCATAACGCCGGCGATGATGAAGAGCGGCACGTAGGTGTGAAACCACTGGAGCGTGTAACCGGCAACGAGCGCCAGGATCATGCCGCCCACGGCGCCGCCCGTGCCGCCCAGGCCCGTCACCGATCCGACGTCTCGCTTCGGAAACATATCGGAGGCCAGCGTGTAGACGTTCGCTGACCAACCCTGATGGGCGGCAAGGGAAACGGAAATGAGGGCCAGCGCCCACGCGATGCTGTGGGCGAAAACCGCCACGATTCCGGAGGGCATGCAAAACGCGCAGATTGCCATCGCCGCCTTGCGGGACCGGCTTAGAGGCCATCCGCGCTTAAGGAAGAAACCCGAAAGCCATCCGCCAGCCACGCTTCCCACACCTGAAACGAGAAAAGGAATCCAGGCGAATAAGCCGATGTCCTCGAGTGTAAAGCCACGGCCCTGCTTGAGGTATGAAGGAAGCCAGAAGATATAAAACCACCAGATCGGGTCGGACATGAATTTCGCCAGGATGAAACCCCAAGCCTGGCGGTAGGCGAGGATTTTCCGCCATGGGATCCGAGCGATTGTGGCAGCCTCCGGTTCGCCCTCGCCGCCCTCGATGAGTTCCAGTTCGCCGCGTGTGATCCAAGGGTGCCTGCCCGGAATGCGGTAAACAGCTAACCACAACAACAGCCATAGAAATCCCAGAGCTCCCGTGAAAATGAATGACGCGCGCCACCCCCAGCGAAGAGTCAGCCAGACGACCAGCGGAGGGGCGATCACGGCGCCCACCGTCGGCCCGGCATTGAAGACGCCGGTGGCCAGCGCGCGTTCCCTTTTAGGGAACCATTCGGCAACGGCTTTAATGGCGGCGGGGAAGTTCCCTGCTTCACCCGCCCCCAGCAGGAAACGCGCCGCGCCAAACGAGATTGCGCCGCCCGCCAGCGCATGAGCCATGGCGGCAATGGACCACCAGGTGATGGAGATCGCGTAACCCAACCGCGTTCCCAGCCAATCCATTGCCACGCCAGCGACCGTGAACATCAGGGCATAGGCCAGTTGGAAGGCGAATACAATCCAGCCGTAGTCACTCTCCGACCAGTGCAAGACGGTCTGCAGGTGAGGCTTCAGAACGGAAATGGTCTGCCGGTCGACGTAATTGATCGTGGAGGCGAGGAACAGTAGCGAGCAAATGGTCCAGCGAAGGTGAGGAATCGTGAAGGGACGTTTCGGCATAGCTTGCAAAGCAGTGGCTGCTTTTGAAGGCTAAAGGTTAAAGGGTAAAGGATAAAGGGTAAAGCACAAATTAGTCCCAGTTAATTTCTACCCTTTAGCCTTTACCCTTTAACCTTTTAACTTCATGTTCTACGGTCTAGCCACTGCCTTTCACCCACACGTGTCGCGGGTCGTCCGCCCAGGCGCCATAGCGGCGCTCTTCTCCGGCCAGGACCCAGGTGTAGTGAAGTTCGTAGCCCGGCGCCGCCACGACGGGATGATAGCCTTTGGGCAGGAGGACCGTATCTCCGTCCTCGATGACGAAGACAGTAGAGAAACCCTGGGGGTCATCGGGGGCGGTGTAGGTCCACATCAAGCCAAAGCCCTGAGCGGGCCGCGTGCGGAAGAAGTAAATCTCTTCGAGGACTGCTTCGTTAGGTGGGTTCGAGCGGTCGTGCTTATGAGGCGGGTAGCTGGACCAGTTGCCGGAAGGATTGAGAGTCTCCCCCGCTAACAAGCGTTCGGCCGGAACGTTTTCGGCCAAGGCTGAGTAAACGGTTCGCTGCCAGTTGTCGCGGCCCACGTTTTTGGCGGTGACGGCGGGACCTGCCAGGAGCGTCGGAAGCGCTGTGGCGGTCGAGGGCGCGGAGAAGATTCCTGCCTCGAACCCTTCCGAGGCAGCCGTGATCTCGTAGGAAGAGTGTGGCGGCAAGTAAACCATGACGGGCGGCCCGGAAAAGACGTCAGCGCGCGCGCCAACGTCGGAGAAGACCTGCGTCTGCCCGTTGACCGTCTCGACAGCGATGCTTGCTGTGCCGGAAAAGACATCGAGCACGGATTCGCGTTCCTCAGCCTTCGCCGAGTGCCGCTGACCCTTTCTCAAACTCAACCGCGCGAAGTCGAGAAAACGCATAACGCCCGTAGGGACGATTTGCTGGAACCCTTCCTTCGCTTGCGCTTTGATCAGTCGTTCCATGAGCCACCCCAAGTGATTCTCGAGTTATAAATGCAATGTCATCCTGAGCCCGCCACGCTCTTTGGCGGGTGAAGGATCTCTGCAGTTGGCTTCGCGTTCAGCGGCTTTCAACGCACTGCAGAGATTCTTCGCTGCCAGGAAAAAACGAACCCGGGCCCCCTCACCCGACCTGCGCCGGCTGGCGAATGCGCCGTCGCGGGCCACCCTCTCCCCCAAGGGGGAGAGGGCATTATCATTACAAGTGGCGAGCCGAAGATCATGAAGTCTTCGCTCAGAATGACAGACAGGGTGCGCTGCCTCTCACTTCAGCATGCGGCCGGAATCACTTGCCTTCGGCGTACCGCGTGTAGGCTTCGGCGACCTTGGCTTCGCCGGCATCACCGTCATGAATCAGCACGCGATATCGCAAGGTCAGGGTGTCGCCGACGGCAATGGTGACACTCCCGTCGCGCTTAGGATCATTATAGAAGTCGTGCTCACCGAAGGGATTGACCGCAAACAGACCGTAGCCGCGGGCGTGCCAATACGTGGGATGCTTGATATTGTGGGGACTATCGAAGATGGCAATTCCGAGCCTTTCCCCTCCCACCACGCCGGAGTAATCAACCCAACCAGCTCGCTTGCCCCAAATGTTTTTCTCACCTACAGCGCCGTTGGAGTTCAGCATCTTCACGGCGGGTTCTTGCAGGCTTCTGACCACACGAATGGCGAAGGTCCCCTCCTTCGTATCGCCCATTTTCAGGGGTGTTCCATGGTCCGCCGTGACGGTAAAAGCGCAATCGATGGTACGGGTTTTTGCGTCGCCCCGAAAAACGTATTCCTGCGTCTCGCTGCCCATTACCTGACCATTCGGGCCGAGCAGGCTGAAGACCGCACGAAGCGTTCCGGAATCGCGCCCATCCTTCGCTTCTTCGAGCTTGGTGAAGACGGTGCGGCCTTTGGGCAGTTCCTCCGAGGAGGTGTAGGTTTTGCCTGCCACATGCACGGGCGCTTTCTCCGTAAACTGTGCTTCGCCCCAGAAATCAACTCCGTTGATATCACCGTGGGTGAAGAACATGGCGCGGTGGTGCGGATGGTCTCTGCTCTCGCCAGGGATGTCCTTCACCATGGGATACCCGCGCGTAACGATGGTGCCCTCGGGCGAACGTAAAGGGTAAAGGTAGGGTTTGGGAGTGTCGGGGTTGAAATAGTAACTCGTGAAAAGCTTCCCCCCGATGCTCACCTCAACTTGGTCGCCGTGCCGGACAAAGGCCACGGGCATGTCCGCTGCCACGAGCGACGAAGCTTCGAGCAGTATCAATAACGAAATTAGGCGCAAGAGGTTTCTCCGTCGGAAAAATCTAACCAGCCAAAACAAGCGAGGCACTGTCATTCCGAGCGCAGCGAGGAATCTTGCATTGGCTATTACTGCCCTTGAGCGGAGCGAGATTCCTCGCTGCGCTTTCTCGAAATTCACGTCATTCCCGCGCACGCGGGAATCCATTGTGTTCCGGGTCAACAACGGCCCCCCGCTTTCGCGGGGGTGACGACGCCTGTGATTTTCGTTCCTTTGGGTGGGTCCCTGCATTTTCTCGAGCAGGACCGCGGTGCTCTTGCCGGCATCAATGGCAAGAGGGTGAGTCGGGTTGGCAAGTATTTGGTGCTTGCGCATCGCTGAGGATCCAGGATTCAGGATTCTGGTCGATGTTTGAGCACTTCTGTGTTTGTGTCAAAGGTGCCGCACAGGCTTCGAAGATCAAGCGATTCGCTCCTGACTCCTGAAGCCTGCTGACTCCTGAATCCTACTCGTCAATTCCCAACAAGATGGCCGCAGCCAGCACGGTGGTCCAGAGGCCACGCTTGTCGCCAATCGCCGATTGGGAGATGTTCATGGTGCGAACGATCTTGTTGGAGATTCGATAAATCTCCTTCTTCTCGTCCCAACTCCGGTCAGGGTCGAACTCCACGCCGAGTGTGGTGGCGAGCATTTCCGCGGCGAGTTCTTCGGCGTATTCCCCAGCCACTTCTTCCGTTTCACCGAAAGAGTGGTGCTCAGAGAGGTAGCCAAAAGCATTTCGATCAGAGGGAATTGCAACTCCCACCGAAGCGGCAATCAAACGATGCGGCTCGCGTGTTGAGTTCTCACTCATGACCACGAAAGTCACTTGGCCGGGGCGAAGTTCTTTCACGCCCTCGGTCCGGGAAACCAGCTTGCAGCGAGGCGGGAAGATGCTCGAGACGCGTACCAGGTTACACGCCGCGATCCCGGCGGACCTTAGTGCCAATTCGAAACTGGTAAGCTTTTCACGGTGTTTCCCGACACCTTTGGTGAAAAACATGCGTTTGGCTACGAACATTCGGCTCCCCACCTTCTCATCAGCGCTTTTTTCCCCAAGTCGAGCGGCGATTCGACAAAGACAGCCCTGGAAGACTCCTCTTCGGGATATGGCCAGGAATGATGTAAGCTAACAAAAAGCCGAGAAAAGTGTCAACGCATTTTTGAGTCCTAACGTTACACAGGTGTGAAAAAATCGCGCTGTCATGCTGAGCCCGTTCGCTTCGCTCAGGGTAAACTGCGCGAAGTACTTGCATTTTGCCTTCGCCGGTTCCTCTTTCGTCTAGATAAAAAATTTTGATGGCGGCAACCCTTGACTAAATTCTCTGCGCACGCTATGTTGCAGTGTTAAGTGAGAACAACCTGCCCTTATGCCCTAGATCGTGGGCAGAAGACTTTCCCATGGAGGATCTATGAATCCAAAGGCAGTATTAGAGTTTGCTGCTGCCAACAACGTCAAGATTGTGGATATCCGCTTTACCGACCTTCCCGGATTGTGGCAGCACGTTTCATTCCCTATTCACGAATTGGAAGAGAGTTCTTTTGAAGACGGCTTCGGCATGGATGGCTCGAGCATCCGCGGCTGGGCGGCGATTCATGAGAGCGACATGCTCCTGGTTCCCGACGCGAGCTGGTTCATGCTCGACCCGTTCAACGAGACACCCACTTTAGCCATGATTGGCGACATCATCGACCCCGTAACCAAGCAACACTATTTAAAGGACCCCCGGAATATCGCCAAGAAGGCGGAGAATTATCTCGTTTATTCCGGAATTGCTGACACGGCGTACTTCGGGGCTGAGGCCGAGTTCTTCATTTTTGATAACATCCGCTTCGATACGGCTCAACAACACAGTTTTTACTATATCGACGCCGAGGAGGGGCGCTGGAACTCTGGCCGTGAGAAGGATAACCTGGGTTACCGCCCGCGCTACAAGGAAGGCTACTTCCCCGTCCCGCCCACCGACCATTACCAGGACCTGCGCAGTGAGATGGTTTTGGCAATGGAAACGGCCGGATTGCACATCGAGTGCCACCACCACGAAGTCGCCACCGGCGGCCAGGCTGAGATCGACCAGAGATTCAACTCTCTGTTGAAATCGGCGGATGGGATGATGATCTACAAATACATCATCCGCAATGTGGCCCATCAGTACGGCAAAACGGTGACCTTCATGCCCAAGCCGATTTTCCAGGACAACGGCTCGGGGATGCACACCCACCAGAGCCTTTGGAAAGACGGTAAGCCGCTCTTCGCGGGCGACAAGTACGCGGGATTCAGCCAGCTCGGGCTATGGTACATCGGCGGGCTGCTCAAGCACTCGCCCGCGCTCGCCGGGCTGATCGCGCCCACCACGAATTCCTACAAACGCCTGGTGCCGGGCTTTGAGGCTCCTGTGAACCTGGCTTACTCGCGCCGCAATCGCAGCGCTTGTTGCCGCATCCCCATGTACTCACCCAACCCGAAAGCCAAGCGAGTTGAGTACCGGCCGCCCGACCCGTCCTGCAATCCCTACATGGCATTCGCCGCCATGCTGATGGCAGGCCTTGACGGAGTCGAGAACAAGATCGACCCAGGCGAACCGCTCGACAAGGATATTTACGATTTGGGTCCGGAAGAGTTGAAGAAAGTACCGACGCTCCCCGGTTCGCTCGACGAATCCCTGCACGCCCTCGAGAACGATCACGATTTCTTGCTCAAAGGCGACGTTTTCAGCGAGGAATTGCTCGAGACCTGGATCGATTACAAGATGAAGAACGAAGTGCAGGCCATAAACATGAGGCCGCACCCGTACGAGTTCGCGCTCTACTACGACATCTGAGCGCAAGCGGCTTGCTCCCAGCCATTTGGGGCAAGCTGCAAATTCTTGGCATATTTTTGGCATACTCGGCGTTTTTCGCTCCTGCCGGCTGGTATTAGGGCTTGAGGAGCGAAGCCGGGATGGAAAACCTGACGACCGAAACCGGGGCTGGAGCTGGTCCAGCCCCGGTTTGTTTTTCTGCCAAGACAGTCAACGTCACGGTTCGCCACAGCGTCGGATGCAAGGACGGATGCCGGGGCAGCTTCTGGCGAAAGTGCCGGTGTCCGAAATCTCTCCTGGTTTATGGTACCCGTCCGGTGGACCCAGGAGACATATTGCGATGGCGCCGATAAGTGGGAACGATGTTTAAGGGGTGAAGAGGCCGCCGGCTTCGATTTCGGAGAGGCATTCTTCCAGGGAGAGAAG
>JBEKLY010000041.1:0-36879 GCA_050010015.1 Terriglobia bacterium
GAAGGCGGGGTGTGGGGCCTTCCGGGGGTTTCACCCCCGGCTACTCAATTAGCTCCCCATCGGGGAGCAGGGGGCGTCCCGCGGCATCGATAATTCGCGTTGCTACCGGGTGAACAAGGTTTTGAAACAAGTTCCAGTGTTTTAATGTGACTCGCGCGCCCTGACCCGTCGGGGCAACTGCCGACCCTTCGCTTCGCTCAGGGCAGGCTCTGAAGGTCGGCGCTACTTTCAAAATTGGACACCCTCACTTTCCCCTTGACATTCTACCTGAAGCACGATACCTTCCCCTAGTATGTCTACCAAAGAACAACGAGAACACATTGAACTTCTGCAAGGGACGTTGGACCTGCTCATCCTCCGCACGTTGCTTTTGGGCCCGACGCACGGCCACGCCATCGCCAAGGCGATCGAATTCAGATCCGAGGACGTGTTGCAAGTCGAGCAGGGATCCCTCTACCCTGCCCTGCACCGGCTCATCAAGCGAGGCTGGATTACCGTCCAGGACGGCACCTCGGAAAACAATCGCCGCGCCAAGTTCTACCGGCTGACAGCCCGCGGAAGGCGCCAACTGGAGCTCGAGACCGGCAAGTGGGACAAGCTGGCCGGAGCCATCGCACGCATTCTCAGGCCCGCCGAAACCGAGAGCTAATCATGAGCCGCCGCAAGCGCATGATGCAAGACCTCGACCAGGACATCCGCGACTTCGTCGCGCGTGAGACACAGGACAACATCGAGCGCGGCATCCCGCCGGAGGAAGCGCGTTATGCCGCTCTGCGCAAGTTTGGCAACGTGACACGCGTCAAGGAAGAAACACGGGAGGTGTGGAGTTTCATGTGGCTCGAACAACTCTGGCAGGATATTCGCTATGGGGTCCGGATGCTAGTGGCGAACCCTGGTTTTACGGCGGTCGCTGTGCTGTCGCTGGCTCTCGGCATCGGCGTGAACAGCACCATCTTCAGCGTCGTGAGCACCATGCTGCTGCGCAAACCGCCCGTCAAAGATCCTGACGGACTGATGATGCTGTTTAGCAAAAACGTCAAGGCGGCCGGAGCCGGCGACGAGGCCAGCCGGTCACCCGTATCGCCGCCCGACTTTCTGGACTGGCGCGCCCAGACAACGGCGTTTTCGGAGATCGCGGCGGCCTCGTCGTTTGAAGATGATATCCAGGCCACGTTGAGTGGCGGGAGCGAGCCGCTACGCGTGCCGAGCGGCGCCGTTTCGGCGAATTACTTCGAGGTGCTCGGAGTCTCCCCGCTCGTGGGGCGGGCTTTCCTGCCGAGTGAGGACCATCCCGGCAACGGCCGCGTGGCCCTGCTGCGCGCCGATCTATGGAAGAGCCGGTTCGGCGCCGATCCGCACGTTCTGGGGCGAACGGTGAAGGTCAACGGAGAGAGCTACACAATAATCGGGGTCATGCCGGATACCTTTCGGAGCTTCTGGATGTTCCCCGAGCAGCTTTGGATACCGCTCGTCTTCACGCCCGAGCAGCTAAGCCCTGCCGCACGCGCGCAGCACAGCCTCAGCGTTTTCGGGCGGCTAAAGGCGGGGGTGGGCGAGGCCCAGGCGCGCTCGGAGCTCGAAACCATCGCGCGACGCATCGCGGCAAGCAATCCCGAAACCCGTAAAGACTGGGGCGCGAACGTCTTGACGGTTCAGCAGTACGCCATCCAGGAAAGCAACTCGAGCACGGCGCTGGCCTTCCTGATGGCGGTCGTAGGCTTCGTCCTGCTCATCGCCTGCGCCAACGTCGCCAATCTGTTATTGGCGCGCAACGCCGGTCGACAGCGTGAATTCGCGGTTCGCGCGGCGCTCGGTGCCGGCGGCTTTCGCCTGGCCCGCCAACTTCTTTCCGAATGCCTCCTGCTGGCGCTTCTCGGCGGCGGCCTGGGTCTTGTGTTCGCCGCGTGGGGCTTGCACATTCTGCGCGGGGCCTTCAACTGGAATGAGTGGTCGGTGCTGATCTCCGAACAACTTTCCGTCGATCGCAACGTACTGCTGTTCACGCTGGCGGTTTCGGCCGCCTCAGCGATAATCTTTGGCCTCGCTCCGGCCTTCCAGATTTCCCGCCGCGACCCGAATGCCGGTCTTAAAGAAAGCTCGCGATCGGCGACTGCGGGCCGTGAGCATCACCGCTTGCAAAACTTTCTGGTGACCGCCCAGCTCGCACTATCGCTGATCCTGCTGGTCGGCGCGGGCCTGTTTGTGGAGAACTTCATCGAAGAGACGCAGGAAAGACCCGGCATGAATCCGCACAACGTGCTCACGGCAACGGTTGCGTTGACGGGTGCGAACTACAAGGACCCGGCGCGCCAGGCCGCTTTCAGCCAGAACTTGCTCCGCCAGCTTTCAGGCAGTCCGGAGGTACAATCGGCGGCGATCTCGACCGACCTGCCTTACACGTTTCCCGGTTACGCGCGGATTGCCGTCGAAGGCCGCCCGGTGCCAAAGACCGAGCAGCAGGCTCGGTCGGCTTACTTCGCGGTGAGCCCCGGTTACTTTGGCGCGGCCGAGATTCCGCTGCGCGAAGGCCGCGACTTCACTGTTGCCGATAACCGCGATTCCGTTCCGGTGGCGGTTGTGAATGAAGAATTCGCGAAAGAATACTTTCCTAACCAGAATCCGATGGGACGCCACATTGGGATCACGCATCCTGACGAGGCCACAAGCGGCTCAATGACAATTCCAAAATGGAGCGAGATTATCGGCGTGGTCGGCAACGTCAATGAATACGTGGGGCAGCGGACTCCGCGGCCTCAAGTGTTCGAGCCGCTCCTCCAACACCCTGACCCGTTGATGCAACTCCTGGTTCGCACGCGCACCGAGCCTGCCGCCTTCGCCGCATCCCTGCGCCGCGCGATATGGAGTGTGGACAAAGACCAGCCGGTTTCGAACCTCAGAACCATGGACCGAGTGCTCGAGGACTCCGGACAGGGAGACAACATCATGGCGGAGTTGATGGCTGCTTTCGCTGGGATCGCGCTGGCGATGGCTGCGGTGGGGATCTACGGCCTCATCGCTTATCTGGTTGGCCGGCGGATACACGAGGTGGGTGTGCGCATGGCGCTGGGCGCGAGCAAACGCGAGGTGCTGCTTATGGTGCTGCGCGGCTCGATGCGTATGGTATTGGTAGGAGTCGTCATTGGGTTCCTGGTTTCACTCGCGCTGCCGCGCCTGGTGACGGCCGCCTTTCAAGACGTCCATATGGACCATCGCAACTGGATCCTTGCCGCCACGCCCCTCGCAGTGATTCTGGTGGCGCTCACTTGCTCGTATCTGCCGGCAAGACGCGCCGCGAAGGTCGACCCGAATATGGCGTTGCGTTATGAGTGATGGAGGGATCGCCATGGGCAGGCTGGCGCAGACCTCTGACCTTTGAGGTCTGTCCCCATGGGCCTTCGGCCCGCGAAAGCTGATGAAAATCACATTCTCAAGGGTGGCGCAGACGTGCCGTAGTTTGGCATGTCTGTCCCCATGGGCCTTCGGCCCGCGAAAGCTCATGAAAAACGGTCACAATGACGTGCTGCAGCCGATTCGCGCTATCCCCTTTATTCTCAATGCGAACTCTGTTTGGCAGGTGGTTTTTCGACCCTGCGCCTGGCGGATGTGAAAACCATGGAGCAGCGTGTCGGCGAATCCTTGTCCACTCGCCGGGAACGGCTCCTGCTGCTCGGGACATTTGCGGTGCTCGCGTTACTGATCGCCGCCAGCGGTGTTTATGGCGTGACCGCGTATTCAGTCACTCGGCGGACTCATGAAATTGGCGTGCGATTGGCCATGGGCGCACGCCGTCAGGACGTGATGCGGATGGTGTTGGCACAAGGACTGCGCACAATTCTCCTCGGAATCGGTGTGGGCGTTGCGGGAGCACTCGCTTTGTCACGAGGACTAACGAGCTTCCTCTACAATACCCCCGCCGCCGATCCACTGACATTCGGCATCGTGTCCGTGCTCCTCGGCGGCATTGCCTGCCTGGCCGTCTACATCCCTGCCCGCCGCGCCACCAAGGTCGATCCCATCGTGGCGCTTAGATACGAGTGACTCGCGCGTAATCCGTAGCGGCGAGTTTACCTCGCCAAATGGCGGCGTAAAGCCGCCTCTACTTCAAACTGAGACGCTACCCTCGCCCCGTTTCGGCGGCGCAAGCTTTCTTGGCGTGCTACACTAACCCAGTTTAGGGCCCAATTCAAAATCGGAGGAGCAGCGTGACCAAGCCTATTGTGCAATCCGTGACCTTTAAGGCTTCCCCGGAAGAACTGTTTGAAATGTACACCGACTCGAAGAAGCATTCCGCAGCCACCGGAATGAAGGCGTCGGTCAGCGCCAGAACGGGAGGCAAGTTCTCAGCCTTCGACGGCATGCTGGCGGGGCGAAACCTCGTGGTGATTCCGAACCGCATGATCGTGCAGGCATGGCGCGCCACGCACTGGAAGGACTCTGATCTTGACTCCATTCTGGTTTTGAATTTCTCCAAAGCCTTGGGCGGCGCGAGAATCGACCTGGTCCATACAGGAGTTCCAGGCCACGACCACAAAGGGGTGACCAACGGATGGCCGAAGTATTATTGGAAGCCGTGGAAAAGGTATCTTAGCCAACGGACCAAGTAATCCGCGAGGAACAGTGACCTGCTCCCCATTCCCGCAACTTTCGCCTACAACATCGGCTGTCATTCCGAGCGCAGCGAGGAATCTCGCACTGATTCGTAATAATTTCGGAAACACCCGGGCAGAGCAAGATTCCTCGCTGCGCTCGGAATGACACCGCGACGCTGCATCCTAGGAGCCCGGTGGCATAAACCGCCAAAGTATTTCCTCCATCACGTTTGACACGCTGCTACAATGGCGGCTGCACACGGCGGCCGTGATGGCTGCCCCGACATCCCGGAGGACAACCAACGATGGATGCGATTGAGGTGTTGAAGACAAGGCGCTCGGTGCGCGCCTTCAGGAGCGAACCCGTACCGAAGAATACCCTCGAGGACATCGTTGATTGCGGGCGCCTGGCAGCGACCGCCAACAACCTACAACCTTGGGAATTCGTGGTCGTGACGGAACCCGCACTTTTACGCAAGATTGCTGACATCACCGATTACGGAAAGTTCATTGCGCGCGCCGGAGCGTGTGTGATAGTGCTGTCGAAAGACACCAAATACTACCTCGAAGACGGCAGCGCCGCGACCGAGAATATTCTGCTCGCGGCGCGCGCGCACGGACTGGGCTCCTGCTGGGTGGCTGGGGATAAGAAGCCCTATGCTTCCGAGATCTGCCGGCTCGTCGGCGCGCCCTCGGGCTGCAGGTTGGTTAGCTTGATTCCTATCGGCTACCCGGCGGAAACCCCGGAACCGCCCAAGCGACCGCGTTCCGAAGTTTTGCACTGGGAGAGGTATTGAGTGCCATGGGTGTCAAGCTCCAACTTGCGCTCGATTTCCTTGAGCTCGAGGAAGCATTAGGCCTGCTCGAAAAGGTCCACCCCTTTGCCGACATTATCGAGATTGGCACGCCCAGCGTGATCCGGTACGGGGTCGAGGCGGTTCGAAAAATCAAGCAGAGCTACCCCGCAAAGGAAGTGCTGGCCGATCTGAAGATCATGGATGCAGGCGAAGGCGAAGCGCGGCTGGGATTTGAGGCGGGCGCGAGCATCGTGACCGTTATGGGCGTCGCGCATGACGAGACAATACGCGGCGCAGCGCGCGCAGCTACGAAGTTCGGAGGGCGGATCATGGCTGACCTGATGTCAGTTCCCTCCCCCGCACTGCGCGCCCAGGAACTGGAGTTACTCGGCTGCGATATCCTGTGTGTCCACACTGCTACGGACGCGCACCAATCCGGCGAGCACGCGTTTGAGGATGTGAAGCTGCTCCGCTCCAAATTGTCAAAAGCCCTGGTCGCCGTGGCGGGGGGCATTGATGTGCTAAGCGCGGCCGCAGCCTGCGAGGCAGGCGCGGACATCCTGGTGGTGGGCAGTGCGATCGCCAACGCCGAGGACCCGCGCGAAGCGGCCCGCGTGATCCACGAAATCTGCGCGGCGCGGGCGCGGAGGTAGTTCATGGATTTCAGTGAAACCGAGAATTCGGTCCTCAAGGAACTCGGACAGACTCTTGAGCGAGTCGATCCCGCCGCCGTAGACGAGATGGTCCAGTTTCTCGCGGAAGCCAAGAGCGTTTTCGTCGCGGGCGCTGGGCGCTCAGGGCTGATGATTCGCAGCTTCGCCATGCGTCTGGCGCATCTTGGGCTCTCGGTGCAAGTGGTCGGCGAGGTGACGACACGCGGTATCGGGCAGGGGGACGTTCTGCTGGTCGCCTCAGGTTCGGGCGAAACGCGAGGAATCCTGGCCATGGCGCACAGCGCGATTGATCACGGAGCAAAGGTCGGAGTCATCACGATCTTTCCCGAGTCATCGCTTGCCCGGCTCGCGCAATGCCGGGTGCTGATTCCCGCGCCCACGCCCAAGAGCGGCCAGGATAATGCCGAGACCTCGATTCAACCGATGGGAACCCTGTTCGAGCAGAGCCTCCTGCTCACCCTTGATGTGATCGTGATGATGTTAATGGAGAAACTCGGCCGGACTTCAGAGCAGATGTTCAAGCTGCACGCAAACCTCGAGTGAAGCGACCGCGACGTATTTCCCCATCGAGGATCA
Organism: Terriglobia bacterium; assembly: GCA_050010015.1. GTDB lineage: Bacteria > Acidobacteriota > Terriglobia > UBA7540 > UBA7540 > CAVROP01. Next base: position 6,637 of record JBEKLY010000041.1, read on the forward strand.
CGGTCGCCGCTTCACCTCCATGGCCTCAACATGGAGCGGCAAATCCTTCAATACTGTCATCCTGAGCGGAGCGAAGGATCTCTGCAGTTGTTCGTAAGGCATTGATCCACGGATAACTGCGGAGATCCTTCGCTCCGCTCAGGATGACAGACGCCTGTTTATTGCGGGAACTCGGTTGGCGGCGCGATCTTCTCCCACCCTTCCCCATTCAATGAATCCAGAAACGCCAGCAAATCCTGCTTCGTTTCCTCATCGAGATAAAAGGGTGTGAGCCGGGTATCAAGGTGAGGATTGGGCACGCCTCCTTTGGCGTAGAGGTCCAGCACTTCCCCGAGTGTCTTGAACCGCCCATCGTGCATGTAGGGAGGGCGCCTGGCGAGATCGCGCAATGTGGGTATTTTGAATTTCCCGAAATCTCCACGCTTCCTGGTGACGGCTTCGCGCCCGAGGTCGGGATTCAGCCAGTCCATTCCGATTCCCAGGTTGGCAAACTTCTCCGTCGTCATGTCCGGGCCTGCGTGGCATTCGGCGCATTCACCTTTGCGATTGAAAAAATCGAGACCGTCCTTCTGCTGCTTGCTGAGAGCGGACTTGTCCCCGGCGAGGTAGCGGTCGTACGCGGAGTTGCCGGAGACTATGGTGCGCTCGAAGGTAGCGATGGCCTTCGCGACGCGATCGAAGTTGATGGTGCTGTCTCCGAAGGCGGCCGCGAAAAGCGGGGCATAGCCTTTAATCCCTTGGAGCGTCTGAACCACACCGTCAGCCGTCATACCCATCTCATTCGGATTCGTCACCGGCACGATAACCTGCGTCTCAAGTGTGGGCGAACGGCCGTCCCAAAACTCTGACCTGCCCCACGCACGGTTAATCAACGTTTGAGCGTGACGCGTTCCCTGCTTCCCATTCACGCCTTTTGAAAATGGGGTGCTTGCCGAAAAAGCGTGCTGCGGCTCGTGGCAGAAGGCGCACGAAACGACGCCGCTTGAGGAGAGCCGGCCATCGAAAAACAATACCTTTCCAAGCTCGGCGCGGGCCGGTGAGTAGGGATTATCTTCCGGCCACGGAACAGGCGGAAGGCCCAAGGGAACCGGCGGCCCGGACGCCGCCGGCTGTTCCTTGCGAAAGGCCAGCAAGCCCGGCAGCAGGCACAACAGAAGCAAGGTTCCAAATCTGGCGCGTCTCCTCATGAGCGAGATCAGTCTATTTCTCCCTGGCCGGACTTCAGAAAGTGAGGCAAGCGCGGTGTGATAAATCGGAATCGCCGTCCGATAATCATCTTGACCAACAAATGATCGGTACTGCGCGTCACCCCCTCGCACACACCCAGGTTGAACTCCCAATTCGGCCCGAAGTCATAATCGATGGTCGGCACGATCTGGTGCTGCTGCAAATAAAAGGGGTCAAAGCCTGTAATAGACCCTAGCGATCCGTAGTATTCAAGCCCCGCACTAAGCTTGCGAGTGATGGAGTGGGCGGCCTTGAAGCCCGGTGAGAATCCGACGCCTTCATGAACGCTGGGCCCATGAAACGAGCGTTCGAGAGCCGGGTTAAACGCAAGGTACCAGGAGTGCCACTGTTTATCGATGATAGGGCGAATCTCCCATGTCCAGGTATCGCCCGAGAAGATGGGGCGCTGGTAGCCAATCTCGGTGGAAATGCTTACGCCTACAGGCCAATTCCATTTGTCTGGAACGCGAATCCGTGGACGAATGTGATCGCCGACCCATTTGTATCCCTGCCGCGGCCCCGCGCTGGTGAAGATGTAGAATCCCGTCTCAAACCACTCATTCCAGCCTTGGGTGATCTCGACCGTTTCGTGCAGTTGATGTTCGTCGGGAAGAACGCCGCCCATGGGCGTTTTGAAACCCTCGAACGTGAAATTGCTGTGCAGTTCCACCATCGTACGGCCAGGAGGAACGGTGTCCGCGCCGTAGACCTGAATCTCGTAGTTGCCCTGCCCGTAGAGCGGCGCGGAGGCGAGCACCAAGAGCAGCGCCATTCGGCAGCATTTCCCCATGGGGAATATTATTCTCTTTTTGGGTGAGTTTGCACAACTGCCCAGCGGCTGTCCCTTGGGCGCTGGGTAGGGGCGCTTCGCGAAGCGCCCTACGCCGGAATCTTCACAACTGCCGACCGGCGCCCGGGCGCGTTTATTCCCCCTACACTCCGGGCCGGGTGTCGAATAGAATGCTTAATGAGCAAGACAGCGAGGTCCATTGGCCGTAAAAGCGCGCAAGCTTCTCACTCCCGGTGATTGGCTGCCGATGGCGTGTTTGGCCATCCTGATGTCAGTGTTCGCGGGGGCCAGAGCGACCGCGGCCGTACAATTGCGCGGCACGGTGGTGGACGAGAACGGCGTGCCGGTAAACGCCGTCCAGGTTACAGTAAAATCCAAGAGCGGAAGCATCCAATACGCTTATTCGGACGACACGGGGCATTTCGAAGTGTCGGTGCCGGCGCCGGGCGAGTACCTCGTCAGCCTGAGCAAGCCCGATTATTTCCGCCTGATTGACCAGGCGGTGCCTTTACAGGAGGAGACGAGCGAAGCCTCCTTCACTCTCAGCCACGAGTTCGAGGTGCACTCCAGCGTCGAGGTTCGATCCTCCGCCAAGCAGATCGACCCCTTGGAATCTGAGCACCAGGAGATTTTCGATGCCCAGGACATCCTGGATCTTCCAACCTACAGCACGCACGACCTGACGGCATATTTGCCCATGATCGCGGGCGTCACTGAGGATAACTCCGGCGCACTTCACGTGTCCGGCGGTCGGTCGGGGGACGCTGAGTATATGCTGGACGGTTTCGAAATTGGCGATCCCGTGTCGGGCGAGTTGACCAGCCGACTGGATATCGACAGCGTGCGTGAAGTTAAAGTGGACGACGGCCGCTATGGAGCTCAGTACGCGCACGCCGCCGGCGCCGTGATGGAGTTCGGCACCTACGTGGGGGACGACCGCTGGAGATTCGGCACCACCGATTTCTTCCCTGCAGTCAATCTACAGCAAGGCATCCACCTTGGGAACTGGTACCCGCGCTTCAACTTCTCGGGGCCGCTGCACAAAGGCCGAGCCTGGTTCTCCGACGGCATCAGCCTCCAGCACACCTTTTCGTTGATTCAGGGACTGCCGCGCAACGGCGACACGCAGGAGCAGTGGTCGGGGGACAACCTCGCCCGCGTGCAGATGAACCTGACGCCTACCAACATTCTTCAGGGCAGCTTCCTTTACAACCAGAGCGTGTTTTCCCATCTCGGGCTCAGTTTGTTTACGCCTCTTTCGACGACCACGGATGACCATGCGCATCGCGAGTTTGTCTCCGTCAAGGACCAATTCTTCTTCGGCAGGAACATGTTCGAACTCGGCGCGGCCACGGACAATGCCACGCTGAACAACGAACCGCTCGGCTCTGAGCCATACGTCGTGCAGCCAATTACTGCCTCAGGCAATTATTTCCAGCGGCTGCTCCAACGTAACCACCGGGTGCAGGTGATCGGAAACCTGAATCTTTCCTCTCTGCGTTGGCACGGCACACACGAGCTGAAGGCGGGCTTCAATGCCGATGAGTTAGCCTTCTCCCAAGGTGCGGTCCGCGACCCGATTGAGACGCTCCGCGCCGACAATACTCTGCTGCTCAAAACCACTTTTAGCGGCGCGCCCTATTTTCACCTCGACAACACGCAGTTCGGGTATTTCCTCGAGGACTCATGGAAGGTGCTTCGACCGCTGATCGTTTCGATTGGCGGCAGGGCGGATTGGGACAAGATCATCGGCAAAACGATCTTCGGTCCGCGGTTGGCTGCCAGTTTTCTTCCCTTCTCGGACAACCGGACCAAAATCTCCGTGGGATGGGGAATCTACTATCGCCCCATCAATATGGCCTTGTGGAGTGCAGGGCTCGATCAAGAGCGGGTTGACACCCTTTACGACTCGACAGGCACTACGCCCGTCCTGGGGCCGGCCACGACGCGTTTTGTGCTACCGCCCGGCGGCCTTCGGCAGACGGGCTTCAACACCACCAGCATCGAGTTGGAGCAAAAGCTGGGTTCTAGCACCTTCGCCGGCGTTGCGCTGCTGCGGCGTGTGGAATCCGATGGGTTCACTTACCAAGACATTCAACCTGCTCCGCTGGGAGGACTGTTTCTGTTCGAGGACGAGCGCGGCGACCGTTATCGCTCAGGCGAGATCTGGGTGCGCCGCGTCTTTAGAAACAAGGCCGAGATTTACGCGGATTACACCCGCTCAAGCACGCGCAGTAACGAGGCCTTGGACTACTCTCTTTTGACTCCCTATTTTGTTCCGCAGGCGCCGGGCCGGCTGCTGTGGGATACCCCCAATCGCCTGATCGCCTGGGGCAAGTCGCCCCTGCCGCTTTGGCAGTTGTTCCTGAGTTGCCGCGCGGAATACCGAACGGGTTATCCTCTCGATGCCGTGAACGAACAGCTTCAGTTGGTGGGTGCGCCGGGGCAGTTTCGCTATCCCGGCTATTTTGATCTGGACGTGGGGCTCGAGAAGCGGTTCCACTTCCGCGGCCAGGAATGGGCCATCCGCGTCAGCTCCATCAATGCCACCAATCACGACAATCCCAACGCAGTTAATACTTTTGTCAGCCCCTTCGCCTTTGCGGGAGGTCAAAGACGAGCTTTCACAGCACGCCTTCGCCTGGTGGGACGAAAATAACGTATAATTACTAGGACCCAATGATCCCTATAATTCTCGCATTCGCTTGCCTTGCCGGAGTTGGCCCACGGGACTCCAAAGAAAAGTCACCCACGGTCTACCAGATCCCGTTGCCTGAGCGGCCGGATTTCTCGGCCGTGGACTGGCTGGTGGGCGACTGGACCGGGAATACCACGGACCAGAGAACCCAAGGTGAACTGCACCTGTCCGTAAGCTATCAACTGGACAAGCATGTCATTCTCTTCCGCGGCGACACCACTTTGCAGGCGACCAAGACTTCTCCGCCGACAAAAGAATCATGGCTGGGCGTCCTCACTCCGGACCGGCGAGCGGGCGGGTTTTTGCTGCGTATGTTTTCAAGCACGGGATTCATCACGCGATATCGCTTGACCATCGATGGGCCGGAAACCCACATCAATCCTGAGGGGGGCGATCAGCCCCCGCCGGGTTGGCTTTTCCGAACCGTCATCAAGAGGACCAGCCCTCAAGAGTTTGTCGAGACCGTTCAGGTCGCACCGCCCAATAAGAGCTTCTTTGACTATTACACTGCTAAGCTGAGCCGCCTGACGCCTGACGAAAAGGCGAAAGCGGCTCCGGCCCCGCCCCATTAGACTTCCGTGGTGTAGAATCACAGATTGACCCAGGCGTCAAAGGGGCGACTTCGTTGTCAACACGCAAAAAGGTTCTTCTCGGCATTGTGGTTTTCCTGATCGTCGCATTGGTAGTGATCGTGGTGGTCGTTCCCCGGCTCTTTGATGTGGACCGCTACCGACCGCAGGTGGCAGCGCTCATTGAAACGCAATTGGGTAGACACGCTACGATTCGACACCTCACCCTCACTGTTTTCCCTCGCCTTTCGATTCGCGCCGATGATTTCACGCTGAAGAACCCGGCGGGATTTCCCCAGGGAGATTTCATAAAAGCTCAAAGGATTTACGCGGAAGTCGACGCGCTAAGCCTTTGGCGCCACCAGGTTGTTATCACGTCGCTCGATTTGGAGGGGCCCGCAATAAGCCTGCTTTCAGACCTCAATGGGAAATGGAACTCCGAAGATCCGCCCTCTCCCGCCGACCCCGCGCCAGACCCGCCCGGGAATAAGCCCTTGTTCACTTTGGGGATTATTTCCAATGTCAACATCAATAAAGCGAATCTGAGTATTGCGAACTTGCTGCCTTCAGGCGAGGCAGGACCAGCCTTCGTCGAAGCGGATGGAGTCTCGAGCCAACTGCGGCGCTTCGATCTCAACGCGCTCAGGGCGGGCTCCGACGCTCAGAATCCTCGAAGCGCTCTCGTGACAGTAGGAACGTTCGAGGTGAACACTCTGCATGTTACAAACCTGGTCGTGACGAATGCGAAATCAAATCTCCGCCTTTTCTCCGACCAAGTTCTCCTCGACGGCCTGGAATTCCGATGCTACGACGGCAGCGGCGGCGGCAACCTTGCCTTTGCTTTCGGATCTCGAACCACACGCTACCGCACGCAAGCGATCCTGAGGGGCGTGAACGTTGCGAAGTTGCTTGATGCGTTTCCGGATGTCCGCGGGAAGATGACCGGGGCTCTGGACGGGCACGTGGAGCTTAACGGCGAGGTGAACCATTCTCCCGATCCCCTGGCCGGTATGGGCGGCGCCGGCCAATTGACCGTCCGCGCGGGACGCTTGCCAACCTTGCAATTAAACGCCAACCTGCTTCAACTGTTCCGCGTGGCCAAGATGGGCCCGGCCTCGGGCGACCCCTATTCATTCTCCTCCATCGCCGTGGATTTCATTATCGCCAACAACAAGCTTCAGACCACCAAAGGCAACATCGTCGGCAACGGCGTGGCGATTGATGCCACGGGATCTCTCGGGCTCGCGGGCAACGGCAGCCTTGATTATCAAGGCGTGGCAAGACTTGCCACCAGCGATAACGCTCTAACCAGCATTCTGGGAGGGCTAACTGGCGCAACTCTTAAGGGAGGCAAGATGACCTTCCCCTTCAGCCTTAAAGGTACGTTTAAGAACCCGCAATTCACGCTGAAGCCGAGTGGCAGCCAAAATCCGGGGAGGAATCCATGAGTTCCGCTCGACCTATCGCTCTGGTCACAGGAGCATCGGCTGGCATTGGCGCGGCCTATGCCCGTCGGCTGGCCGCCGAAGGCTATGACCTGATCCTGGTGGCGCGGCGCGTGGATCGCCTTAAGGAATTGGCCACCGAGCTCGCAAGTCGGCATGGTGCGAACGCCCAGGCATTGCCCGCCGACCTGACGAGTGACACCGACCTCAAAGCCGTCGAAGAGTGCATCGCGCGCGAAGATCGGCTTGAATTCCTGCTTAACAACGCCGGCTTTGGGAGCAGCGGGCGCTTTTACGAGTCGCCTCTGGAACACGCAGTCGCCATGCACCGCCTGCACGTCATGGCCACCCTCCGCCTTGCACACGCGGCGCTCCGCAAGATGACGGCGCGCGGTAAAGGCACGGTAGTGAACGTATCCTCCGTGGCGGGTTTCATAGCCCGCCCAGGATCCGTCAGCTACAACGCCACCAAGGCCTGGATGAACGCGTTCACGGAGGGTCTTTACCTGGAACTGAAGCAAGCGCGCTCACCGGTCCGTGTGCAGGCCCTCTGCCCCGGTTATACGCTGACGGAGTTTCACGATGTCCTGGGAGTGGACCGAAAATTCGTTGCCGCGAGCTTGTGGACTCCGGTAGACAAGGTTGTGGACGCGTCTCTTGAGGGTCTAGCGCGTAACACGCTGTTTGTGGTACCGGGCTGGCGCTATAAGTTCCTCGTAGCCCTGCTCCGGCTGTTGCCATGCCCCCTTCTCCACGCTGGGAGTTCGATAGGCGGCAGGAAGGTCGACTAGACCGGCGACTCGCTGCCAAAGAGGGCCGTGGGCCTCGGGATGCACGTCGGCGTTGCGCCTGAGCATCAAGCCGATCCCCGCAGGTTAGGCCGCAGCGTCAGGGAGCCGTCGGCATTGAGCTGCTGATGACAAGCCCAACGGAGTGAATGCTGTACGCCTTTTACCTCAAGCTCTGCACGAAGCCTTAATTCTTTCCAGCTAACACCTTTCGGCAGAACAAACTGCGCTTGGCGGATTTTCCCCGGCAGCGGGTAGCCGGGGTCGAGGCTTCCTCCTGCCATCGCTTTTCCGTCGTCACCAGTAACGTAGACGCGCAACGCACCTGGCACGCCGGCGCACCCATCGTTCGCGAACCCGACGATCAAACCCTGACGGTCTTGTTCTCCATACTGCCAGATGAATGAAGGCCGCACGCGGTAACCGATGCGCCGGCTGATCTGGTCGATGCCCTGCGGATATTGATGGTAGTAACGCAGGATATTATCGGCGCTGATCTTGTGAAAATTCCAAAGCGACCAATAGTGGGGGCCGACGTCGATCACGTGTGCGATGACATTATCCGTGTAAGTAATACCTTCCTGGATGTGGAGAGCCGCAGGTGTGCCGTCGGACATTCCCACTTCGACTACCGCCCCCACCCACGGCGGCCGGTTGCTCAGAGTCTCAATCTGCTCGTTCTCGATAAAGATCGTGTCGGTGCGTAGCCAGTTCCCCGACCGGACGGTGCGATCTACAAGTTCGGAGTTGCCAACACGGCTGAAATCCGGCTGGGTGTTGGTCACGAGCGGCGTCCGTCGCCAATGCTCCGACTGCACCTCGAACATCTTGACCCAGGTTTGCTCGGCGGTTGGATAATCCGGAAATGGGTTATTCTGAAACGGCCAGGTGTGCCCCTCGCCCCAGAAGCCGTACATGAAGGTATCCATGAATTCGATCTGCGGGCTGCCGTCAAGTTCCGCAGCTAGCAATTCGTTGAGCTCCCGATAGCAATCTTGGAAATAGGGGTGATCATAACGAGGTTCATAATAGGCAGATTTCCTGCGCGGGCCCTCGAGCCCCGTTCTCCATTCCCCGATCAGTTTCACCATGGGGACTTTTTCGAGGACGAAATCCGGCAGAGCCTCTTCCGCATAATCGGGCGCCCGCATCTGGATGCGAAATCCAATGCTCTTGTTAAATCGCTTCGCCAGCTCGAAAGTGAGTTTCCAGTAGTCAGGGAAATCAAGCCGCCCGGGGCGCTGCTGCACTTCACGCCAGGTCGGCCGGAGATAGAGCTTCTCACCCAGGGGAAGCTTCACGAGGTCTTCGATCGCTTGCGGAATGTTATCGGATTTGATCTCCGCTGTTCCCATGTCCGCAGTGATGTACGTAATCAGCCCTTTGCCATAGTTGGGCACAACCTCGCTCGAGGGAGTCGTTGCCATCACCACGTCACCGCCCGGAAAAACTGCTTCGGGCGGATATTGCGGGAACGGGCCTTGATCCAACCGATCCGTGATCTTCGGTCCTGTGCCGAAATCATACCTATCCCAGTTGTGCGTGGGAACGAAGGCGTTAGCCCCCCCTGTACCAGTGGCTGCTAGAGTGGCTGCCCTTCCTCCGGACTTGAGAAAGCTTCGACGGTCCACGACGCGAACTCCTTTCCAGATCAGCTCGATCCCCGATCCACATTTTGATCCCCAAGAGTGGGGAGGTACTGTCCGCTTTCTGCTGTCTGCTGTGAAAACGCGTTGTCATTCTGAGCGAAGCGAAGAATCTCGCTCTGGCCCGTGAGCCAGCGAGAACGAAAAGATCAGGGCGAGATTCTTCGCTTCGCTCAGAATGACAGGGCGTTCATGGTTTCGAGGCGCGCATCAGTAGATGGGCATGAGCGACTGCTTTCTACTTTCGCTACCATCCACCGCGCGCTTCCAGCTTTGCGGCTTCTTCCCCAATCCGCTCCCAAGCCCGTTCCACGTGGCGAGATTCGGTATAGGTCTGGCCGACACAGAAGCGGATAGTGAAGCGGCCGTTCAGCTTCGTATGGGTCAAGTAGAGATCTCCGCTGCGGTTGAGAGCGTCCAGCAGAGCCTCGTTGAAGGCGTCGCCGGCGCGGTGGCGAAAACAAACTAGGTTTAACGGCGCGGGGGCGGCCAGTTCAAACCGTTCATCGCGTTGCACCCAGGAAGCAAACTGCTGCGCCAAGGCCACGTGGCGGCGCACGTGGTAACGCAGGCCCTCCACCCCGTAGTGACGGATCACAAACCAGAGTTTCAAAGCGCGAAAGCGCCTGCCCAACGGCACCTGCCAGTCGCGATAGTCAATGACTGCGCCTGATTCAGTGGCCTTATTACGGAGATAGTCCGGAAGAATGGATAAGGCGTCGATCAACTCCTTTCGCCGCGCCACGTAGAAGCAGTCGCAGTCGAAATTCGTGAACATCCACTTGTGGGGGTTGAAACAGTAGCTATCCGCGAACTCAAGGCCCTCGTTGATGTACCGAAACTCCGGACAGAGCGCGGCCGTGCCGGCCATGGCAGAGTCCACGTGCAGCCAGATGCCGTGTTCCTTCGCGATGCGCCCGATTTGCGGCAGCGGGTCGAGGGCGTTTGACGAGGTAGTTCCCACCGTGGCGCAAACAATGCAAGGCACCTTTCCGGCCTGCCGGTCGAGAGTGATTTGAGCCGCAAGAGCCTTCGGGCGCAGGGCGAGATTGGCGTCAACATCGATGTGCCGCAGGTTCTGGTCTCCAAGCCCGGCGATTCTCACGGCCTTTTCAATTGAGGAGTGACCTTGCGGCGAAGCATAGGCAATCAGGTCGCCTCGACAACCTTGCTTGTTGCTGGCATATCCGGTCGCACGCTCGCGCGCAGCAAGAATCGCGCACAGAGTGGCGCTGGAAGCGCTGTCCTGAATCACTCCACCACCTGTCGCCGAGGAGAGGAATCTCTCCGGCAACCCTAACATCCGGACGAGCCAGTCGAGCACGTGAGTCTCAAGTTCCGTGGCGGCGGGGCTGGTGGCCCACAGCATCCCCTGGATTCCCAGGCCGGACGACAGCAGGTCGCCGAGGATGGCGGGAGCGGAAGCATTGCAGGGAAAGAAGGCGAAGAAATTGGGTGACTGCCAGTGCGTTATTCCTGGCAGGATCAACTTCTCGACGTCGCGCAGCAGGGACTCGAACGGCTCACCTTGCATCGGCGCTTCTGCGGGAAGCGAAGCACGAATCTCACCCGGCTGAACTTGCGACAACACCGGGAAGGACTCGATGCGCTCATAATAATCCGCGATCCAGTCGATCGCCGCCCTGCCATTGCGGCGGAACTCCTCGATGCTCATGTGGTAGCTTTTCTCGTTCGGCATCCTCCGCTCCTTTGTCCGTCGTCCGTTGGCCGTGGTCAATCGCCCGCCCCCGCAGCCTTTGGAGTATACAACACCCTCACTGTCTAAAGACTCACCACAGAGTTCGCAAAGAGGCAGGGTGATCTCTGAGTTGCATTGCCGGCGCTCACTGCCTATCATAGTTGAGTAAGAATCTGCTGCAGGGCTAACTACACGCTGAGGCTCCTATGATTCTCCCTCTCACCCCGGTGCGGCTGAAACGACATGCGGCGCAGGTATTCGCTAACAAAGTGGGCGTGGTCTGCGATCAGCAGCGATTTACCTACCGCCAATTCAATGAGCGCTGTGACCGGCTTTCGAGCGCCCTGTTGAAGCTCGGAATCCAGAAGGGTGAGCGTGTTGCCTACCTGAGCTTTAATTGCCACCGGTTGCTCGAAGCGTACTTTGGAGTGCCTCAGATTGGCGCGATTCTTTTACCCCTGAACATCCGGTTAAGCCCCGAAGAACTCGTTTACATCCTGAACGACGCGGAACCGCGAGTTCTGTGCTTCGATCCGGAATTCATTCCCCTGGTGGACGCGCTGAGGGCGAAAGTGAAGGCCATTGAGTACTATGTCCCTTTGAGGGACGCCAAGCCAGCCTGGGCGTACCCCAAGTTCTACGACGAACTGCTTGCCGAGGCGGCGCCTGCGGAAATTGACTACCGCGGAATCGATGAAAACTCTGTTGCCGAACTCTTTTACACGAGCGGCACGACTGCCTACCCGAAAGGGGTAATGCTGACGCACCGCAACCTCTACCTGCACGCCCTCTACACTGCAGTGGCGTTGAATGGGAATGACAACGAGGTACATCTCTACACGGTTCCCCTGTTCCACGTCAACAGTTGGGGCGCGCCGCACATCATTACGCTTTATGGGGGACGGCACGTCATGATCAAGAAGTTCGACCCCGTGACCGTGATGGAGTTGATCCAGCGCGAGCGCGTCACCCGTCTCCAGGTTGTGGCTACGATGGTCATCGCCATGCTCAATCACCCGGATTTTTCGAAGTATGACTTGAGCAGCGTGAAGGAAGTGATGATGGGCGGAGCGCCGACCAGTACGGCGCTCGTCCGCGAGACGCAGCGGCGAATGCCAGGCTGCCGGGCCATCGGAGGCTACGGCCTGACCGAGACTTCGCCGGTCATCACCCTGGCCCGTCGCAAGGCACATTGCGCGGGCGACCCGGAGGAACTACAAATAGGCCGCCAAGCTACAGCAGGGTACGCTTTCGCAGGCTCGGAAATCCGTGTGGTGACGCAGGAAGGGCGGGACGTGAAACCGGACGCGGCCGAGGTTGGAGAAGTGGTGGTGCGCGGCGACGTAGTGATGGAGGGTTATTGGCGGCAGCCGGAGGCCACAGCCAACGTCATCCACGACGGCTGGTTTCATACCGGCGACTTGGCCACCATCGATGAGGAAGGTTACATCCTCATTGTGGATCGCGGCAAAGACATGATCCTGAGCGGCGGCGAGAATATCGCCTCGGCCGAAATCGAACGGGTCATCTACGGCCATCCGGCCGTCATGGAGTGCGCAGTCGTCGCCGTTCCCGACGACGCCTGGGGCGAGGTGGCGAAGGCCATCGTCACGCTCAAACCCGGCCAGCAAGCCGCCGACACGGAAATCATCGCGCACTGCCGCCAGCACTTGGCAGCCTACAAGGCGCCTAAAACGGTGGAAATCGTGGAGAGCCTTCCCAAAGGTGGCACGGGAAAAATTCTCAAGCGTGTGCTGCGGGAAAAATACTGGCAGGGGCGCCAGCGGCGCGTGCAGTGAATCCGCTTCGATCCGCTTCCATTCCGCCGGACGCCCGGCGTTGGTAGTGATCTAGTTTCTGTGTAGCGCCAGCCTCTAGGCTAGGATATGCCGCCCAACAGGTCGGCGCTACTACACTGCCCAACCTCAAAGCTATTACATCGGTAGCGAAAGTGCGCGCAGGCCCTCAGCAATGGCGCGCGCGATGTTGGCGACGAGGTCGGGTCGGCCGTTTACCGCATAAAGGCGGGGCGTTATCGCCCAAATCTCGCGAATGATGCGGTGCGGGACGGGCCTGGTTTCGCCTCGGCGCTGCTCCAACTCCGCCGTCAGCATCGGCAGGACCTTATCGCTGAGGCGCAACGCCGTGTCCACCACAAACAGAGATAGATCGGGCCGAAGCAGCCACACCCGCTCGAAAAAAGCGGCCACTTCACCGGTGGAGAGGTTTTTGGGAGGAGAGGACTTCAGCTCAACGTAGACCAGCTTGCCTTCTGCCGCCGCCACTACGTCCAAGTCGCCGCCGACGCCACGCGCGTGAAGCCTCACGCCCGACGCCACGTCGAAACCTAGCCTCCAATGGATCTCGCGCGCCACGTACCACTCGAGCGTTCCGCCGAAGCTTTTAGCGGGCCGGAGCAGCCTGTAGCGGCCCCGCTGTAGCCGCTCCGCCAGTCCCAAATCGACCAGCGACTCAGCGCATGCCTGGGCCTGCGCCGCCTCAAGGTATTGTGTCGCCTCAACCGGCGCAAACCCCTGCGCCTTCTGGATCGCCCCACGGAGAAAGAGGCGGAAGGCATAATGACGAAGCTGTTTCGCCAGTCGCTCGGCAGTCGTTTCGTCCAGATTCTCGCTGAACGGCACGTCGAGTTTGGCCTGCGAAGGTCGAAAACCCCGCCGAACCAGCATGGCCAGGGCTTCGTTGCGGGGTAGCGCGCCGTGTTGACTGCTCGAGGGACTGTCAGCCGCTGCCGCCAACTCGATCTCACGAGCAGTGGGCAGTTTTCGCATACCCATACTTCGCTCAGGACGATGGAAAGGCGCGGCTGAACTCCAGTCTATCCTTCGTTGCGGTAATCGAGCGCCGCAACCATTGGCCGGGCGTCGCGCCAATTGGCTTCAACTTTGACGTAGAGTTCGAGGAAGACTTTGGGAGGGAACAATCGTTCCAGTTCCCGCCGTGCCTCGCTGCCAATCTGCTTCAGCATCTCGCCTCCCGAGCCGATAATGATTGGCTTTTGCGACTCGCGTTCGACCACAATGCTTGCCTGAATGCGCGTGAGGTTTTCGCCCTCCTCGAAGTCGTCGATGATGACGGCGGTCGCGTAGGGGAGTTCCTGCCGAGTGTGGAGGATGATCTTCTCTCGAATGATTTCCGATACCAGAAAGCGTTCCGGCTGATCGGTGTACATTTCGGGCGGGAAATAGTGCGGACCCTCAGGCAGCAGCCTCACGACGGCGTCCAAAAGCTCCGTCAACCCTTCGCCCTTGAGGGCTGAGACCGGTATGATCTCCTCGAAACTATACAGCCCGGAGTAGAGCTGCATGAGAGGCAAGAGTTTCGGCTTCCTGATTCGATCGATTTTGTTGAGCGCCAGAATGGCCCGCGGCGCGTACTCTTTCAAGAGGCCCACGGCAAATTCGTCTCCATGCCCGTAACGCTCCGAGGCGTCGACAATCAGGATCGCCAGGTCCCGTTCCGCAAGCGCCTGACGAACGAAGCTCATCATTTGTTCATTAAGGCGGGAATGCGGGCGATGAATGCCGGGCGTGTCCATGAGCACGATCTGCGCCGGGGGACGATTGACGATTCCCAGAATTCGGTTGCGTGTGGTTTGCGGCACCGCGGTGACGATGGAGACCTTGGTACCAACCAGCGCATTCACTAACGTGCTTTTGCCGGCGTTGGGCCTTCCGACGACCGCCGCGAAACCGGATTTAGTGGGCTCCGCCATGATTGGTAGCACCCTTGGTGTTTGGTGGAGGCACGATCACGCGGACCTTTAATACGGTCCGCTTGTTGGCTTCCAGGACTTCGATGGTTACCCCGTCAGCCTGCACCTTCTCTTCCGGAACAGGCACGTGGCCCAGATAAGCGAGCACCAGCCCTGCCACTGTGGAGTAGCCCGGAGCCTGGAGCGGGATATGCAATTCCTCGCCAAGCTGCGACAGGTCAGTGTGGCCTGAAACGAGGTAGGTATTCTCCGCTTCCTTGACGATATCCTGTGCGTGGGGCTCGAACTCATCCTTGATTTCTCCCACGATCTCTTCCAGCATGTCCTCGATGGTCACAAGGCCCGCCACGCTGCCATATTCGTCGATGACGATCGCCATCTGAACGGTGGATTTTTGTAATTCCTTCATCAGGTCCTTGATGTGCCGGGTCTCCGGCACGAAGGGGACAGGCCTGACCAGGCTGCGAATTGTGATCCTCGACTGTTCTTCCGGAGGTAACTCCATCAGATCGCGAACGTTGACAATACCTTCGATGCGGTCCATCTGACTATTATAAACGGGGTACCGGGTCAGCCGCTTTTCCCGGAACAGCTTGCGCAGGTCTTCGAGAGAGGCGTTCACGTCGATGGCCGCGATTTCCGTGCGAGGCGTCATAACCTCGCGCACCAACTTGTCGCTGAATTCCACCACCGACTGCACGAGTTCCGCCTCGCCTTTTTCGATCAGGCCATCTTGCTGTCCGACCTCGATGAATTCCTGCAGATTTTCCGCCGGAGTGGGAGGCTCGGGTTCCTGCTCCGTCGACTCCAACAGGCGGCTCATGGTGGTGGAAATGAGAATCAGAAAAGTAAGCGGCAGAGCCAAATAAACCAGCCGCCGCACCGCCGGCATCCAGTGCTCAAGGATGACCTCCGGCTCGTCGTGGCGCGCCACCAGAAGGAAAGGGATGAGCTGGTCGGCAATGGCAACCGCCGTCATGACGATGACCAACGCGGCGCCCACGTTTCCCCAAAAATGGTCCGGCCTGCGCAGAACCAGCAGCGCGGTTACGCCGACGGCAAACAGGTGCATCGCGGCGCCATGCAGGGCTGAAATCGAGACGCCCACGCGCTCCCGGTCGATCGTGATGCGCCCCGGCTCGGGAGGTCGAAACAACTTCCTGGCGCTCATCACGGTCAGCCGCCGCATCAGCAGCCTCAAATACGAGGCCACCGAGCCGGCCACCAGCAGGACCGCCAGAACGACCAGCCACGCAATGGTGATCAGGATCGTATTAAAATCCATCACTCTCCCGATATGCCCAGCCGGGTTCGGAGTGCAAGCTCCAGGCGAACCATCTCACCCTGATCGGATTCGTGATCGTAGCCCACGAGGTGCAGAAGGCCGTGCAGGATAAGCCAGCGGATTTCATTCAGGGTTGAGTGCCCTTCCTGGCGCGCGTTTCTTTTGGCTGTCTCGACGGATATGACGATGTCGCCGAGATGGTTCTTGAACTCTGACTCTCGACGCGTATCGGCGCTCCTGCGCGCTTGCCTGTGCCGGGCGCCACTACTCCTGGTTCGCGAGTGGGCCTGCGGCTGCGGAGCGTCCCACGGAAATGACAAGACATCCGTGGCACGATCCTTTCCCCGGTAGAGCGCATTCAAGCGCCTGATCTCCCGATCGCTCACGAGGCAGACGTTGCAATCACGCCTGCCGAGTCCGAGCGCTCGCCTGAGCTCACCCACATATTCGCTCAATCGTGAAGTATTGACAATGTGTTTGTCTTGCAGATTAAGAATCACCGGATCGATTGTGGTTCTTGCTGTTGTTCCCGCTCGCGGCGCGGGCCTGATCGTATTCCTCGTAGGCACGGATGATGCGCTGCACCAGGGTGTGCCGCACCACATCCCGCTCCGTGAAATACACAAAATTGATTCCCGGCACTCGCGACACCACATCGATCGCCTCGACCAGGCCGGAACGCCGGCCGTCCGGCAGATCAATCTGAGTGATGTCGCCGGTGACCACCGCTTTCGAGTTGAAGCCCAAACGGGTCAGGAACATCTTCATCTGCTCGCTGGTGGTGTTCTGGGCCTCGTCGAGAATCACGAAGGCATCGTTCAACGTGCGGCCGCGCATGAAAGCAATGGGCGCGATCTCGATGATGCCTTTCTCGATGTAGCGTTCCACCCTGTCCGGGTCCAGCACGTCATAGAGCGCATCGTACAGCGGGCGCAAGTAGGGGTTCACTTTTTCCTGGATGGTGCCTGGGAGGAATCCCAGGCGCTCGCCCGCTTCCACTGCGGGCCGCGCCAGAATGATGCGGCTGACTTCTTTGCTCAGCAGCGCATCAACGGCCATGGCCACTGCCAGGTAAGTCTTTCCTGTGCCCGAAGGCCCGATTCCGAACACCATGTCGTGGCGCTCGATCGCGTCCACGTAAGTACGCTGGTTGAGGCTCTTGGGCGTGATGGATTTCTTGCCAAAGGTCCGCGGGCGGCCGGCTTCGGCAAGGCCCTTGAGCGTGGCTTCCGGATCCTGTCCAGCAATGCGAAGGAAGGATTCGACCTCCGAGCTGTCAAATCGCGACCCGGATTCCACCAGGTCCGCATATTCTTGCAAAAGCTTCTGCGCGCGCCGCACCTCGCTGTCCCCGCCTTCGATCTCGAGCGCGTCCTCACCTAGGTGTACTGAAACCTTAAAGGACTTTTCCAGTAAGCGCAGATTCCCGTCGTGCGTGCCTACGAGCTCTTCCACTCCATTAGGGACCTTCACACTCGTCTTCATCTTTTGTGCATGCCTCACACCCTCCTAAATGGGAGAAGCATCATCCTGCGGTGTTCGGAGGACGCGCCGAGAACCGGCGTTGGGGAGAGAGGATTTACTTCTCATTAACTCATTAACAATTTAGCCTTGCGGCCATCGAATGTCAAGTTGCCGCTTTGAATTAGCTGTCATTCCGAGCGTAGCGAGGAATCTCGCCCTGGTCCTTGTTCAGTGATCCACTCGACGCAGAGCGAGATTCCTCGCTGCGCTCGGAATGACACTTCATGGGTTCCGGGCACCTCGAGCGGAATGAGGGACTGCCCAGAATCCGGCAGGGGAAGACGCGAGGGGCTACTTCTTGGCAGCGGCGTTGGGTACGGGTTCGAGGAGTTGTTCCTTACGGTAGACCAAAGCGTTGGTGTCGTAGGCGGCAATTTCAAAGCCGTGGCCGTGGGTGATGGCGTCGCAGGGGCATGCTTCCACGCAATAGCCGCAGAAGATGCACCGGTTGTAGTCGATGTTGTACACCTTCGCGTAACGCTCCGCCGCGCTGATGCGGTGGTCGCCGGTATTCTCGGCCGCTTCGATGTAGATGCAGTTGGCCGGGCAAGCCGCCGCGCAAAGGAAGCAGGCGACGCATTTCTCGAGTCCGTTTTCGTCGCGTTTCAATATGTGCAGGCCACGGTAACGGTCTTCAAAATGAACCGGCTCGTCCGGGTAGTTCTCGGTTACCGTGGGCCGAAGCATGGTCTTGAAGGTGATGGAAAAACCCTTGGCCAGAGCCGTAGCGGAATCCGCGATTTCTTTGAGTATGTTTGGCATCGCCCTTCAAGGTTCAGTATAACGGACGGCCAGCGGAAAGTCGAGGAGTCGTCAAAAGTCAAGAGTCGAGCCCTGCTTCCCGGCGTCGGCTCTCTGGGATTTGACTTTCGACTCTCGACTCTTGACTTCTTCTAGCACCCCGCGAACGGCTCTTCCAGCGATGCGCTCTGTCCCGTGAACAGCTCGGCAGCGTTCTCCGTGACGTGCATGTCGTCCTCGAGTCGGACTCCGAACTCGCCACGAATGTAAATCCCCGGCTCGTCGCTGAACATCATGTTCGGCTCGAGCTTGAGTGTATTTCCGCGCACCAGGTACGGCCACTCGTGGCCGTCCATCCCCATTCCATGTCCCACCCGATGCGTGAAGAACTTGTACCCCGGGCCGAAACCTGCGTCCGTGATCACCTTGCGCGCCGCCGCATCGACTGCCTGAGCCTCGACCCCGGGACGGGTCGCGTCGAGCGCTGCCTTCTGCGCACGGCGAACGATGTCAAACACCTGCCGCATCTTGTCGGTGGGTTTGCCGAGCACGAAGGTCCGCGTGATATCGGAAGTGTACCCTTCCACCAGGCACCCGTCGTCGATCATCACGACTTCGCCCTCATGGATGGTCTGCGGCTCAACCGAGCCGTGCGGTAGGGCGGAGTACCGGCCGACGTTAACGCTGACTCCACCGGGAAAACCGAGTTGAGAATAGGCGGCCTCGATCAGTCGCTGGAGTTGCTGCTGCGTCATGCCCGGTTCGAGGGCGCGCCATGCCGCTTCATAGGCCGTAATGGTCACGCGCGCCGCGAGCCGCATCAGCTCAATTTCATGCCGGCTTTTGCGCATTCGGCAGCCGGCAGTAACCGGTGTGCCGCTCACGATGTTGAGGGCCGGCCCGGCCTTGCTGACGCCCTCACTAAAGACGTAGTGGACCGTCTCCTCCATTCCCAGACGTCCGCCGGCAAGGCCCCTCTCCCTCAGTCCCTCGGCGATGCGCGAGTAGGGGCTCCCGTCCTCCTCCCAGATGCGGACGTCAGCAATTCCTGCGAAAGGACTCTGAGCGATCTGCTCCTCGGCGCGAACTCGTTCGAAAGCAGGACAAACGAAGAACGGCTGCCCCTTGGCCGGCAGGATCAACGCGAACAGCCGCTCACCACCCCACCACCGGATGTTGGCGAAGTAGACTAGCGACGTCCCGCTCATGAGCATCAAGGAATCAATCCGGTTCTCGGCCATCAAACGATGAGCCTCCTCGATCCGCGCCCGCCGCTCCTCGGTGCTGATCGGCTTGGCGAGATCCTTCATGGACTTCAGCGCCCGAATCGAAGCTGGTAGCGAAGCGGAAGAAGCCGCCGCGACACTTCCCTGCCCCAACAGCGCGTCTGACGGGACGGCCGTGCTCGCTCCGGCCGCCAGAGCTAGCCCTCCGCCGGCATGACGTAAGAATCGACGTCGAGAAGACATGTCATTCTCCCATGACAGGCACCGTATGAGTGTAGCCCGTAGCGCCGGCCTTTAGGTCGGCATCTGCCGGCCCTTCGCTTCGCTCAGGGCAGGCTCTTAGGGTCGGCGCTACTTTCAAATCGCGACACTAACCGCTGATGGATTGCCTGTAAGAGGGAAGACTAAAGCTGATACAATTGAATCGTCAAGCGCAATGTAGGGATCCGAGGGAGGAGCTATGAGAAGCTCAAAACTCATCCTGATTGCGGCGGCAGCTCTCGTTTGTTCGACCCTGTCATTTTCGGCGGACGATACGATCAGGCTGCCCGCCGGCAGCGAGATCCAGGTACAACTGATCACCACGCTCAGCTCGAAGACCAACGAGGCGGGCGATATGTGGTCGGCCAAGGTTGTCGAGCCCATTTTCCTGAAGGGCAAGGAAGTCTTCCCGGAAGGCAGCTTCGTGGATGGCCACATCACTTATCTGAAGGGTCCCGGTCATGCAAAAGGCAGAGGTGAAATGCGGCTGGTCGTCGACTCGATCGCCAATCCTGAGGGCGCCAAGTACAATATCGTGGCGAGTCTTAAGGATGCCGAGGGCGCGGATGTGAAGGATCAAGAGGGAACACTGCAGGGGCCCGGGAAAGACGGGAAAGGGACGGCCGTGGAATCCGGTGTGGGCGCGGCGGCGGGCGCCACTGTCGGTGCAATCGCCCACGGTGGAACCGGCGCGCTTTACGGAGCAGGGATTGGCGCGGCAGCCGGGCTCATTCACGGGGCTCTCAAGAAGGGTAAGGACATCATTGTTCCGGCGGGCCTTGGGATGACCTTCGTCATTTCTCGCGATACCACGGCGAAAAGAGCCGGCAGCGGGCAGTAGGCAGATCGGCCGGTGGGCAGGTCGGAGCCGCGCAGTTGGTAAGAGTGATGTCAGTCCTAGCCCTTCGCTGTCATCCTGAGCGAAGCGAAGGATCTGCAGTTCCGGTTCGAAGCGAACTACTGCAGATTCTTCGCTTCGCTCAGAATGACAGTCTTTCGAAAGAGCGCAGCGAGGAATCTGGCCCTGACTCTAATGCAATAGCAGAGCGTGATTCCTCACTGCCATGAAAATAGCGAGCCTGGACCCCCTCACCCGACCCCGTCAGCTGACGGACTGATGAAAGCGCCGTCGCGGGCCACCCCCTCCCCCAGGGGGGAGAGGGCATTTTCATGATAAATGGCGAGCCGAAGGCTCATGAAGTCTGCGCTCGGAATGACAAGTTACGAGGGGAACGATATGAGTAGATCAAGATTCGCGGTGGGACTCGTGGCAATATTCGTCATCTCTGCAGTCTGCGTTGCGGCGGATGACACGATTACGCTCCTTGCCGGAAGAGAGCTGCATGTGCAGTTCATCACTGAGCTGAGCTCGAAAGCGAACGAAACCGGAGACATGTTTACGGGCAAGGTTGTGGAACCCGTCTTCGGCCCTGGGGGAGAAGTTGTTCCGGAAGGCAGCACCGTTGATGGTCACATCACGTTTGTGAACCCGCCGGAGCAAGCCAAAGGCAAGGGCAAGGATAAAGAGAAGGGCGATTTTCTGCTTATCGCAGACTCCATCTCAACTCCCGGCGGCACGAAGTACAACATTGTTGCAAACGCTCCGGCTGCGGGCGGCGCGCCGACCAAGGATCAGGCGGCTGGCAGCCTAAACGCCCTGGCGAGCAAATTCTCCACCAAGAAAGGCAAGAACATTACTATCGCTGCGGGGACTGAGGTGACCTTCGAGATTACTCACGACACGGTGGCCACGAAAGTGCCGGTGAAGCAGTAGTCAGTGATCAGTTGTCGAAGGTCCTTAGTTCGGGGTGGTAGTGATCGGCAACTTACATAAGGAAGTAATAATATCTGCTCTAATAATAGGCGAAGGTGGCCTGCCGACAAAGGACGACTGACTACTGACAACTGCTCTTGCCCCTGATATCGTCCACGATCTGCTTGCCGTGGAACCGACCGTTTTCAATGAAGATCTCGTTGGTATCCATTCCGGCGATGATCACGCCGGCGAGGTACAGGCCTGGCACATTGGTTTCGCGCGTCTCCGTGCTGCACTCGGGGCGGCAGGTGTTCGGGTCAATCCGCACGCCAGCGCTGCGCAGGAAGTCGAAGTCGGGATGATAACCGGTGAGGGCGAAAACGAAGTCATTTTCGAAGCGTGATGTTTCGCCGTCGAAGTTGCGCACCACAATCCAGTCCTGCTCAATGTCAGTCAAAACACTACCGAACTGAGCGCGGACTGAACCTTCCTTGATCCGGTTCTCAAGATCGGGCCTGATCCAATACTTGATATGCCGGCTCAGTTCGCTCTCGCGCACCACCAGCGTGACCTCGGCCCCGTAACGGTAGAGGTCCAGCGCCGCAATCGCCGCCGAATTGCCGCCGCCGACAACGGCCACCCGCCGCCCATAGAACTGGTGCGGTTCCAGGTAGTAATGCGAAACTTTGGATAGATTTTCCCCGGGCACATTCATCAGGTTGGGAAGATCGTAGTAGCCCGTGGCCAGCACGACATTGCGGGAACGATAATTGCAGTGCTGCCCGCTGCGCAGGCCGGTGTCAATCGCGAAAGCGCCGTCTTCTTTCCTGACCTGCGTTACGCGCTCTTCATAGTGGATGGGCAGCTTGTAATGGTCTGCCACACGGCGGTAGTACTCGAGCGCTTCGGCGCGCGCCGGCTTGATATTCACACTCACAAAAGGCAAGTCGCCAATCTCGAGCAGTTCGCGCGTAGTGAAAAAGGTCATATTGGGCGGATAATGAAACAGTGAGTTCACCAAGCAGCCCTTCTCCAGTATCAGCAGCTTCAAATCGGCGCGTTGCGCTTCTATCCCGCAAGCCAAGCCCGTCGGTCCGGCACCGACCACGAGTACGTCATATAGGTCGTTCATTGCTTTCGAGCCCTCCCTGAATCAAGAGTAGGCGGTAGGCAGAAGGCAGCAAGTAGTTCGCTGCGATTGGGACAACCATTTCAAATGACAAATGGCAAACGGCAAGTTCAAATGGTTTGGGATTTGCCATTCGATAAATCGCACACCATTTGCCATTTGAATTCGCTCTTCCGTCTCGCAGTCCGCTTCCTGCCTAAGGCGCCTCTCCGGCCGAGCCGTGCAGCAGCCGGCGCAGATCAAGCTTAATCCGCTCGTAGGCGGACAGCAACTCCGGCGTGGCGGTTACCGATTGGCTCTTCCAGACAAACGCCTTCACGGGTCCTTTTTCCACCAGCATTCCGATTCCATCTCCGACATGATATCCCACTTGGCCGAAGAGTTTGACGTTCTCGCCGCTAATGTCCAGCAAGGTCACAAATCCCTCTCGCTCCACGGCCGGGTAGCGGGCATAGCGCTCAAATGTGACAAACCTGAAGCCAGCGAGCAAGAGCGACTCGAGGGCGCGGACTTGGTTCGGACTTAACTCATTTGTTTGCCCGTCAGGAATCATTTGCCTACCGCAGCGGTCCTTTGTTTCAAGAACTTTCCCGATTCGTCACAGGACCCGCGCGGCGACGCCGGAACCAGTAGATCCACGCCTGGCGACGCTCGCCGTTGGGCAATGCGACCTCAACCGTCCCGCGCTCGAACAAGCCCCGGTCCGGATTTCGTGTCGAGATGCCTTCCACCTGGTCTAGGACTCTCAAGGTGTTTTCTACTTTGTGTAGGCGGAAAAGCTCGCCTTCGACCGTCTTTCCCGGATTGGTGGATTGGCGCGCACCAGGGAATTCTCCCAAGTCGAAGATTTCCGCCTGCACCTTCGCGGCTGCCACAAATTGTGCGCCCAGCCTTTTCAAGTGATGGTGCAGGCGGAATCCGCGCCGCAGTGTGCCGTAGACGAAGAGCAAGTCAGGGTGCAGTTTTGTTGATGACTCGGTCACAACCTTACTCCTCACCGCGAACCGGCCCCTCACCCGTCCCGCTCCGGCAGGTAATCACGCCGGCAGCGGGAGGCCCTCTCCCCAGGGTAGAGCGCAGTCTCTTCGAGGTGTGCTTTACTTCTCAGCTTCCAAGGTTTCGAGAATTCGGCGCAAGGCGGCGATGACTTCGTTGCGTTCGACGCTGTTTTTGCGGAACTGCAGTACCAGCTTAAACTCCTTGGCGGGCGGGACAAAGCGGAAGACAGCCGGACGCGGTTTCTTATCGGGGTTACGCTCGGCGCGGGCCTGCTCGCGATTCACCAGGCCCAAGGCAAAGCGCTGAGCCAGGTCCTTCATCTTCGCCTCGTTGGGCTGGCGGGCCACCTGCAGCAATTGTGATTTGGAAAGCACACCCTTTTCGATGCACAGGGCCTTTATCTCATCGGGAATCGCCCGCAGGCTGAGCAGTTCAGTTATTGAAGATCGCGACTTGGAGAGCTTCCCGGCAATTTCCTCATGGGTCAGGCCGAAGCGGCCGGCCAGCGCCTGCACGCCATCCGCCTCTTCGAAGGGGGTCAAGTCTTTGCGCTGGAGGTTTTCGATGAGCGCCATCTCGAGGGTTTCGGCGTCATCAACATCTTTCTCAATGCAGGGAAGCTCAAAAAGCCCGGCGGCGCGCGCGGCCAGGTAGCGGCGCTCACCGGAGATGATCATGTACTTCCCCGACTCGGGCAGAAACCGCACCAGCAGCGGCTCAAGCACGCCCTTCTCACGCACCGAATCGGTGAGCCCCTGCAAGTCGCCGACATCCTTGCGCGGCTGGCCGGCGTTGGGCTGTATTTCCTCGACGGGGATCATTCTGCCGATGGCGGCGCCGGTTCGGGAGATGATTTCCTCCACGTAATGGGCGTTGTGCCGCATCTTGACGGTCACGGGCAATCCAGCGCGTCTAGCTGACACGTTGCATGACCTCCTTGGCAAGCTGGCTGTATTCCTTCGCTCCTGTTGAGTCAGGGGCAAACGTGAAGATAGTTTCTTTATAGGCGGGGCTTTCCTCCAGGCGCACATTCTTTCCGATGACGGTCTTGAAAACCTTATCCCCGAAAACGTTGCGCACCTGCTTGTAAATGTCGCGCGCCAGATTAGTGCGCCGGTCAAAGAGCGTGACGATCACTCCGAGCAGCTCGAGTTCCGGATTGGGGCGGGCGCGAATGCGCTGCAGCGTTTCAAGAAGGTCGTCCGTGCCTTCCAGCGCGTAATAGGACGCTTGGATGGGCACCAGCAGGTATTGCGCGGCGACCAGGGCATTCACGGTGAGGAGGCCGAGGGCCGGCGGAGTATCAATGACCAGCAGGTCGAAGTCGTCGCGCACGGCCAGCAAGGCGTCTTTGAGGCGATAGGGGGCGTCAAACTGGCCGACCAGTTGAGTTTCCAGCTTGGCCAGCGAGATGCGCGACGGCACGAGACACAGATTCGCCAGGCGCGTCGGCCGCATCACTTGGGAAAGGGCCATGCTGTGATCCGCCAGCACCTCATAGGTCGAGTGCTCGACTTCGTCGGGGTTGAAAAAAGAAAGAGTGCAATTGGCCTGTGGGTCGAGGTCGATCAGGAGGGTGCGCTGGTCGTTAAGAGCCAGTGCAGCGGCTAGATTGATAGCCGTCGTGGTCTTCCCGACGCCGCCTTTCTGGTTAGCGATGGCGATTACCGTGCTCACTCCGAACTCCCACCGGCTAGGATAGGCGCAGTCTGTCGCCGCCCAGGGCACCCAACGCGGGCAGCCCTACACGTTGTGCCTTGTGAACACCCGGGGCGCCCTACCGCGAGCGCTCCCTGTGTAACCGTTAAGATAAGCCTTTTAGATGATCTGAGCAAGGGCTAAGGTCTGGGTAGTGCCCTGATTTGAAAGTCGCGCCGATCTTCAGATCGGCAAATGCCCCGACCGGCCCGGCACTGTGAGTTAAACTAGAACACTACCGGAAGCTGCGACACAAGATTTGGGATTTCAGATCAAATTTCAGATTTCAAATTACAGCTTGGAGCGGGGGATGCTTACATCTTATAGCGGCCCATGTCTTCGTCGCCCAATCCTTCCAGCCACTTTCGGAGTTCTTCATTGCTGGTTTTTTCGCTGGCTCCGCTGGCCACCTTGGAATTCTTCAGAACTTCCTCTTCGACGTAGATTGGGCAATCCATGCGCAGGGCCAGCGCCAGAGCGTCGCTGGGCCGCGAATCGATGGACATCACCTGTCCGTCGCGTTCCAGCCAGATCAGGGCATAGAAGGTGTCTTCCTTCAGTTCGTTCACCACCACTTTCTGCACGTGCGTCTCGAGCCCAAGCAGCAGATTCTTCAGCAGGTCGTGGGTCATGGGACGGGGAGTGGTGACCTTCTCGATTTCCAGGGCAATCGCGTTCGCCTCGTAAATGCCCACCCAGATGGGAAGCACCGAAGCTCCGTTGATGTCCTTCAAGATCACGATGGGCATGTTCGTGACCGGATCCATCACCAATCCGCGGATTCTCATTTCGATTTCCATGCCACCCTCCAGAGCCTGTACACCCACCCTGCTTGTAGGGGGACGGCTTGCCGTCCCCTAATTAAACGGGTAGGGCAAGCCCTACCCTTACACGTTTTCAAAGCAGGAGAGCCGATCGCGGCCAGCCGAACGGGGCGCCCTTACGCGCGCACTCCGACCAAGCTGTTCGGCCCCGCCCCGGTCACCTTCACGTTATGGTAACGTCCGACATCCGCCTCGCTTCCAGGAAAGTTGATTACGCGATTCGTGGTACTGCGCCCCACCGCCTGCCCCAGGCGCGGATGGTATCCTTCCACGAGGACTTCGAAGGTTTCACCCAGCAGCGCCTGATTACGCCGCAACTGGATCTGCCGCTGCAACTCCTGGAGTTCGGCCAGCCGCCGTCCCTTCTCATCTTCTGGCAGCGCATCCCCCTGAGTCTCCGCGAGCGTATTGGGCCGTGGGGAGTACTTAAACGAGAAGACCTGATCGTACTCCACTTCCTGCATTAACGAAAGCGTCTGTTCAAAGTCCTGCCGTGTTTCGCCGCAAAAGCCGACGATGATGTCTGTGGAAAGGCTGATCGAGCGGCGCGCCCGCCGAATGCAATGGATTCTTTCGAGATATTCTTCGCGGGTGTAGCCCCTCAGCATCCTCGCCAGGACCGGCGTGGAGCCTGACTGCACCGGCAGGTGAACCTGATCGCAAAGGGCGGGGTGGGCGTCGATTGCCCGGACGATGTCAGGGGTGAAGAATCTCGGATGCGAGGTTGAGAAGCGAACCCGGCGGATGCCGGGGATTTCGGCCACGCACGAAAGCAACTCCGCAAAACTCCGGTGTGCCGGAGAGGGATCCTGCCAGGCATTGACGATCTGGCCCAGAAGCTGGATTTCTGTGTAACCTTCGTCCACCAGGCGCCGCGCCTCAACCACAATCTTCTCACTTGGACGGCTGCGCTGCGGGCCGCGCGTCATGGGCACAACACAGAACGCGCAGCGCTGGTCGCATCCTTCAATGATCGTGAGATAGGCGCGGAAAGGATTGTCGCGGCGAGTCAATTCCGTCTCGAAACACTCGTCGGTGTCGAGGGAAAGACCGGCGACGCGCCGATTTCCGGCTTCCAACTGGTCAAGCAACTGGGGAAGTTTGGAATAACTTGCAGAGCCGCAGACGAAACTGACTTGCGGCGCGCGCTCAAAGAAGCGCTCGCCCTCCTGCTGCGCCACGCAGCCCAGCACCCCAATCACCTTCCCCGCCGCACCATTGCCCTTCCGGAAGGCGCCCAGGCGCGAAAAGACCTTCTGTGCGGCCTTTTCCCGAATGCTGCACGTGTTGTAAAGAATGAGGTCAGCCTGCACGTGGTCTTCGACAGGTGTCATCCCGCGCGCCAGCAACACCCCTTGCACCTTCTCCGAATCGTGAACATTCATCTGGCAGCCAAAGGTTTCAATGTAGAAGGTCCTCAGCCTGCCAGGCGCGGACACAGGGGTTGCCCGTTGCGGCGCCACCGCAGGCGCCAGCGTTCCCGCGGATTCGAAGACCGTGAGTTGGACCAGTTCATTTCCCATTCAATGCCCGAGACCCGAAATCAGTATAGCCTGAAATGAGGGCTGGGGACTAGGAATTACAGGCAGTCGCGGCTTCGGACTTAGGAGATTGCTGAAGAAACTTATTGGTGTGTCATTCCAAGGAGCTTCCATGGGCGCACCACCCGCCCGAGCGAACGAAAATCATTTGCAACGTCGTCCCCGCGAAAGCGGTGACCCATTATGCGTCGGAGAGAATATGGATTCCCGCTTTCGCGGGCATGACGTGACTTTCGAGTAGGGGCGGTTCGCGAACCGCCCCCACCAGCCGCGCTCGCGCTGATGCCGCGATTTTCGAGCGAGCCGTAGGCGGCGAGGAATGACAGTGTTGAAACAGCCTGAATGCTTTAACGAAATTTTTGGCAAATCCTTATGCCTTCTTTATGCCCTGCCTTGCATACTAAGCATGGGAATTACTTCCTAATTGCTTAGGGTGCAGGTGTTCATATGCTGGATCTGTTTTATGTTTTCGTAGGGTTAGTGTTGTTTGTAGCCTGCTGGGCTTCTACCAGGGCCTGCGACCGTCTTTAAGAGGGAGACATGCGGTGGACTACATCATTTCAGGAGTGACTGCGCTGTTTCTTTTGGTTTATCTGCTTTACGCATTGCTTCGCCCGGAGCGCTTTTGACACCACCCCTTAGTCCTCTCCTCAATGTGGAGGGGAACCAGGGGTGGTCGCCCAGACCTTTCATTCTGAGCGAAGCGAACGGGCTCAGAACGACACCGGCAGACGCAAGGCAAGCCGAAATACGCAGCTTGGAGTAAGAGGAAGGAAGAGGAACAAACATGACCGCGCTTGGAATTCTGCACATCGTCGTTTTCTTCGCCCTGATCCTGGCGATTGCGAAGCCCCTGGGGGCTTACATGGCCAAGGTATTCCAGGGCCAACGGACCTTTCTCCACCCGCTGCTGCGGCCGGTGGAGCGCCTCATCTACCGCCTGGTTGGTGTGCGCGAGGACGCCGAGCAGCGCTGGACGCAATACGCGGCATCCGTGATTGCTTTCAGCGTGGCGAGCTTCCTGTTTGTTTATCTCATCCAGCGCCTGCAAGGCTACCTGCCCTTCAACCCCATGCACTTTGGCACTAAGGCTGCGCCCTCGGGAGCCACTCCCGTCACGCCGGACCTGGCCTTCAACACGGCAGTGAGCTATCTTACCAATACCAATTGGCAGGCCTACAGCGGCGAGATGACGTTCAGCTACTTCGTGCAAATGGCGGCGCTAGCTGTCCAAAACTTCGCTTCGGCAGCGGTGGGCATCTCTGTTGCCGTGGCGCTGATTCGCGGCTTTGCCCGCCAGGAGGCGAACAGCATCGGCAACCTCTGGGTGGACCTCACCCGAGCTACCGTCTATGTCCTTCTGCCCATCGCCTTTGTTGCCGCGTTGTTTCTGTGCTCGCAGGGCGCTATCCAGAACTTTCATCCCTATTCGACGGTCAAGACGCTCGAGGGAGCTACCCAGACGATTCCGCAAGGTCCTGTAGCCTCTCAAGAAGTCATTAAGATGCTGGGAACCAATGGCGGGGGGTTCTTCAACGCCAATTCCTCGCACCCTTTCGAGAACCCCACCCCCTTGACAGACCTTCTCCAGGTGGTTTTGATCTTTATGATCCCGGCCGGGCTCACCTATACGTTTGGCCGCATGGTGGGCGACACGCGTCAGGGTTGGGCGTTATTCGCCGCCATGGCGGTGATGTTTCTGGCGGGCGTCTTCATCTGCTACCACTACGAACAGGCGGGCAATCCCATCCTCGCGAAGCTCGGCATTGAAGCCCACCACACCGGCAAGCAGCCGGGCGGCAACATGGAAGGAAAGGAAACGCGTTTTGGCATTGCCAGTTCAGCATTGTTTGCGACCGTCACCACCGACGCAAGCTGCGGCGCTATCAACAGCGCTCACGACAGCCTCACTCCCATCGGCGGCCTCGTTCCGTTGTTCAATATCGAGAGCGATGAAGTCATCTTCGGCGGCGTCGGGTCAGGCCTCTACGGCATGCTCTTGTACGCCATTATCGGGGTGTTCATTGCGGGCTTGATGGTGGGGAGAACGCCGGAGTACCTGGGAAAGAAGATCCAGCAGAAGGAAGTCAAGATGGCGATGGTGGCCATCCTTGCCACGGCCTTCGTGATTCTGGTGTTTACCGCTGCCAGCCTCGTCGCTCCCTTCGCCAAGAATGGCTACTGGAATCCTCTTGGGCCGGCCATCGCCAACCTCACCAACAGCGGGCCCCACGGATTCAGCGAGATGCTCTACGCCTACTCGAGCACCCCGGAAAACAATGGCAGCGCCTTCGCCGGGCTCAACCCGAATACGCCCTGGTACAACCTCACCCTTGGTCTGGCGATGGTCCTCGGACGCTTCGCGTTCATCATCCCCACCTTGGCCATCGCGGGAAGCCTGGTCGCCAAGAAGCGTGTGCCGTCGTCCAGCGGCACGTTCCCCACGCACGGCGCGCTTTTCGTTGGGCTGTTGGTGGGGACGGTGATCGTAATCGGCGCTTTGACGTTCTTCCCTGCTCTCTCGCTGGGACCCCTGGTTGAGCACTACCTTATGCACCAGGGCAAACTGTTTTCTTCGCTGATGTTCTCTATCTGGAGCTAATCCATGGCCACGACAGCAACTCCTCCTGTGATCGACGATCTGACGACACTGATCCCCAAAAG
>JBEKLY010000042.1:0-36363 GCA_050010015.1 Terriglobia bacterium
GTCTTGGCGGTCAACTTCGAGGATGCCAAGAAGTATTTTCTCGACTCCTTGCTGGAGATTCACAGCGCTCACACCTTAATGCTCTGCCGGCAGCGAATCATCCGGCGCCGTGAAGCGAAGGCGTGTCTGGAGGCTCTGGCCCAGCTCGACCGCGACGCGCTCAGCAAGGCCAAGCGAGAACGATCCTGCGAGGATCTTTTCTACCATATCGAGCACTGCCTCGAGCAGGAGTGCGGGTGTGATATTGCCGGTAAGATGCACACTGCCCGCAGCCGCAACGACATTGACGTCACGATGTATCGTATGGTGTTGCGGCGAGAGATTCTTAAACTTGTGTCGGCCGTCGTGGAATCCGCGCGGGTTCTTCTGGAATGCGCGAGCGACCACGTCGCTACGCTCATACCTGCCTACACGCACACACAGCCTGCCCAGCCAACGACCCTTGCTCATTACCTGATGGCTGCCGTCGAGTTTCTCGAACGCGACGCAGCACGCCTGCGGGCGCTTTTTGATCGGGTCAACCGGAGCCCGCTGGGGGCTTGCGCCATCACCACCACAGGCTTTCCCATCGATCGTGAATACACGGCCCGACTGCTGGGCTTTGATGGAGTCCAGCTCAATTCGTACGGCGCAATCGCCGCCGTCGATTACCTGACTGAGTCCGCCGGGGTTGTGGCGGCGACCATGATCAACCTGGGACGGCTGGTGCAAGACCTGCTCCTGTGGTGTTCGTACGAGTTTGGATTCCTGCGCCTCGACGACGCGTTTGTGCAGGTGAGCAGCATCATGCCGCAAAAACGCAATCCCGTGGCGCTCGAGCACACGCGCGTGCTGGCCAGCAAGGCCCTGGGCCAAGCTCAGGCCGTACTGACTTGCGCGCACAACACGCCGTTTGGCGACACCGTGGACGCTGAAGACGACTTGCAGCCTATGATCCTCTCGATGTTCTATGACGCCTTAAGGGCTTTGCGATTGTTTGAGGGAGTGCTCTCTACGGCGGAGTTTGATAAAGAACGTTTGCGCCGCAGCGTCTCGGACAGGCCTCTGACGGTGACGGAACTCGCGGATACACTGGTGCGGAAGGAGAGCATAAGTTTCCGCCAGGCACACCAGCTTGTTTCTGAAGCTGTCGAGGAGGTAGCAGGCGCCTACACGCATCGGCGGCTGGTCGCTGCCCTTAAACGGCGGGCGTCCGATGTGATTGGGCGCCGGCTGAAGATCTCTGACCGGGAATGTTTGAAGGCCCTCGACCCCAGGCACTTCGTCGAAATCAGAACCGTTGAGGGCGGGCCTGCGCCGAATCAGATGCAAGCCGCCATCGCGCAATCGCGAAAGGTCATGGCGTCAAATCAGGCTTGGGTGAAGAGGAAGCAGCAGTTGCTGCGAAGTTATCCGAAGCGCATTGGCCAGGCTGTAGCCGCGATGAACGCGACGGCGTAATATATCGGGGCCACACTTCCTCGCGATGGCGTGATTGCCCCAACACGCGTGGATCCGCAGTGTTGACAGCGACGGTGCGGCGTCATAGGATGAATGTGTGAGTGCAACGATCACTGCTCCGGTTGAATGGGTGGAGGCCGTAGGAAACCTCCATTTCCCGGCGAAGGCGGACCACCGCCTTCAGGAACTCATGGACCGCAACAACGAGGGCCTTTTGCATGAGTCCGAAAGGGGCGAGCTCGAGGCCTTGGTTGAACTGAGTGAGCGGCTGTCGCTTGTACGTGCCGAGGCGTTACAGATCCTGGGCAAGCAGCCGTAATGGGCGTACCGGAGGAAGTTTCGCGCGAAGTTCGGGCGCGTGCCCGTGCGCAATGCCAGTATTGCCTGATGCACGAGAGCCTCCAGGGAGCCACCTTCCACATCGAACACATCGTTCCGCAATCCAGGGGCGGGATTTCCGATATGGGGAATCTCGCGCTGGCATGCCCCGGGTGCAATCTGCATAAAGCCGCTAAAACTACGGCTGTTGACCCAGCCAGCGGTGTGGAGTGATCGATGGAGGCATCAGCCCCGCAGGGGCAAAACTGAGTAGCCGGGGGCAACGCCCCCGGAAACGTCGCGCCCCTCGCCCCCTCTCCCCTCTCCCCGCCGCGGGGAGAGGGGTGCCGAAGGCGGGGTGTGGGGCCTGTTCCGGGGGTTTCACCCCCGGCTACTCAATTTGCTCCCCTCCGGGGAGCAGCCTGCAGTTCGAGTTGAGACCCCACAGGCGGAAGAGCATGGGTTTCCTGTGCGCTCGACAATCCCCGCTTGCAATCGGGTACAGACAGTCTTGATAAAGCTTCTAGGCTTCCCGCCAATTCATCTGCCCAGAAAAAATTTCGCAGAAAAGCCGGTCAATTCTGTTGGCTTATGGCATGCTGGGTGTTCCGTTGTCTTTATTCAGGGCGTCGCAAGCCATAATATAAAGTCAGGAGCGAAGAGGGAGAGGGTGACAAACCATGCCATACGAGAACATCTGCCTCGATATCGAAGGACCCTTGGCGATTGTTACGTTGAACCGGCCTAACCGCCGCAATGCGTTGTCGCTCGAACTCATGCTGGAACTGATTGACTGCCTGGCGCGAATTGGCGGCGACCGCAGTATTCACGCGGTTATTCTGGCAGCCGCGGGTAAGGTGTTTTGCTCCGGCCATGACCTGGGTCAGATGGTGGGGCGTGATATCAATGAGTACCGGCGCATCTTCGACGTCTGCACGGAATTAATGACGAAGGTGCAGTCCATACCGCAGCCGGTCATTGCTCAAGTGCAGGGAATCGCTACGGCCGCAGGGTGCCAGTTGGTAGCGACCTGCGATCTGGCGGTGGCATCGGACCAGGCATCGTTCGCCACGCCGGGCGTGAAGATCGGATTATTCTGCACCACACCCATGGTGGCATTGAGCCGCGCCGTAGGCCGCAAGAGAGCTCTCCAGATGTTACTAACGGGCGAGTTGATCGACGCCGCTACGGCTGCCGAATGGGGCTTGATCAACCAGGTCGTCGCGGATACTGATTTGGCCCAGGCAACCCGAGAACTCGCCTCAAAGATCGCCGCGGCAAGCAACCTCACCGTGGCACTAGGTAAACAAGCCTTCTACGCTCAAGTCGATTTGGATCAGCCCAAAGCATACGCTTACGCCAAAGAAATCATGAGCATGAACTCGCTCGCCGCCGACGCGCAGGAAGGTATTTCGGCCTTCTTAGGCAAGCGACAAGCTTGTTGGACCGGCAAATAGTGGGGGCGCTTCGCGAAGCGCCCCCAACCCGCCGCACAGACGCGGGCTGGCGCAGACCTCGGGCTTTGAGGTCTGCGATGCCCCGAAGGGGCAGGGTTCGACTGGCGCATGACTCGCGTGGCGCCGCGGAAGTAACCCCTCACCCGTCGCGCTCCGGCTGGTGAAAACGCCGGAGCACGACACCCTCTCCCCAAGGGAGAGGGCTGTCCTTCGACAGACATGACATTGCGCCACCATCCCCGTTCTTTTTGGAACTCAGAGTAGCGCTTTCGCGTTTTGGTCAGTAGGGGGCTTCTCAATTGACGAGAGTCTCCGACAAAACGGGAGGGCGCTTACAATGCAAACGCTCTGGCAAGATCTTCGTTATGGCCTCCGTATGCTGGCGAGCAATGCCGGCTTTACGATTGTCGCCGTCCTGACGCTAACGCTCGGCATCGGCGCCAACACCGCAATCTTCAGCGTTATAAACGGAGTTTTACTTCAGCCGCTTCCTTACCACGATCCCAACCGGCTCATGATTTTGTCTGAGAAGACGCCGGAATTCGACAACATGTCGGTCTCCTACCCCAACTTGCAGGACTGGCAAAAGGAGAACCGGTCCTTTGAGAGCCTCGCCGGACACCGCTGGACCGACTATGACCTCACGGGCAGCGGCATGCCGGAGCACCTGGACGGGAGAATGGTGTCCGCCTCATTCTTTTCTACTTTTGGAGTCAAGCCCATACGCGGTCGTGATTTCGAGGCCCAGGAGGACCACATCGGCGCGGCCCGCGTGGTGATGATTGGTGGCGGTCTTTGGAAACGCCGATTCGGCGAAAGTCCCGACATCATCGGAAAGATGATCACCTTGAGCGGGCAAGGCTACACCGTAATCGGCGTAGTACCGGCTGGTTTCCGTTTTTGGGGCTCTGCGGACGTGTTCACCCTGCTCGGCCAATGGGACGACGTGCTTGCACACTCGCGCGAGGCGCATCCCGGGCTGCGCGCCATGGGACGCCTGAAGCCTGGGCTCACGCGTGAGCAGGCTTCGTCCGACATGGACAGCGTGGCTGCGCAGCTCGCGCAGACTTATCCCAAGTCGAATGCCCACCACAGCGTCAACGTGATCCCGCTGGCGCAGGAGATCGTGGGGAATGTGCGACCTGCCTTGCTGGTGCTGCTGGGTGCGGTCGGCTTTGTGCTTCTTATCGCCTGCGCTAACGTGGCCAACCTGCTCCTGGCACGCTCCGCGACGCGGCGCCGCGAGATGGCCATCCGCGCCGCCCTGGGCGCTAGCCAAGGGCGTATGATGCGGCAGGTTCTTACCGAAGGCGTGCTGATCGCTCTGGCCGGGGGCGCCCTGGGGTTACTTCTCGCCCACTGGGGAACAAAAGCGGTGGTGGCAGCCATTCCCGGCGGGTTGCCGCGCATGGAGGAGATCGGCGTGGACGGTTGGGTGCTCGCCTTTACCCTGGCGGTGTCCGTGGTTACCGGAGTGATTTTCGCGCTGGCCCCGGCTTTCCAAATGTCCCGGATGGAATTGCACACCACGCTGAGGGAAGGCAGTCGCGGTTCCACAGGCGGACAACACCGCCTGCGCGCGGCTCTGATGGTCGCCGAGGTGGGGGCTTCAATGGTGCTTCTGGTCGGCGCCGGTTTGATGCTGAGAACCATGTGGCAGCTCAGCCGGGTGAGGCCGGGCTTCAATCCGAGAAGCATGCTCACATTCTCCATGGGGCTGAGTCCCGCCAATCGCTCTTCGGCCGATCGCATTCGAAATGCTTACCGCGACCTTACAGAGAGCGTCCTCTCACTGCCGGGAGTGCAGGCGGCAGGGCTGGGCGACGATGTTCCGTTGTCCGGCAACGACTCCGAATTGCCGTTCTGGGTTTCGGGCCGTCCGCGCCCCAGTTCCCAAAGTGAGATGCTCTGGGCGCTGCTCTACGACGTCACACCTGGGTATCTCCACGCTTTGGACATTCCGTTGTTGCGCGGGCGGTTCGTCAGCGATACTGACGTCAAAGGTTCCGCCAAAGTTGTGGTTATCGACGAGACGATGGCCAAGGGCCTCTTTCCGCATCAGGATCCGATCGGGCAGAGCATCCGGATCGCGGTGCCCGACGGATTCGGTCCGGGCCTCGACGGGCCGATCGAGATTGTGGGCGTCGTGGGCCATGTCAAGCATTTCGGGCTCGACTCTGACGCATCCGCCAAGATCCAGTACCAGATTTACCTGCCATTGGTCCAGCTGCCGGATCAGCTCCTGCCGTTGGTCGCCGGGGGCATGACCATGATGGTAAGGACTACCGTAGACCCGTTGAGCCTGGTCAGCGCAGTCCGCCGCCGCATCTCTGAGAAAGATAGCGAGGAGCCCTTGTTCGACGTTCAGACGATGGATAGAAGAGTCACGGATTCCGTGGCGGGCCGCCGCTTCTCCATGCTGCTGCTCGGCGTCTTCGCGGGACTGGCTTTGGTGCTGGCGTCGGTGGGGATTTACGGAGTGATCTCGTATACGGCCACGCAGCGCACGCACGAGATCGGAATTCGCATGGCGCTGGGCGCCGAACGGGCGGACGTGCTCAGAATGGTGGTTGGGCACGGTCTTCGGCTGTCGCTGATCGGGATTGGCGCAGGGTTGGCTGCCGCCTTGGGTCTGACGCGCTTGATGTCGTCAATGCTCTTTGGCGTTCGCCCCACCGACTTCGGGACCTTCGCCGCTGTATCGCTTCTCCTGGCCGGGGTTGCCGCTTTGGCGAGTTACGTGCCCGCTCGCCGCGCCACGAGGGTCGATCCGATCATCGCCCTGCGATATGAATGAGTGGGAATTCAGGCTTCGCCCCGGCGACAAGCTTGCCATTCTGGCGCTTGCTGTCGAGTCACCGGAAGACAAGATACACTCCGTCGCCGAGTCGCTGAGCCCTGGCCTGCGTGTGGCCGTCACTGACGCCGCCACAGCAGAGGCGTTCGGCAACATCTCTTCCGTGCCCACCATGTACCTGTTCGACCGTTCGGGAAAGACCGCGAGAGTGGTGTACGGGGCGCCGCCTGACTTGCACGCCCAGGTGGCCGAGGTGTTGGATTCACTAGTTGATTAGAAGCGTTATGGAGTGCGGCAGCGAAGCTGCCGCCGTGGAATACGAGCGAACGGCGGCAACTGGCGCTGCCGCACTCCATGGTGGGGGCGCGCCTGGACATCGGCGAGGGTCGGCCGATTACTGGTCCGCATACTTGTGGGATACTCAAAAAGTAATTACACGGACCACAGTGGCCAGGTTTGAGGGCCGCTCCTCCCCGATCTGACCATCTGCCTACCTTCCCAGTTGCGGTAAGTCCGCTTCCCTTGATAGATTAACTAGACCCAACGATGGCAGGGTGCAGTTTTCCATCTGCCTCGGACAGGAGAGACTCTGGCCGGCGAGAAACTTTCCAAGCTTGTCGAACTGATGGCGTACTTGCGGGGACCGGAAGGCTGCCCCTGGGACCGCGTGCAGGACTACGATACCCTCAAAGGTCTAATGATCGAAGAGACCTACGAAGTCGTTGACGCGGTGAACGAGCGCGATTTCAAGGGCCTTGAAGATGAACTGGGTGATCTGCTCTTCCAGGTGGTGTTCTACTCGCGTCTGGCGGAAGAGGATGGGCGCTTCAACATCGACGGCGTGATCGAGGCCGTGCACGCAAAGCTCATCCGGCGGCACCCGCACGTTTTCGGCGAAGTGCGCGCCCGTGATGCCGGCGAAGCCCTGAAGAGCTGGCTGAATGTAAAAGAGCAGGAACGCGCCGCAACGGCTCAGGACAAGAAGGCGGATAAATCCGTCTTGGACGGGATTGCCCGCTCCATGCCGGCCACGCTCGTCGCTTACGAACTGGGACTGCGGGCCGCCGAAGTTGGTTTCGATTGGAAGAAGGCCGATGACGTGCTTGAGAAGGTTGAAGAGGAGATTCGAGAAATACGACAGGAATTAAGATCTCAGGTTGCAAAAGCAGAGACGCCGGCGCCTCGATCCCGGTTGGAGGAGGAAGTCGGCGACCTCCTCTTCTCGGTAGCTAATCTGGCGCGATTCGTGCACTCTGACCCGGAAACGTGCCTTCGAAAAGCGAATCAAAAATTCATGCGCCGATTCCAGGCGCTCGAAAGGGAAGTCGCGGCGCGGGGAAAAAGGCTGCGTGAGTGTTCTCTCGAGGAGATGGAATCGCTTTGGAACGAGCTGAAATCGAAAGAGTGAAATACACCATCCGGCCTTGCGAAACACTGGAAGAGCTTGCCGACCTCGTCAAGATTCAGAAGGAAATCTGGGGATACGCGGAACACGAAGTCTATCCGCTTAGGCTATTTGTAACCTTGCGGAAGATTGGCGGGCAGGTGCTTGGGGCTTTCACGCCGCGCGGCGCGCTGGTGGGCTTCGTCGCTTCCTTGCCCGCCTGGCACGGCGACGAGCGTTATTATCATTCGCTTTCCCTTGGAGTTTTGCGTGCGCACGAGAACCAGGGGTTGGGCAGGGCGCTCAAAACGGCGCAGCGGCGAGAGGCGCTCGAAGCGGGCATCGGCCTTATCGAGTGGACTTTCGATCCCCTGCGGGCGAAGAACGCTTTCCTCAACATTGTCCGGCTGGGGGCCGTCGCCCGCTCGTACCTGCCGGATTATTACGGTGAAGTTGAGAGCCGTTTTCAACGCGGACTGCCGAGTGACCGTTTGATTGCGGAATGGCGGCTGAGTTCCACGCGCGTCAAACGGGCGCTGGCGGGAAAGCCGCCACGCTCAGGCAAAGCGGCGCCCGCAGCAATGCTCGAGATCCCGGCCGATATTGATCGTTTAAGGCAGTCAAACCCCGCGGAGGCGCGCCGCCGCCAGTTGGCGGTTCGTAAACGACTGCAAGAGTTTTTCGCTCAGAAGCTGGCCATCACCGGGTTCGAACACGACGTGACGCGAGGCCGTTACATACTGGATCCTTATGAAGATTAATCGAGTGGAACTTCGGGAAATTCAGATGCCTCTCGTCCATCCGTTCGAGACGAGTTTCGGCAAAACGACCCTGCGCAGAATCGTGCTGGTGCGCGTCGATGCGGAGGGCCTTACAGGATGGGGCGAGGTGACGGCGGGAGAAGCGCCACTGTACAGCCACGAGACTTTCGAAACCGCCTGGCATGTTTTGCGCGAGTTCCTCGTTCCCTGGGCGCTCGAAAAGGATTGGGCATCGCCCTCCGAAATTGCGACGCGGTTCCGCCCCATCCGCGGTCACAACATGGCCAAGGCCGCCCTCGAGAACGCGCTCTGGGTGATCGAATCGCAACAGAACGGCATTTCATTGGCAAAAGCCGTGGGTGGGACGCTCGATGAGATTCCGTGCGGAGTATCCATCGGCATTCAAAGCAGCATCGAGGTGTTGCTGGAGAAAATCGCGCTGGAAGTTTCAGCCGGCTATCAACGGATCAAGGTGAAGGTTAAGCCGGGTTGGGATGTCAATGTCCTGGAGCGCATCCGCACTGAGTTTCCGCGAATTTCCCTGATGGCGGATGCGAATTCGGCTTACACGCTCGCCGATCTGGATCACCTGAAGGAATTCGACCGATTCTATCTCATGATGATCGAGCAGCCGCTCGGTTGGGACGACATTATCGATCACGCCAAGCTGCAAAGGGATCTTTCGACGCCGATTTGCCTGGATGAATCGATTCACAGCGCTGACGACGCGCGCAAGGCCATTGAAATGGGCGCCTGCAAAATCATTAACGTGAAACTGGGCCGCGTAGGTGGGTTTACTTCCGCCCGTCGTGTTCACGAAGTGTGCCGGACGAGGAACATTCCGGTTTGGTGCGGCGGGATGCTCGAGTCCGGCATCGGGCGTGCCCACAATGTGGCCATGTCCTCGCTCCCCGGATTCACTCTTCCCGGTGACGTCTCAGCCAGTCGGCGGTATTGGACGGAGGACATCATCTCCCCAGAGGTGACTGTCAGCGCTCACGGAACGATCCGCGTGCCGCCGAACCCGGGCCTCGGTTATGAGCCCGACCTCGATCGAATCGAAAAAGTGACCACACGAAAGGAGCAGTTTAGCTAGCGTGTTTCAGGTGCAATGGGGCGACGTCTCGCATCGGCATGCGTTAGAGGTATCTGCCGCTGCTGCTCTCAAGGCCCGGAGGGCCGAAAGATTGTGGCCCACGGCGAAAGCCGTGGGATGGCCGATGTTGGTTAACGAACAAGCCCGCGTCAGCGGGCGACAGACTTCCCGCGCTCCGTCCAATTCTTCTGTCGCCCCTACGGGGCTTGCTCATGACGCTTATGCTTTATCCCATGGCTTCCGCCATGGGCCACATTCTGCCGCCGCTGCGCGGCTCCGATATTCGTGGCGATCTTAGTTTAACGCCTATGGGCTGCTGACTTGGGCTATGGTCGCCCCTTCGGGGCTGTAAGGAATCAGTTGGGACTCCAAACTAACATCCCTGCGAAGGACGTCAGGCACGCTCCAGCCCGGAGTTCGGCCGAGGGCCATCGCCGCAGCCACGCCCTGATGCATGTTCTGATGTTCTGGGCGACGGTGTTTTGGGCGTCCAATATTGTGGCGGGAAAAGAGGCGGTGAGCAGTTTTGGCGCCATGGGACTGGCGCAACTGCGTCTGGCGGGCGCCGCGGCGCTTTTTGCTGTCCTGTTCGTGGCATGGCGCGGTTGGCCGGAGTTGCATTTACGCGGGCGCGAATGGCTTGTGCTTCTGGGTGTCGCATTTAATGGGCTCACTCTTAACCAGATATGTTTTATAAACGGTTTGGCCCGGACCTCCGTGGCGCACACTGGCCTCATCGTGGCGCTGGGTCCGGTGATGACGTTGGCGCTCGCTTGTTTAATGCGGCTCGAGCCATTAACCCTCTCCAAGCTCCTCGGTATGCTGATTTCTTTCGCGGGAGTTGCTATGCTTACCCTAGGGGGGCAGGAAGCGGGAAGCACCGCGCACTGGCAGGGCGACTTGATTGTGCTGGCCGGCAGCGCCTCTTTTGCTTACTACACAATTCAGGTCAAGGGAATCGCCAATCAGTACGATACGCTGACCTTGAACAGCGTGACTTTTGCGCTCGGATGCTTGCTGATGATTCCATTTGCCGCTCGCTCGGTGATGCATATCCGCTGGGCCAAGGTGACCATGGGCGCCTGGGGCGGCCTGGCATTCATGGTCGTGTTGGGCACGGTCGTGGCCTACCTTTTCTACGCCTTCGCGCTTACCGAGCTTGCCGCCTCCCGAGTGGCGGCTTTCAACTATCTTCAGCCGGTGGTGGCCGCGCTGCTGGCGGCGTGGCTGCTCCGAGAGAAGATCACGCCGCACGTGATCACGAGCGGCGCGCTGATTCTCGTGGGCGTGTACCTGGCCGAACGCGAGCGCGGGGAAGAAGCGGGCAATGGGCGGGTGGGCAGGTAGGCAGGTGGGAAGCGGATATTTGACCTTCTCTGGAGCTGGGGACTAAGTCGCATGAATTCTTCTTCGACACACCGAAGCCGTCAAGTTTTTCGACAAGTAGTCAAACTGGTGGTTGGAGTGGCATTGACGGGCGCACTCTTGAATCTCGATTCTGGAATCTGGAATGCGGCTCTCGCGCCGGACGGGGCCGATTCCATGTCCAAGCCCGCTTCTTCAAAGGGAGGAGGGGGTTCTCGAACAACTTCATTTCGCTTGGACGTGCACGCCAACATTGCTGCGATCGCCGATGCTGATTCGTCCAAATTGCTCTACGAGAAGAATGCCAACAAAATCACGCCCATCGCCTCTATCACTAAATTGATGACGGCCATCGTCACTCTGGATGCGAAGCTCCCGTTAACCGACCTGGTAACAGTCAGCGATGACGATGTTGACGATCTGAAGGGCACACGGTCGTTCTTGACTGTAGGCACCACCTTGACGCGCGAAGCCATGCTGCACCTTGCCTTGATGTCGTCGGAGAATCGGGCTGCGGCATGCCTGAGCCGCTACTACCCAGGAGGGCGGCCGGCTTTCATTACCGCGATGAACCGCAAAGCGCATGAAATGGGCATGGACAACTCCCACTTTGTGAGTCCCAACGGCCTTTCCCCCGAGGATGTTTCGACAGCGAGGGACCTGGTACAACTCGTAAAGGCAGCCTGCCAGTATCCGCTGATTCGGCAATTCTCCACTGACACTCAATTCGACGTTTACGTAGGCAAACTGGGCAAAATGCGGCTGCAATACGGCAACACTGACCGGTTAGTCGGCCGTCCGGACTGGGCGATCGAGCTTCAGAAAACCGGCTTTATCAATGAATCCGGCCGATGCCTCGTGATGGATGCGCAGGTGGATGGCCGGAACGTGGTCATGGTGTTCCTGGATGCCTACGGCCGATTGACGTGTTTCGCCGATGCTCGACGGGTGCGCAGGCAGTTGGCCGCGCTGGAACGGCGACGGTAGCCGGCTTTGTGTAGCACAGGCACTCTTGCCTGCGCCGGTGGGAAGTCCAGATTGCCGTGAGCACAGGCAGGAGTGCCTGCGCTACACTCCGAATGCTCCCGCCGTGTATACTAGTTAAGATGAAGATCAGGGTGCTTTTCTTTGGGCTGACGCACGACTTGGCAGGGCTTCAACAAGAAGTGGTGGAGGTTCCCGACG
Source organism: Terriglobia bacterium (assembly GCA_050010015.1). GTDB lineage: Bacteria > Acidobacteriota > Terriglobia > UBA7540 > UBA7540 > CAVROP01. The sequence continues at coordinate 11,804 of JBEKLY010000042.1, forward strand.
GAGCCAGCCTGGCTGGTCTCTGGGAGCGTTATGCAGGGCGTTTCCCGCGCCTAAACGAGCTGTCGCAGGCGGTTTTGCTGGCCGTGAACCAGGAGATCGCGACCCGTGCCCGGGTCCTACAAGATGGAGATGAAGTGGCGTTTCTTCCTCCGGTCAGCGGCGGCTCGAACCAGGATTATTATTTGCTGACTCGCTCTGCTATTCCCACCGCCGATCTGGTGCGGCAACAAAAGGCCTGCGAAGATGGCGCTGTGGTAGTGTTCGAAGGCGTTGTGCGGAACAATTCCAACGGGCGCAAAACGCTTTACCTCGAGTACGAAGCCTACGAACCGATGGCTATCCGCAAGATGCAGGAAATCGGGGTAGAAGTAAGACGAAAATTCGAAATCGACCACGTCGGAATGATGCATAGACTGGGGCGGTTGGAGATCGGCGAAACCAGTGTGGCCATCATCGTCACTTCCACCCACCGGCGCGCCGCTTTCGGCGCCTGCCAATTTGCCATCGACCGGTTAAAACAGATTGTTCCGATCTGGAAGAAGGAATATTTCGAAGACGGCTCCGTCTGGGCGGAAGGGGAGGGGCAAGAACGTGTGCTGAGCCAAAACAACACAAAGCTGTGAAAAAAACCAAACGCCTGTCATCCTGAGCAAAGCGAAGTTTCCAACGGTTCAATCACCTACGAGCAACTGCAGAGATCCTTCGCTTCGCTCAGGATGACACATTCCGAATTTCAGCGCAGCTTCTAGATCCCGAGAACACTATGGAGAATAGCCTGAAAGTCGCAATCGATATCGCCCGCGAGGCAGGCGACCTGCTTCTGGAACATTTCCGCCGGCCTCTCCAGATCACGTACAAGCGGCGCTCAGACCTGGTGACAGAGGCAGACCGGAAGTCGGAAGCCTTGATTGTGGAGCGGCTGCAAGGCCATTTCCCCGGCCATGCTATCGTGGCGGAAGAGGGAGGAGGGCAAAAAACCGGCTCTGATTATTGCTGGTACGTCGATCCGCTCGACGGGACAACAAATTTCGCCCACGGGTTTCCCATCTTTTGCGTCACGTTAGGTCTTGCATATCGCGGCGAAGTGGTGGCAGGGGTAGTTTATGATCCCACCCGCGATGAGCTTTTTACTGTAGAACGAGGGTCGGGGGCGTTTCTGAACGGGCAGCGGCTTTCAGTTTCAAAGAACGCGAACTTGTCGGAGTGCTTGGTGGCGACTGGCTTTCCGCCTTTCGCTTCGAATCACGATTTAAATGTCCAGTTCTATTTTCGGTTCACCGAGCTCTCGCACGGGATTCGGCGCGCCGGTTCCGCAGCCTTGGACCTCTGCTGTGTCGCGGCCGGCCGCTTTGATGGCTTTTGGGAGCTGAAGCTCAACCCCTGGGACAAAGCGGCGGGCACCTTGCTCGTTACGGAAGCGGGGGGGCGCGTGAGCGGCATTACCGGCAAGCCATTCGACTTGCTTGGAGATGATATTTTCGTTTCGAACGGCTTGGTTCACGATCAGATGGCCGCCGTGTTCAAAGAAGTTCTGGAGCGAAGCGGCGGCGCAGGCGGTCGCTTTTGAGGAACGCGGGATTCTCAGCGACTGTTCGCTTCGCTCAGGGCAAACAGCGCGAAGGATCTGCAGTTCCGGTGCGTGGCGAACTAATCCAGATTCTTCGCTTCGCTCAGAATGACATTCGGGCGAGAGGAAGAGTAGAAGGGCTTAGATCACGCCCATTCAAGACCTCGAGAGGTGCATTTGGTCAGACCCGCACGACCGCGGCGATTTCTTCGGCGTAGGGGGCTGATAACGTTATCGCTGAGCGGCCGCGAGGCTCCTCCGCTGGCCTCGGCTTTTTCGCCTGCTCCGGAGATTACGGAAACCGACATCTGGCTCGACCGGCTTAGCCCCGCTCACGATGGGTTGAAGATCGCGCAACTGACGGACCTTCATCACAGCCTCTTTACCCCTCTCGAAGAAATCCAACGCGCTGTCCATCTCGCCAATCATTTGCGGCCGGACGTGGTGGCGCTGACGGGCGATTACGTAACCCTTTCGCCCACCTATATCTGGCCGGTCGCGAGAGCGCTCGGGAAACTCCGCGCCAGGCTAGGGGTGTTTGCCGTTCTGGGCAACCACGATTTTCGGGTGGATGCGGAGGAGATCACGCAGGCGCTTCGCTCGCAGCGCATCCGCGTGCTGCGCAATGCTCACTGCGCTTTGAGGCGCGGTTCGGCCAGGCTTTGGATGGTGGGTGTGGACGATCTTTGGTGGGAGGCCGCGGACATCCACGCCGCCCTGCGATCTGTTCCGGCCCGCGACCCCAAGATTCTCCTCTGCCATAACCCGCTGGGTATCCACATGGCAGCAAAGCACGGGATTGATTTGGTGCTCTCCGGGCATACTCACGGAGGGCAGGTGCGGCTTCCGATGGTTGGCTCGGTTTACGGCCGCTCAAAGTTGGGTGAGCGGTTTGTGGAAGGCTGGAATCGGCTCGATGGAACACAGATCTACGTGAGCAGGGGTATCGGCAAAGTCCTTGTCCCGGTGCGCTACGGTTGTCCCCCGGAAATCACCCTTTTGCGCCTCCGGTCTGGGAATGAGGGCTGGGAAGAAAGTCAAAAGTCAAAAGGCAAAACGCAAAAGGCAAAGCCCCAGGAGCAGAATTAGCAGGGCAATCGCACGACTTGTAGTGGATGCGGAAGGAGCCAAAGCAGCTCACGCCAAGACCCTAAGGCGCAATGATGCGCGAAGAGGACGTCCTTGCTCTTCTTTGCGGCCTTTGCGTACCCTGCGGCTTTGCGTGAGACCGCTCTGTTCTTTCGCTTCTTGTCGTGTGGTTGGTTCTTCATGCATGGTCACAGGAGCCTTCCTTCCGTGTATAGTAGCTGATTGCCGAAAGTTGACAACGAACTGATTACTGATGACTGAATACTGAACACTATGCTGACGCATTTCATACCTCTCCTGGGCATCGCGACGATCCTGTTCGTCGCATTCCTGCTTTCGAAGCAGCGCAGCGCGATAAGTTGGCGGATTGTGGCTTGGGGGCTGGGGCTGCAAATTGTGGTGGCGCTTTTTGTTCTTCGCACGCATGCCGGCTACTGGCTGCTGGAAAAGGTCTCGAGCGCATTCGTCAAGCTGCTCAATTACTCTTTTGCGGGCTCGTCTTTTGTTTTCGGCCCGCTGGGCGAAAAGGGAGGACCGTTCGGAGTTGTGTTTGCTTTCCAGGCCTTGCCCATGATCATCTTCGTCGCCTCCCTGATGTCGATACTTTATTATCTGCGCGTGCTTCCGGCGCTGGTTCTTCTGGCGGGAAAGCTCATGTTCAAGCTCATGGGGACGAGTGGGGCGGAGTCGCTGGAGGTGGCGGCCAGCATCGTGATGGGCCAGACGGAGGCGCCGCTGGTGATCCGGCCCTACCTCGATGAGTTGACCGATTCCGAACTCATGACGGTCATGACCGCCGGCATGGCGCACATCGCCGGCTCGGTATTTGGGGCGTACGTGTTGTTTGGGGCGGAAGCCCGCCATTTGTTGACGGCGGTGGTCATGACCGCGCCGGGGACGATTCTGATTTCCAAGATGCTTGTTCCCGAATTGGGAACTCCAAAGACAGCGGGAAAGATTGAGATGGCGGCGGGGGAAAAAGCCGTCAACGTCCTGGATGCCGCGTCGCGCGGCGTTACGGACGGCCTCTACCTTGCCCTGAACGTGGCGGCTATGCTGATCGCCTTCATCGCTCTCGTGTATCTGGCCAATGGCATACTCGGTTTAGTGCATACCAATCTCCAAACCTTGTTTGGCTCGCTGCTGTCGCCTGTGGCATGGGTCCTCGGCGTGCCCTGGCAGGATGCTAAGGCCGTGGGCAACCTGATGGGAACGAAGCTGGTCTTGAACGAGTTTGTGGCGTTCTCCATGCTCGGCCCGTTGAAGGGTCACATCGCGGAGCGATCCTTTACCATCGCCACATACGCCCTGTGCGGCTTTGCAAACTTCTCCTCCATCGGCATCCAAATCGGAGGCATTGGGGCTCTGGCCCCCTCGCGTAAGCACGACCTGGCGCGATTGGGATTCCGGGCGGTCCTCGCGGGAACGATGGCGAACTACCTCGCGGCTGCGGTCGCCGGCCTCCTCTTGACGTGAAGTCGAGTAGGGGCGGTTCGCGAACCGCCCCTACGCTCAGGATCGAGATAACGCCTATGGTACCGAGAACGCGGAAAAGCTCTACGGGATACCCCGAAGCGAAGCGTGCCGTGAAATTCCTCGCGGCGCGCTGGCCTGCGGCCCCACGCGTCGGAATTGTACTCGGCTCAGGTTTAGGCGAGGCCATGCCGGACCTGAGCAAGGCACGAAGGGTCGAGTGGTCTTCAATTCCCGGTTGCCCACAGCCCTCAGTAGCCGGCCACAGCGGCGGCTTGCATCTCGGTTTCTGGTGTGACGTACCCGTGGCGGTGCTGGCCGGGCGCGTTCACCTCTACGAAGGTTACGAAGCGGGCGAAGTAGTTTTTCCCGTGCGAGTATTGGCGCTCGCCGGGATTCACTGCCTCATCACCACCTGTGCCGCGGGCGGCATTGCGCCGCGCGCGACGCCGGGAAGTTTCATGGTTTTTTCTGACCATCTCAACTTTCAAGGGGCCAACCCGCTGGCAGGATTTCACGACCCACGTTGGGGCGAAAGATTTGTGGACATGGGCCAAGCCTACGATTCCGGGCTGCGGCTGCACGCACTTAAATTCGCCCGTGCTCTGGGCCTGAGGTGCTTCGAGGGTGTTTACGCCGCCCTTTTGGGTCCCAGTTATGAGACGCCCGCGGAAATCAGGGTCTTGAAGGCGCTTGGCGCCGGCGCGGTCGGGATGTCTACAGTGCAGGAAGTTATCGCTGCGCGGCAGATGGGCGTGCTCGTGCTTTCCGTGGCCACGATCACCAACCGCGCCGCCGGGTTGAGCCGAAAGCCTTTGAGCCACGAGGAAGTGATGGCGACCGGGCAGGCTGCGGCGTGGGATTTGGCGCGCCTTATTAGCGCGATCTTACCGGCCGCGGCTAAAACTCGATGACTGCGCAATTCACCTCCTTGCTAAGGAGGGGCCAGGGCAAGTCGGCTGCACAATCAACACTGAGGCCCCACCACCCCCACCCCCTCCTCAGTCGAGGAGCGGAGTTTAGAAGGTGAACGCCTGATGATGCCCCAAGAATTGCTTGAGCACGCAATGAAGGCTAGAGAAAACGCACTTGCAACCTTCTCCAGTTTCAAAGTTGGCGCTGCGCTCCTCACCACGGACGGCAGAGTTTATACGGGCTGCAACATCGAGAACGCCACCTACGGGCTGACGGTTTGCGCAGAGCGGGTGGCGCTGTGGAAGGCGCTGTCTGAAGGCGAGCGGTCTTTCGTGCGGATCGCGGTAGGCTCGGGAGGAGAACTGCCGGCAGCACCTTGCGGAGCCTGCCGGCAACTGCTTTGGGAGTTCTGCGGCGATGTCGAGGTAGTTTTAGGCAATGCCTCAGGCGTGAAGGAATTGCATCATCTTGCCGAGCTCTTTCCCCGGCCTTTCGATCAGCGCTCGCTCTCAATCTAGCAAGCTGCGGAGAAATTCCACGTGTCATGCTGAGCCCTTCGCTGTCACCCATGATGACAGCCGGCGGGCTTTATCCGCGGAGTGCTAGAACTTGCTGCCCTGGAATTTTGGCTTGGCCAGTTCTTCCTTCCGCCGGACGATCTTCTCGGCGGTATGACGGATGACGTCGGAAACATTGCGGTTGGAAGACAGCCGCTTGAGATCGAATTCGTTGACGCGCTGGAGTAAGTGTAAACCTACATCAATCGGAGTTCGCGGATTGTTGACCAGAGCCCGGACGACCACGTAGAGCTTCATGAACTTGCGGTTCAAAGTGATGACCCGCAGGGCATCCTCGGAGACGTCTTTCATGGCGGCGTATTTCTCGACTTCGTCCTCGGTGAGTTTGGGTGATTGCATAACGGCGCGGGACACCAGCTTGTTGCTATCCCGAATCAGGAGCATTCGCTCTTCCCTGGTACCGGTCAAAGCGGCCTTGACCTTCTGCACCACCGACATGCGTTGGGTTCTCTGAATCGCCGTGGTGGGCTTCTGCTTTTCGGACTGAGGCTCCGAATCTGGGGTGCCGCTTTTCTCGGGAGAGGGAGTGAGAGTTTCCGAGGCCTCGCTGGATTTGGCCTCGGCAATGAGGGAAAGAGCGTTTCCCAGCCAGGCACGAACGTGGTCGGTGAGGCTCGGGCTTTGTAGCAGTGCCTCTCCCAGTTCTTCGCGGTGGGGCGCCACGTTGGTGGCAACAAATTCCAGCACGGCGACCGGGGCGTCGGGTTCCCGGAGCACTTGCTGAAGTTCCTCGGCGGGCCAGGACTGTAAGGTTTGAAACGCCGTACTCTGCTCTTCCCCCTCGCTGCCGGAGGCAAGATATACGAGGATTTCAATCCGCTCTTGCAACGACACAGGCAGTTCGCCCCGACACGCCTTGCGGCGCACCACTTCCGGTACAGTGCCGGCGCGAATTGTCTCGACAAGTCGCTCGGAAATAGACTGTCTCTCAGGGGGCGGCTTTTTTCACGTCCTGGCGAGTCAGATGAACTGACTTCACCTCGCCGCGCCGCCCCAGGGGTTTCAAGGCTACGCCGTCCAGAGTCAACACGATCCCCGAGGCATTCCCCACGGTTACATCGAAGGATTCGTGGGCCTTCAAATTCTCGACCTCGTTGGGGTTCAACACTTTTTGAAGCACTGTCTTACCGTCCGCATCCACGGCCACCCATGCGCGTTCCGTCGCGGCCACTTGCAGGGCCAAGTCGGAAAGGCCTGGAGCCGCGGGAGGAGTCTGGGAGGTGACGCTCGGGCCCACCGCCTTTGCCTTCGCCGCTGAGGAGAGGGGAGCACCTTGTGGCGTGGCTGGCGTTGTGGCGCCCGCCGGCGGAGTTCCTGAAGGCGTCTCGACCCGGTTGCCTTCCGGCTGGGCTGACGTAGATGGTTGGCTGGCTGGAACGTTAGCTGGTGGGCTCGTAGTGGTTGAAGGGCTAACAGGCGGATTGGCTGTCGTGGTCGCGGGGGTGCTGGGTGGAACGACGATGGGCGTGCTTACACGCTGCTCGCGGACGCGCCGCGAATGGCGGAAAAGCGCATAGCCGCTGGCCAGCAGCACCGCTGCCACCACAAGTCCGATGACTCGCGTCCGCAGGGCCGCGTCGTTCTGGTGCGCCCTGTTCGCCGTAATTCGACGAATATCGACTTCCGGCCTCTGCCTCCCGGCAAGCTGGCAATCTGTCAGGACGCGTTCTTCGTCCAGGCCCAAGAATCGTGCGTAGGATTTCACGAAACTGCGAGTGAAGATTCCCCCCGGAAGTTTCGAGAGTTCCTCGTTTTCGATGGCCTCCAGAAAACGAATGCTGATTCGCGTGGCCGAGGATATCTCATCCAAAGTCACGCCGCGCAGTTCCCGTTCCCGGCGCAAGTACTCCCCGAACCCCGTCAACTGTGGTTCTTCGCTGTGCGTCACCAGAGTTTCACCACGCCTATCTTATTGACCTGCTTCAGGGGTGTCAATTGGTTTGCTTTGGCCCCAATTCGTCGATAACCGCTCCGCCGTAGGGGGACGGCTTGCCGTTCCCGCATTTCTGCTGGCCCCGACGAGGGTAGGGCAAGCCCTACCCCTACCCGTGCACCGCCCGGGTCCAGCCGGGTGCGGCGCAGAAGTGCAAGGTCCCGGGCCCTACCAGCCTCGACCTGCCGTATCGGCGGATTAGGGTTTGCTAGCTGTCTGGCCTTCCAGCGGTACTTGGGTACCATTGAGGTTATGGCATAATATGTATATTCTTAGAGCGGTGGGAGACATTGTCAGGACCCCCCAGGATAATTATGGATCTGCAGGAAGAGGTTATTGAACTCCGGCAGCAAGTCCAACGCCTTTCCCTCTTCCATGAGGTGGGGAAGGCTTTGTTTTCAACTCTCGACCTCCAGAAGATCCTCCAGACGGTTATGGAGAAGATCAGCGACCTGCTGCAACCGGACACATGGTCACTGCTGATGGTCGACGAGAAGGCTCGGGAACTGTATTTCGAAATCGCCATGGGTCAGGGCGCGGAGAGGCTTAAGGACGTTCGCCTGAAGCTGGGAGACGGAATCGCGGGTTGGGTTGCACAGCACGGGGAACCTGTCCTGGTGGAAGATCTCCAGACCGACCAGCGATTCAGGTCCAAGTGCGAGGAGTTCCCGCAACCGGGCATTCATTCTGTACTCTGCGTTCCCATCAAGGGCCGGGAGCCGGTTCAAGGTGTAATAGAGCTGGCCAACTGCTTTGGTAAGCAGAGCTTTTCGCAAGAACACATTCCCACTCTCAAGAGCCTCGCAGACTATGCTGCGATCGCTCTCGAAAACGCGCGATACGTGCAGCGCATGCATGAACTCACGATTATGGATGACTGCACCGCCCTGTTTAACGCGCGGCATCTTAATTTCGTTCTGGATGCGGAAATCTACCGTTCCACACGATACGGTTACCAGTTTTCGGTGATCTTCTTTGATCTCGATCACTTCAAACAGGTCAACGACCAATATGGCCACCTGATGGGATCGAGGCTGCTTTGGAGAATCGGCGATGTTCTCAAAAGCAACCTGCGCTTGATTGATTACGCGTTTCGATACGGGGGCGATGAATTCGTCGTGATCCTGCCCCAGACCTCGAAAGAAAACGCCCTGACCGTGGTGCGCCGGCTCAAAGACCTGCTGAACTCTAAAGTCTTCTTCCACTCGGAGAACCTGAACATCAAGGTCACCGCCAGCTTCGGCATTGCAACGTTTCCCACCGACGGCCGCACTCACCGGGAGATCCTGCGCCTGGCTGACGAGGCGATGTACCTCGTCAAAAGAACCACACGCAACAACATCGCCTTGGCAGGCGAAGGCGTAATACCTCGTGACCCCATCCTTGAAGAGCACGCCGAAGCCAAACCAGGCTTGTGAGCTGCGCAAGAGTCTGTGTGAAACCCTCATTCAGCCTGTCATTCCGAGCCCTGCGCTGTCATCCTGAGCGAAGCGAAGGATCTCGCTCTGAGAGGTCGGCCGGCGCAGACCTCTGCCCTTTGAGGTCTGCGATGTCCCGAAGGGACACGCTGCTTAGTCCCTCTCAATCCAGCCGCGCGGCAGGTTGAAACGCCTTTAACCATACGGGTTTTCAGCATTGCGGCTTTTTTGCTCCTGTGCTAAGAATAGAACGTATGGACGACGCGCCGATCATACGCAAGTACGCCGGCTTCGATGAGATGAAGGCGGACGAGTACCGCTATTGGCAAAGCCGGCCCGCGCATGAACGGCTGGACGCGATTGAGGAAATAGTCGAAACCGCCTACGCGCTTAAGGGGTGGGAGATCGAGCCTGATGTACCAAGACTACAAAGACCTTTTGTCCGCCTTCCGGTCCCATGGCGTTAAATACCTCGTGGTCGGCGGCTTCGCGGTGAGCTATCATTCGCAGCCGCGTTTTACCAAGGACATCGACATTTTCATAAGTGCAGATCTTGAAAATGCCAAGGCCACCTACGCCGCGCTGGCTAGCTTCGGCACGGCGCTCAAACGCATCACCCCGGAAGATTTCACCGACCGCAACAGTTTCTTCCGCTTCGGGCGCGAGCCGAAAGGCCTCGATATTCTTCCGGCTATTCCCGGCGTTGATTTTGACGCCGCATGGGAAAGGCGCGTTGAAACCGTGGTTGACCCGGCGACGGGATTGAAGGCGAATATCATATCCGCCCAAGACCTCATAGCCTCGAAACTCGCGTCGGGACGTGCCCGCGACCTCGCGGACGCTGAGGACATCCGCAAAGCGGCGGAGAGCCAAGGCCCGAAGCCCGCAAAAAAAGAGCCTTCTGAGCCCACCGGCGGCGGTCCTCGTCCGTGACACCATTTTCTGACACCATTTTCCCTCGTTACAATTCCCGCCCGCAGGAGCTTGCACATGTCTATCCACAACGCCGTCTGCACCAACGCCAAATGCCGAGTTTTTCTCCTGAATTACGCAAAGCTGCAGTCAGCAGACGAACCGGCTCCGCAGTTCTGTCCGGAGTGTGGCTCCGGGGTGTTAGACGCCTGTCCACGCTGCCATTCAAGTCTGATCGAAGGTCCGTATCCAGGTCCTAACAATTGTCACAATTGCGGTCAGCGATTAAGATTTGACCCCGACAGCCACAGTGGTGGGGTGACTATTATTGTTGAGGATTAAAAGCGCCCGTGCGCGCCCACTGTCGGGTCCTCGACGTGCCACAGGGCCACTATAAAGGCCCACGGCATGCAAATCGTGGCATGGTATACTCCTACGACCCCAAAGGGCGCATACATGCCGACAACTAGCGTCGGCACGTATGCGCCACCCGCGAACCGTGCACAACTCATAAGGAGCATCGTTCATGCAAGTGAGAGGCGATTTCGTGCAGGAGCACTTAGACTCGATTTCCCGCCGGGAAGCTTGCGGATGGTGCAAACATCCATTCAAAGACATATACAGGTCAGGTCTGTGCCGTCATTGCTACAAGATCAAGACAGAACTCGGAGCGTTACATCAGGAGGTGGAGCATGTAAAGAGGGCCGGAAAGCCCTACCGCGGAAAGGTTCTGATTTCACCCTCGCTGAAGCTCGCCTATATGACCGCGCTCAGAATGGCTGAGGAAGCTCAGTGGGAGGGGCGAAAGTACGGCTCACTTTACAACGACGACATAACGAGCCTGGACGTTCAGCGTGAATTAAGTTTCATCAGCAAGAGATTCTTGAAGAAGGATTTGTATGAGAACTGTGTTTATCTGTTCGATTGTTACAATCTGAGCCAGAAAAGAAATCTTCTTCATATCCTTTCCATGATGAGCCGAGAATATCTACGCCGCAAGAGGCGCTTCAGATGTCGATGGGAAGTTGTTGACAAGGAGATACGACATGTTCTGAAAGGGCGGTTTCGCGGCACATACCGAGTCGAGAAGGGTTATCGCCGGCCGGCGCAGACCTCCGACTCTTGAGGTCTGCGATGTCCCGAAGGGACAAGTTGCTTAGTCCGGCTCAATCCAGTCGGTCCATGCGCAGAACGGATGCGTCGTGCAGAAAGTAGAACCTCCAGCTTGACCACGGCCAATCCCCGGGCGAACTCACCAGCCCTCGTTTCACCGGGTTGTTATGCATGTAGCTCAGTTTCTCCCGCAGTTTTGCTTCGCTGTACACATCGAAGGGGTGAAAGCGCCGGTTCCAAACCCGGAAATGGGACTCGTCATGGACCGTGGGCGGCAAGCGCAGGGAGAAACGGTACCTGGGACCGTTTCCTAAGTGAACCGGAACTTACTGGCTTCGAGGTATTCAGCAACATTATCAACCGCAAGCCACCGCCTCTGTAATCTCTCTGCGACGGCTCCAGTAGTATTGGAACCAGCGAACGGGTCGCAGACGACGTCGCCCTCTTCCGTTAACAAAAGGACGAAGAATTCGGGTAGGACCGCGGGGAAGCGCGCAGGATGAAGTTTTACACCAGCTTCTTTGCACTTCACGGTGTAGGTGTCGTTGGCAGCATTGTTGCCAAATCGGAGCATATCCGTCGGAACTTCATCTTCAAGCACGTTAGCAGGTATGGAGCCCCCTGGGCTCGTCATGCTGAAACTAGTTTTGATGTTGTGGCCGGAGGGCCTAACCGTAGGTGTAAGACCTTTGCCGTTCAGCCGGTGCATGTCTTTGCTGTACGGCCGCAAGACACTTCTATTATCGGCCTTCGGCCAGGGGGTTTTTGAAAGCCACCAGACGTATTCGACGGAATCCTTGATCCGAATCCGGCGAACGGTGACCCACTCAGCGGGCATCGGCATCTTTGCAGGATTGAACCAGAAGCACTCCTGCGCTAGGTGGAAGCCGATGAAATCGACAAGGGCAACAAGCAGCTTGTAGTGGTAGAGTGAGCGAGTGGGCTGGCCCTTGTTATAGCTGCCCCCAATGTTTAGAATGAAGCTGCCGTCATCTGTCAGCACACGGTGAATCTCTGCCGCAAACGGAAGGAACCAGTCCAAATAGTCGGACTTGTGCACATTACCATACTCCTTCTGGAAATGGAGCGCGTAAGGCGGAGAGGTAATTACGACATTGATGCAACTGTCGGGCAGCGCTTTTAGGACTGATAGTGAATCATCAACATATGCGGCCCCCAGAGGGGTCGTGTAGAACGGACTCAGCGCGGGAAGGAGCGCTGTTGGATTGACAGGTGTCGCGAATAGTGCCTTTTGTGGTTTGGCGATCATCTCTGCGGTTTTTGCCATGGCCTCAACGACCCATGATGCAGATGTTTCGTACTCTAGATACTACAACTACTTTTCGACAGATTGAGAATAAATCATTAGGTTTACTTTGTCAACCTACTTGTGATGAGCAAAATCAATCCATCAGAATGGATATCTCAGACCGAGGCTGCCAAACTTCGTGGCGTTTCCCGACAGGCGATTTGGAAGCTTGTGGCAAGGGGCCGTATAAAAAGCATAGAAATCGGAGGCCATAGATTCGTTAGCTTCGAGGGGATCAAGGGGTTCCAACGAGATCGGCCTGGCAGGTCGAAGCTGGAGAAAAGGCGTGAATAGCCGGACTGTCGAAATAAAGCGATTACTCGAGGCATGCACTGATGCGCAGAGGCGCGAGATATTCGATCATCTTCGCAAACAGTTCCCGATCCATCCTCTTGAGACCAAGCTCAACACACAAGCTGAGGTCATCCTAGAGGCAATCGACAGGGCAAGTGACCTAACGCTGCGGGGCATCAGAGGAGTCATTGCCGAAGCAGCGTTCAAGTTGAATGTGGTGGCATCATTGCAGGACTGGCGGGATGAAACGCTCGACGGCGACTTTCCCTATGATTTTCGACTGCGAGATTCCAATGGAGTCGTCAGTGTTCAGGTCAAAATGCAAAGGCTGAAAGATCATCGCCCGATGATGGCCAACCAGGGATACACCTTCCTTCCGGGCGACATGTACGTCGTCGAGACTCAACGGACGCGCGGCGGCACCGACCCGCGTACCCAGGAGCAGACCAGGCCTTATCGTTTCGGGGAATTCGATATTCTTGCTGTTTCGATGCACCCCTCGACCAACGAATGGTCAGTTTTCATGTACACCGTCTCCGACTGGCTCGTCCCCCGTCCGGAGGACGCTAAGCTAATCCTCAAGTTCCAGCCCGTCGCAAAGGTTCCGAACGATACGTGGACCAACGACTTCAATCAGTGCGTCAGGTGGTTACGCTCGGGGCTGAAGAAGCGGATCTGGCAGTCGTGAACGCTTCGGCTTCGATTCCGCGGGTGGCGACGACATTGCTTTTTATGTCGTCGCCTTCAGGGGTCGTGGGGACGGGCGAATTCCTTTGAGGCGCCACTGACCACAAAGCATTCAGGGCGACGACATAAACAGCCATGTCGCGCCACCCGCAGAGTCTGCGCCAGCCTGTCTGAAAAGGCACCTGACAACGTTTCCGTTTGCATTTTCTGCTTGATAAGTCGCCGCCGGAATGATAGCCTATAATGGTGGTCGTGATGTGGACATATTGTCGTAGCCGAGGCTCAGGGAGCGATGTGGCGCGAGACGCGGCCAGAATGTCCCGGCGCGAGGGTAAACCCGGGAAATTCAAAAAATGAAAAATAGCGGGAACGAAGCTAAGAAGTACTTGAAAACAAAGGAAGATGGCTTTCTTGAATGCTGCAAATTACGCGCGTTTTGAGCGCAAATTGGCACAAATCGAACGCTAAAACGAGCAAAAATCGTGCAACTCGCGCAAAACGAACCGAAGCTCGGGCGTGAGATCGGAGGCCGAACAGCGACACATTGTCGGCTAGTAGGGGCGGTTCGCGAACCGCCCCTACACCTCGTACGGCCGATGCGCCTGATCGACGGACAGGGGAGTGTGCGCTTGCAACCCTCGGCGTCTTCTGTCACGATGACTTCCCCATATGCGTTGGCAAATCTGTGAGGTGGATGGAGACGCGGTCGCAAGCTTGAGTCGCGACTTGAACGTTCCGGGGATTATTGCCCGGCTCCTGATCCTGCGAGGAGTCAGCGATCCGGAGTCGGCTCGGCGATTCCTCAATCCTGGGCTCGATCAGCTTCACAATCCCTTCCTGCTGGCCGACATGAAAACCGCCGTAGAGCGCCTGCGCCGTGCTCTGGCTCGGAAAGAGAAAATCTTGATTTATGGCGACTACGACGTGGATGGAACCATGGCCGTGGTCATCCTGCTGGCTGCGCTGCGGAGACTTGGAGGGGACGTTGAGGCCTACGTCCCGCATCGCATGAGCGATGGGTATGGAATGCGCCCAGCAGTCCTTGAGGAGGCTGCGGCCAAAGGTGTCCGAGTCGTGGTCAGTGTGGACACGGGTATCCGCGAACACGCAGCGCTTATTCGTGCGCGCGATCTGGGTCTGGACTGTATTGTCACGGATCATCATCTGCCGGACGAGCACCTCCCTCCTGCCTGTGCCATCCTGAACCCGCAAAGGGTGGACTCCGGCTACCCCGAGAAGATCCTGGCCGGCGTGGGCGTCGCGTTTAAGCTGGTGCAAGCGCTTTTGGGCGAGAGGCTCTCCGGACGGCTCCTTCAGTCTTACCTGAAGGTTGTGGCGATCGGGACGATTGCCGACGTCGTCCCTTTGCTTGGCGAGAATCGGGTGATTACGCGTCTTGGGCTGGAAGCTCTCCGCCAACCCTCGCAGGCCGGTTTGCAAGCGCTGCTCGAGGTTTCCGGGCTCGACCGGTGCAGCATTTCGGCCGGGGACCTGGCATTCCGCCTGGCGCCGCGCCTGAACGCGGCAGGTCGCATGGAGGATGCACGAGCGGTGATTGACCTCTTCACTTGCCCGGACCTGGAGAAGGCGCGGGAGATAGCCCGGCGCCTGGATGGGTTCAACCGCGACCGGCAACGAACTGAAGAGGGGATTCTGCGCGAGATTACGGAGGTTATGGATCGCCACCCTGAGAAGAGGGATCGCTACTCCCTGGTATTGGCGGGCGATGAATGGCACCGGGGGGTCATCGGGATCGTGGCGCAGCGCGTGGTGGAGCGGTACCACCGTCCGGCGCTGGTGCTAAGTGTGGAGGACGGGTTGGGGGTCGGCTCCGGGAGATCTATACGAGCCTTTCACCTTCTCGATGCACTGACCGCTATGCAGGAACTGTTTGTGCGTTATGGCGGCCATGCCCGGGCGGCGGGTTTCGCCTTGCCCGCGGACAGGATCGCTGAGCTCGAAACGCGTTTCGAGCAATATGCTCGAGAAGTGCTGCGGCCGGCCGATCTCGAGCCAACCTTGCGCGTGGATGCAGAGGTGAGCGGGCACGACATCGATTGGACTCTCTACGAGGCCCTTCAGACACTGGCGCCCTTCGGTTGCGGCAATCCCACGCCTGTACTGGCGACGCGCGAGCTGCGGCTGGTGTTCGGACCTCGAATCCTGCAAGAGAAGCATCTAAAATTACGGGTGGCGCGCGGGCCGAGATCTTTTGACGCTATTGGGTGGGGAATGGCGGAACGGGCCGCAGCGCTGGTTGCGGGGCAAACGCTCGACCTGGCTTTCACCTTGGATCAGAATGTGTTTCAGGACGTGACGACGCTACAATTGGTGGTGAGTGAAATCAGCGAATGAACGGCCTCGGACAACGCGCAACCCGGCATAGAGATTTGATGACGTGGCTTGTGGCCGGCGCCCTGACCATCACTGCTGTGGCGGTGACCGGGACCTACTGGCTTCGAACCCGCCACAAAGAAAAGCCGGTCGTTCTGCCGCAGAATGTCCCCGTCGACATTCACCAACAGCTCTCCGGATATACCGTCACCCACTCGGACGGTAACCGGCGCGTATACACCATTCATGCGGCGAGGACGGTGTCCTTCAAACAGGGGGGAGAGACAGTCCTGGAGGACGTGTTGGTGGAGTTGTTCGGCAAAACGGGCAATCGCCGCGACCTCCTGCGCACACAACAATGCCAGTACAACAGTCAGAATGGCGATTTATTCAGCTCCGGCCCTGTGCACATTGAGCTCAATTCTGAAGCGGAGAATACCAGGGCTTCGGGCTCAAAAGGCAGCCGTACAGTCTACCTGGACACTTCAAAGGTCTCTTATCAACACGAAAAGTCGCTGGTAACCAGCGACGAAGTTGTGCACTTCCGTGTCGGGGCAGCGTCCGGATCATCTCAGGGGATGGTCTACGCCACGAAAGATGGTTCATTGGATCTCAGAAAAGACGTGGCCATGGAACTACAACCTCGCGAGGGTCATGCCTCGGGTCCCCCCTTGGAGCTTACCGCCAGCCACCTTCGATATGAGAAACCCGACAGGGAGATAATCCTCTGGGGGCCCGTCCGGGTAACGCAAGGTGACCAGAAAGTGTCCGCGGACGGTGGCAAAGTGTTTCTAAACGAAGCGAATCGGGTCACTCGAGCGGAGATGGAAGGAAGCGTCAGAGCCTCGGAAGCGTCGCCCCTGAGGCAGGCGGAACTCTCGGCGGATCGCGCGCAGGGTGAGTTCGACCCGGTCAGAAGGGCCCTGCGTCATCTGACGGCCGAAGGCAATGTGTCTGGGCTATCTCACGATAAGGGAAGCACAAGTCACTTGAGTGCGGAACGGGTCGACCTGGATCTTGCCGGAGCTCCCGCAAGGTTCCAGAGCGGGGATGCCTCGAAAAATGTGCAGCTTGTGGTTGAATCCTCGCCTACTTTGCGCCAGGGCATGGCGGCAAAACCGGCGACCACAGAAAAAAAGTCGCTTACCGCGGCAGAGCTGAAGTTCAGCTTTCGGCCGAACGGCAAGAGTTTAAAGGATGCCCAGACGGTCGGCAGTGGCAAACTCGTAATCGACCCATCGGATCCCAAGGCGGGGCAGCGCATCATAACCGCCGGACAGTTCCTGATGTCTTTCACCGCGCTTAGCAACCTGGAAACGCTGCGCGGCCTGAAACCGACCCATATTGTCTTCGAGCCTCCCCAATCCGCCCCGCCTGGCAGCGTTGCCCAAGAGAGCAACGCGGATCAATTACTTGCCACATTCGACGAGGCAACACACGCCCTCAAGGAGGTTATCCAGTCAGGGAATTACACCTACCGTGACGGCGACCGCAACGCCAGTGCGGAGCAGTCCGTTTACGTGGCAGCTGCGCAGGGTGTGACGCTGACAGGTCATCCCCGCCTGTGGGACGCTGAGAGCCGAGCGAAATGCGAACGCCTTCGTTTTGATCTTGCCACCGACACCGCGGAGGGAATCGGCAAGGTCCAGAGCACTCACCTCGCAAGTGGGGATCAGACGACGAACGGGCAAGCGCCAGACCCCACCAACGTTTTAGCGGACCGCATGGTGGCCGAGCGGCGCGGCCAAGTCGTGCATTACGAGGGACACGTGCGTGCCTGGCGCGGAGCGGATGTCGTGGAATCCACCAGCCTGGACGTTTACCGGATGGGGAGGCGGATGAGTTCCGGCGCCCAGGTGTTGACCTCCCACCTCCAACCGGCATCCTCTGGGTCCGAAACGCCCCCCTCCACGGGAACCGCCCGTCGCGAAACGCGTCCGCTTACTGTACGTGCCGATTCCCTGGAGGCTTTCGACGAGGGCAGCAAAGCGACTTACCGTGGTCACGTGAAGCTCCAGACAGGCGAGACCACCATGGAAGGCGACAAGATGGATGTTTATTTCTCCCGCATCGGGACGGATCAAAACTCTGAGGTGGATCGTGCCAATGCTGAGGGACACGTCGTGGTTGTCCAACCGGGTAGACGAGCCACGGCCGAGCACGGGCAGTACTCCGCCAGTACGGGGCAAATTGTTCTCATCGGCGGACCACCCAATATCCGCGACGATAAGAAGGGCTTCACGACCGGCCGACGTTTGACACTGTTTGTCCACGATGATAGGCTTCTTGTCGAGGGAGGTGATGGGACACCCTCTTTATCGCAGCACCGCGTCGCGCCATGAGCGACCATGCAGATTCTCTCTACAGTTGAGCTGACGAAATCGTACAAGGGGCGCAAGGTCGTTGATAATATTAGCCTGAGGATTACTCAGGGAGAGGTGGTAGGGCTGCTTGGACCGAATGGAGCGGGTAAGACCACGACTTTCTACATCATCGTCGGCCTTACCAGCCCGGATTCCGGTCAAGTGATGCTCGACGGAGCGGACATTACGGGCTATCCCATGTACGTCCGGGCGAGAAACGGGATCAGCTACCTGCCGCAAGAGCCGTCCATATTCCGGAAACTCACTGTGGAAGAGAACATCATGGCGGTTCTTGAGACCTTGCCGCTGACCTCGCACCAGCGTCGCGAGCGCCTGGAAGAGTTGGTCGAGGATTTGGGGTTGCAGCAGGTGAGGCGAAGCGAAGGGTACATGTTGTCAGGAGGAGAGCGAAGGCGAGTGGAGATCGCCAGGTCGTTGGTGATTTCACCCTCGTTCATACTTCTGGACGAACCGTTCTCAGGCATCGACCCGCTCACGGTTCAAGATATACAGAAGATTATTGTGCGTTTGAAAGGGACGGGGATCGGTGTTCTGGTGACAGACCACAACGTGCCCTACACCTTGCAGGTGACGGACCGGGCCTATATTATTAACAATGGGCGCATTTTCCGTGCCGGGTCGCCCGAAGAACTTGGCCAGGACGCCGAGGTGCGAAGAGTTTACTTGGGTGATAGTTTCCGGTTGACAATGTAACCGGATCGGGCCAGTCTCTAGTCTGGACAAGTTGTGGGTCAGTTTGGCGCAGCGGCCGCCTGAAAGCCGCCACGGAGCGACCCGCAGATGCGGGATCGCTATTACAAGGATCACAGAATCGTATGGGTGGCCCTGCTCCCAGAATCGGACTGAACCTCAAGGTGGCGCAGAAGCAGATTCTAACGCCAGGCTTGGTGCAAATGGTCAGTGTTCTCGCGCTCAATAAGCTTGAGCTGCGGGAGATGATTAATCGGGAGATGGTGGCCAACCCTGTTCTGGAAGAAGTCCCGGAAGACGTTCCGAGCATCGACGAGGTCGACAAGAGGACCGAGACGGAAAATGCAGAGCACACGCCACCGCCCGCCGACAATCATGTCGTGGCCCGAAATGGCGACCACCAGGATTCGTTCCAAGAGATCGATTTCGGTTCATTCTTCGACGATTACCTCGATCCCGGATACCGATCCCCTGAAGCCGAAGTGATCGAGCGGCCCTCCTTCGAGAATTTCCTTTCCCAACCCACTTCACTCGCTGCTCACCTGGAATGGCAATTGAGTCTCGCGGTCTGCTCGGAATCGGTGCGCGAGGCCGGACACTCCATCATTGGCAATTTGAATGAAGACGGGTACGTAACTGCGCCGCTGGAGGAGATTGCCCAAACCGGCAACCACTCCTTGGCTGACGTCCAGGAAGCCCTAAGCCTGATCCAGGTGTTCGATCCGGTCGGCGTGGCGGCTCGGGACGTGCGTGAATGCCTTTTGACCCAACTGCATACGCTGGCCCCCGATAATACGCTGGCTCAACAGATCGTTTCCAGCTACCTTAAGCAGCTCCAGAACAAGCAGTATCGTGACATCGCCCGCGCCCTTGACCGGCCGGTGAAGACCGTGGAGCGTTGCGTGGAGTTGATCCGCAAGCTCGATCCGCGGCCCGGCCAACGCTATAACAACTCGGCGGCGCGGCTCATCGAGCCGGACGTGGCGTTTGTGAAGGCGGGAGATACCTACCAGGTGGTCATGAACGAAGACGGCCTGCCCCAATTGAGGCTCAGCCACCATTACCGGCGCCTGCTGGGAGAGGACACTACGACGCGCGAGGTGCGCAACTACGTCAAGGAACGATTCACCTCTGCCATTCAACTCATCAAGAACATCGAGCAGCGGAAACAGACGATCGTCAGGGTCTGTGAGGCGATCATTCGCCGCCAAGGCGACTTTCTGGATCGAGGTATCGACTACCTTCGTCCCATGATGATCAAAGAAGTCGCCGAGGAAGTGGGCGTTCACCCTTCCACCGTCAGCCGCGCCGTGGCGAGCAAATATGCTTACACGCCGCAGGGCGTTTACGAGTTGCGCTATTTCTTTTCGGAGGCCGTGCAGGGACCTTCGGGTGCGGCGACTTCCTTGATTAATCTGAAGCGGCTGGTCAAGAAGATGATCGAGGAAGAGGACGTTGCGCACCCGCTTACCGACGACCAGATCACGCAGCAGTTGCAGAAAGTTGGATATTGCGTAACCCGCAGGACGGTAGCCAAGTACCGCGAGGATATGCGAATTCCCAGTACCCACCAGCGCAGGGTAAAGGCTTGAACCCCGAATTCGGAAGGTGAAAACCTTGGTCCCGCATAGCAGGCTGCGGAAATAGCGAATCTGTCATGCTGAACGCAGCGAAGCATCTGCAGTATCTCCCAGAAAACAAGCCAAAGCAGATCCTTCGCCTCGCTCAGGATGACACGCGGGGAGACTCTTTCTGCAGCCTGCCGGCTTCTTCGCCTGTCATTTTCCACAGGAGGTCAGCTCATGAACATTGACTTTACCGGTCGACAAATGGAGGTCGGCGACGATTTGCGCCAGTACATTCAGACGAGGGTGAGAAAGATTACTCGATTGTTGGGTGATGCGTACGAAATGCATGTCATCCTGACAGCGGAAAAACACCGCCGCCTGGCGGAAATCACTTTGAAAGTGCGCGATCATACTTTGGTAGGCATCGAGGAATCCGGGGATCCACGGGTCTCGCTGAATGGCGCCTTGAATAAGCTGGAACGCCAGGCCGTCCGCCTGCGGGAGAGAAAGCTGACTCGCAAGCGCCGCCCCAAGCCGACTACCACAGTGGTCCTGAATGTTCTGGGCACAAGCGTGATCGAGCCGGAGGAACACCGCAGCATCCAGACCGAGAGAGTTCCGATCAAGCCCATGAGCGTTGATGAAGCAATCGCCGCTCTCGACCAGTCGAAAGCCGGCGCAGTAGTGTTTCGTAACCCGGACACCGAGCGCGTCAACGTTATTTATCACCGCCCCGATGGGAACTTAGGGTTGATCGAACCGGAGCCGTAGTTGGGCAGATGGCAGATCGTGACGTGCATAGCAGACGGTTTTGCTCAAGGAAATAGGCTGGCGCAGAGCGAAGCTCTGCGGTTTCGATTGACTCGATTGAGGCCAAGAAGCAGAGCTCCGCTCTGCGCCAGTCTGGGAATCCCGAACCCGTTCCTTTTCTCTTCCCCGATCTGCCAAACTGCCGACCTGCCGATCTGCCGGTTCTGACTTTCCATGGCCGCCACCAAACCGCGGAAACATTTCGTGCTGATCACGGGGATGAGCGGGTCCGGTAAGGCGTCAGTGCTCAAGGCCTTCGAGGACCTCGGCTATCACTGCGTGGATAACCTGCCCATTGATCTGATCGGGCAGTTCGTGGGGCGATGCCAGCAGCGGGCGAGCCGCACAGAGCGTGCGGCCGTGGTGGTGGACATTCGCGAAGGCGCGGCTTTGAGCCAGCTTCCTACCGTCTATCGGGACCTCAGAAACAACTACTCGAACTTATCGCTGGTTTTCCTCGAAGCCTCGGACAAAGCCTTGATCCATCGCTTTGAAGAGACTCGCCGCCCCCACCCCTTGGGGCGCGACCTTCCGGTGCGCGAGGGAATCCGGCTGGAACGCACGCTGCTGAAGCCCATGCGGCAGCTAGCCGACGTCACGATCGATACCACCCGGATGAACGTGCACGAACTGCGGGATCTCATCCAGACGCGCTTCGGCGGACCCTCAGCAGCAAGGGCCATCCTGGTTTCCGTGGTTTCGTT
Source organism: Terriglobia bacterium (assembly GCA_050010015.1). Taxonomy (GTDB): domain Bacteria; phylum Acidobacteriota; class Terriglobia; order UBA7540; family UBA7540; genus CAVROP01. The sequence goes on from JBEKLY010000042.1 coordinate 33,582, forward strand.
CGGATTTCGTTCCGGACTGCCGCTCGACGCGAATCTGGTATTCGACGTCCGTTTTCTGCCCAACCCGAATTTTGTGCCACGCTTGAAAAGCAAAACCGGGCAAGACGCGGCGGTGCAGCGTTTCATGGATTCTTTCCCATCCACCCGGGCCTTCATGAAACATATAATGGACCTGCTTTTCTACCTTCTTCCCAAATACATTCAAGAAGGCAAGAGCTACCTGACCATTGCGATTGGCTGCACCGGCGGGCGTCACCGCTCTGTCGCCATCGCGGAAAAGCTGGGCCGCGCCCTGGCCGAGGAAGGTTTTAAGACTCGAGTTTCACACCGCGATATCGGGAACGAACCGTAAGTACCGTAAGTAACGTGCGGTAGGGTGCAGGTGGGGAGTGCCTTGGTCGAAGTTGCCCTCTCCCCCTTGGGGGAGAGGGTGGCGCGCGACGGCGCTGTCGTCAGCCGTCGGGGGCCGGATGAGGGGGTTCGTTCTAGCTATCCCCTACGACGTTTCATACAAAGAGACTTTGTGAATAACGTCCTCGCCATCGACATCGGTGGCACACACTTCCGCGTCGCTCTGTTCGATCAGCTGGGCCGCCAGTTGGAGATCTCGGAAGGCGCCACTTTGCGTTCCGGCGGTCGCGAGTGGATGCTCGACGAGATCCGCCAGCGCGCTCGAACTCTTCTTGGGCAGGCGGAGCGAAGCGCGGCAACTTGCGGAATCAGCTTCGGCGGGCCCGTGGACTTCCAACATCAGAAGGTCACCTCGGTCCACTCACCGGGTTGGAATAACTTCTCCTTTGCGGAATGGGTCGATGCGAATCTCGGTCTGCCCTGCATGATTGACAACGACGCCAACGCGGGCGCGCTGGGCGAGTTCCGCTATGGGGCCGGCCGGGGTACGGAAGCGATGGTTTACGTCACGCTGAGCACGGGCATCGGAGCTGGGGTGATCTTGAGCGGGAAAATCCATCGTGGCAAGGACGGCCTGGCGGGTGAATTAGGGCATATTCCCATCTCCGAATCAGGAGACACCTGCTCCTGCGGGGCTCGAGGCTGCCTGGAGAGCCTTAGTTCGGGATGGGCGATAGCAGAGCGGGGCAGAGAGTGGCGGCGGCACCGCGGAGATTCGCTCGCCTCCCTCGGGGACTCGGGCCGGTCAAGGTCTGAGGGGATCACGGCGAAGGAAATCGCTCAGGCAGCCGCGCAGGGCGATCCGGCAGATCTTGAGATCATGCGCGAAGCGGCTCGGCATCTCGCTCGCGGGCTGTTGACGGTTATCCGGATACTCAACCCGGACCGGATTATCCTGGGCGGTGGACTGACTCAGGCCGGGCCGGTCCTGCTCGATCCGCTGCGCGAGTCCATATCAACGCTAGCCTCGCCTACCATCGTGTATTCAACTGAAATTGTCACCGCGGGACTGGGCGCCTACTCGCCCCTGTACGGAGCTGCTGCCATGGCGGTCGACCTCGCGTCGAGTTCACAGTAGGGGCGGCCCCCGTGGCGACCTGCCGGGAGCGTTGAACTCGAGAAAACGAAAGGCTGTCATTCTGAGCGAAGCGAAGAATCTGCATTAGTTCGCTTCGGAACTGCAGATTCTTCGCTTCGCTCAGAATGACAGCCGGTGCTGCGCAGCAATATTGACTTGGTGCAACACGACGTGCCCGCCCGCCTGTAACCTCCACCCAACTCCCAACGTCCATATGCGTGACTGCTGGTTCCGCCAGGGCTCGGGATCGGCGAGAAGAAAAGGGCAGGGAACTCACGGAACCAGAAAAGTGCGGCCCACCCCGCATTGATCCAGGCGGGGGGCGAGACGGAGGATTCCAATGCGCGGAACAAAACTACTCTTTGCGGCGTTGATGCTGGCCATTGCGGCCCAGGTGGGCTTCGCCAAGAAACAAACAGACTCGCCGGCACAGATCACGGCGAAGATTGAGGACAAGCTTTATCACGCTCAGGTTTTCAAGCACGGCAACGTTCAGGTCACCGTGAATAACGGAGTGGCCACGCTTAACGGGACAGTGGATTCCGTCGGCTACAAGATGGATGCGGAGCGCGCGGCGCGCAAGGTGGATGGCGTGTCCGTCGTCGATAACATCACCGTTCATGCCGACGATGTAACCCCGCGCCAGATCGCAGAGCAGGCGCGGAAAGAGATCGTGACGTATTACGCTTACACGGTTTTCGACAATATCAATTTGCAGCTTCAGGACGGCCGCTTGGCGGTGAGCGGCCAAGTCACGCAACCTTTCAAGAAGTCGGACATCGGCAACTTCCTCGCGCACATCAAGGGAGTGGCTGAGCTCGATGACAACCTCGAGGTGCTCCCGACCTCCCAGTTCGACGATCGCTTGCGGCTGGCCGTGGCGCGGGCAATCTACAGAGACCCGTTCTTCGTGCATTACGCCGATCAGGCGTTGCCGCCCATTCACATAGTCGTGAAGAACGGCAACGTGACCCTGGAAGGTGTAGTCGCGAACCAGTTGGACCGCGCCAAGGCTGAGGCCGATGCGCGCTTCGCGGCTACCTACTTTGGCTTTACTGACAACCTCAGGCTCGACAGAGCGTAAACTACGTCCGGCCCGCCCTGTCCTCTGGACCTGATACTAGCCAGAGGACAGGCGGGTCTTGGTGTTCGGCAGATTGCCGCTGCACTCCAACGGGTGTTCACCATTGAGTCGGAGTGACGCTTTACGTCCAAGTTGCTGCAAGCTAACGAGGTTTGCGACGCTTGGGCAGTTTCTTGCGCGTGACTACAAGAATCTTCCGATGCGGAAGT
>JBEKLY010000043.1:0-35831 GCA_050010015.1 Terriglobia bacterium
CCCCGCGGGGTGCGGCGCCCGCAAAGCAAATTCCCCGTGCGCCGGCGCCAGAGGCTAAGCAAGGACCGGATTGTGATCGAACGATGCATCAGAATTATAAAGTGAACAGTATTGGGCTTCAGGCCCGCCACGGAAAGCGGCATATCATCGGGGGCTTTAGCCCCTGAGGCAACGTGACTTCAGGGCCTAAAGGCCCAACTCGTCGGGCTCCCCGTGGCGGCGGGGCTGAAGCCCCGCCCTTCCAAAGCGCCACGTTATGACGGCAAAATCTGTCACCAAGTACTAGCACCGTCTTTCCAGCAAGCTCTGCGCCCTAACTTCAAGCTGCACCCCACGCGCGCTCGAAAACCCGAAGCCAATTCCCGTGCATGATGGCTTCGATGTCGGGCTCCTTATAGCCCCTCTTGCGCAGGATATCGGAAATCTTCTGCAGGTCGGCGATGGTGTCTAGATCGCACGGGGACTGCTCGGTCCCGAACCCGCCGTCCAGGTCGCTGCCGATGGCGGAGTGGGAGCAGTTCCCGGCTAGCTGGCAGACGTGGTCAATATGGTCGACGACGGCTTCGAGCGTAACCACGGTGTTCGGAGTCTCGCCCGACACCCAGCCGGGGTAAAGCATCCACTCATCGCAGACCGCGCCGATCACCGCCCCACGGCCGATGAGATAGAGAATTTGCTCGTCCGTTAGCTGGCGGTCACGTGGGACCAGGGCGCGACAATTGTTGTGGCTGGCGAGCAGCGGACCTTTGAAAAGCTCCACCGCTTCCCAAAAACTTGCGTCAGACAGGTGGCTGATATCGAGAATCATGCCTACCTCGTCCATGGCGCGGAGAAGATCCCGTCCTTTGGGCGGCAGTCCTCCCTCTGTGCCGGTGCCGTGCGCATAGGCGCTCACTCCGAAATGGGCGGGGCCGACCACCCTAAGCCCGTCGTCCCACCACTCGCCGACCGAACTAGGCTCCAGGATGGGGTCCGCGCCCTCCATACTGAGAATGAACCCGAGCGGGGTGGAATCCGAGTTGCCCCCTCTCCACTCTTTGAGGTGAGCTTCAACGGAGCGCCAATCCTTGAGCATTCGCAATATGCCGCGCGATTCCATGATGCGGTAATAGGCGAGCTGGCCTTTGGCCATGGCGCAGGCGACGTCCCGCGTCCGATAATCGAGCAACGGCTCGCCGAGGCCGCTCGACCGGGCCAAGACCGTGCCAAGGCACAGCGCCATTTCGCCTTTGCGCATTTCGGGGAACGAGACTGTGTTCCGCCCCCGGCCCCGGCCCACCATCCCTGCTTCGGAGGCGCGAATCTCAGCCACGGTGCGCGTGAGGTCGCGATTCCAGTTCAGCGCATTCCACGATAAGTCAAGGTGCGAATCAACAATAATCATGCAGCGTTCCTCCCATTTGGACTGCGGCAGCAAAGCTGCCGCCTTTCGAACGCGCCGTCGTGCAGTAGCGTCGAGCTTTAAAGCCTGCCGTGAGCGCAACGAAGGGTCCACGCCCATGCCACTAAGCGAAAGCTCAGTGCTACCTCGCACAGCGACGGCGGTAGCTTCGCTACCGCACTCCAAGGCCCTCAATCACAGTTTCCAGAGGCGGCAGCGACTGCCCCTCGTGAGACCTCTCGGAAAACGTCAGTAGTCGCTCTTGAAGCGTTCGCCAATAAAGGGCTTCAGCTTCCCAGCGGGTCAGAGCGGAATCCAGACGGTAAGCCGTGTACTCATCAAGCCATGCCGAGCGGTACTGGGGCCGCAACTCTGTGATCGCGTCCATCAGATCAATGATCCGCGAGTGGTCCTGATACGTTGTCTGCGACTCCCAGTTGTTCCACCACGCCTCATCCTTCGGCCGGGTTGGCCCGAGGTTCCGCCATAGGGCTTCAAGTTCCGGCGCGGTTTGGAATCGTTCGCCCGCGTAGTCGAGCAGGCGACTGCCAACCAGCAGGCACTCGAGAGTGGTCCGATCGCCTCCCTCGGAAATCGCGCGCACGAGCCGGGTCTCGGCATCCTCTGCCAGCAGGCGGGTTTGCCTGAGGTCGTTCAGATGGTCGGTGGATTGCTTTAACATTGCCGGGGCGAAGGGATCTCTCCACAGTGCCAGCATCGTGTCATCCCCAATCGCCTTTTGTAAAGCCAGTTCCGAAGCTTCGAGGTCTTTTAAAGCCTGCGCTGCCTCCGGCGCAACGGCGGGAGGGTAGACCTGTCCGGAGTAATCGGCATAGAAGTTCTGACGATCCACAGGTGTGGACTGCCACGCCGCCGCTGCGCCGTAAGCGACGCCCGGCCATGCCGTCCGCAGCAGATTCTGGGCGTCGTCCGTCCAAAGGGTGTTCATCAGGCCCATCGCTCCCGACTTGCGGCCCGAAGCCAGGAAGGTGTCGATGTTCTCGAAACTTCGCGCATAATCGGGCATGACCTGATTCCAGCATGTCACTCCGGACGCGATCATGTGGGGAGTGTGTTGGGCGGCCAGTGGTCCGAGCCAGTGCTGGTAGTGCGACTCGGGGCCCGGATCGTACTCCCAGGCCACGGCGATGAGTCCAGGCGGAAGCTCGGAGACGATCTCCGGGTACTTCACCATGATGTCTCCCCAAGCCATCACGGTCTTCCCGTATTTCCTGAAAAGTTCGTCGACGGTCTTGAGTTGCCGGACGAACAGTTGCGCAGGCTGCGCCGCCGTGCCGCCCTGGCGCGCGGCCTGCTCGATCTGAAAGGCTTCGTCAAATCCGATATGCACGAAGGGGCTCGGAAAGAGCCCGGCCAACTGGGTTACCCAGTCGGTGAGAAGTGGATTCACGTCCGTGTTTCTCGGGTCAAATTCCGTGCCGTGAGGCATATCGGCAAGCGCGGCGTATTTTTCTACCCGGAACAAATCGTGCTGATGCCCGTAGAGCTCCAGGCAAGGAACGATGTCGATGTGGCGTGCGCGCCCGTAAGCGATGACCCTTCGCAGCTCGTCCTGGCTGAAGCGTCCTCCGGGATTCAAAAGCGAATAACCTCTCAGCTCGATGCTATCCTCGCTGTAGAAGTAGTATTGGTTCGCCTTCCAACGGGCCATGAAATCGAGTTGGCGCTCCACTTCTTTTTCGGTGGGCAGCGCCCCGTGGCTCATGTCCACCATCACGCCGCGATAGGCCAGCGCCGGCCAATCCTTGATTTCAACCACCGGCAAGACGGCGTGGGCGCCGCTGCCTTCAACCAACTGCCCCAGGGTCTGGATTGCATAATAAAGCCCGGCCGATGAGCGGGCGCTCACCGTGACCCCGTTCGAAGTGACTTTCAGGGAGTACGCCTCGCGCGAGTCAGGGCCTGCATGCTCGCCCGGAACCGGCAGTGGATCGATCCCGCCGGCGCGCTCGAGCAAAATTCCGCGCGGACAGGAATTCCCTTCCTTGATCGGAATGCTCACTTCCCCTCGCGCCGAAAGCTGGCTCGAAATCTCGCTAGCGGCAAACAAGTCCTCGGGGGCCGGCTCAGATGCAAAGCAAATCTCGAGGCCCTGCAATCGAAGCTGTCCAGTTCCATAATGGACTTCCTGCGGGCGAGGCAGTAACGGGCGATGCTGGGCCGCAATCAATCCCGGCGTCATGAACACGATTGCTAGGGTTATGAAGGTTTTCTCTCCAGACATAAGGCCTCACTTACCTTGAAGATGGGTGATGCTTAACTCTGCAAGAGACCCCTCACCCGTCATTCAGATTATGACGACTGCTATTCATGGCTTCACAATAACCTTATTCCTCATCATCCAAAACAGAATGGCCCATTCCACGAATACGATCGCGACGGCCTGGAAGAGGAATCCGGCATTACCCAGATGGGCGGCGAGGGGGCCGGTAAAAACATCTACACCTATTCCAATTGGGATAATGCTGGCCAGCATATAAATGAAAACCGCATTCATGCCAAACGGCCTGAACAGGATGGTCCACTTCCGGTAACAGGCTATATCGACGAGCCAAAAGAAGAAGAGCAGCTCGAGGCAAGCCACTCCGGCGCTGGCCAGGCCATAAGTGGTTGTCCACATCTTCATTTCGATGGGGATCAGTGGGCTCAGGCCGAACCCGAGCGCCAGGAATACCACACCCATACCTCCAATTATCTTTGCGCTGACCGCCTTGGAACGCGCGGCCAACAACAGTTTGCCAATCATCAGGCCAAAGAGGGTAGTTGAGATAGTGGGAATCGTCGAGAGAAACGTGCCCCACCCTTCGTCCCGATAGGGCCAGGTGTCCCAGCGATGTTGTCCGAGGAGCGCGATGTCGACGGAATGAACGAGGTTGTGGTTCATAACGTAGCTGCCGGCCGGAACGCCGGGCGCAGGCACGAAAGCCACGAGGCATGCGTATCCCGCAAGAATACCAGCCGCTAAGCAGGCTTGGAATCGCCAGGGCTTTTGCGCCACGAGGAAAGCGACGAGGTAAGCGACGGCGATAGGCTGGAGGGCGCTGCTCAGCTCGATGAGACAGGGAGTATGAAGAAAGAGCGATTCCCGCACCGAGCCAAGCAAAAACAAGACCACCGCGCGCCGGATGGCATGCGCCAGTTGCTGGTTGTAAGTTTGGGTGAGGGACCGCCGGGCGAGAGAGAGCGGCACCGACACTCCCACCATCAGCATGAAGCTGGGCCAGATACAATCTTCAAACCGTAACCCGATCCAAGGTGTGTGGTTCAACTGGCGGACAATCAGGTCGATAACCCTGTTGTGGCCCAGGTGCTGAATGCCGAGCATCAACGCCTCACCGCCAACAATCCAGAACATGGTGAACCCGCGAAAAGTATCGAGGGAAAGCAGCCGTTCTGCGCTTGCAGGCGGTTTCTGAGCCCCCTCCACCGGAGTCGAGGCAAGCGGCTGTACTTCAGCAGGCGAAACCAGGTTCGCCATTACGAGTCCTCCATGGAGTCACGGCTTCCAACGCGCCAAATCGAAGTTGGCGCGATCCAGCGTATCGTAAAGCGGGTGAACCGGCTTGACCTGGGGCGGCTCGTTAGCCACCGTGGCCGCCAGGACGCGAATCTTCGGGTTGTCAGGGAGCGTCAACGCGGTGGCGCCCGCGGGCAGGTCGATTTCGTATGCGAACAGGTAAGAGTAGGTGTAAGGCTCATTAGCGGCGCCGGGGTTGTGCCGGTGGGACGCAAACCAAGCTACGGGGGCGCGCTTGATGTAAGCCGGCTCGAGGCCGGTGTACTCCATCTCGGTTCGAATGATGGGCCCGTGCTCTTTTACGTAGGCGCGGATTCGCCGCGCCCGCTCGGCTCGCGGGCTATGGTCGTCCGCCGCCGGTTCGGGCGGCACCGGAAGCTCCGCCTTCTTCTCGGTCCAGGTGCGAGTGTCCCACTGGCCGATGAAGCCGCTCCAATCTTCGACCTTCAACCCGATGCGCGCGGAAGTCGAAGGGCTTGCCACCTCGAATGTGCCTTCCTGGTCGCCGCCGTAAGCAGCGGCAAGTAGATACAAACGGTTGAAATCGCCTGCCGGCAACTTGATCGACTGGCCGTGGGCCGTAAGCGCGTCGGGTCTGCCGAATCCGGCGGGCGCAAGCCGGAACTGGACTCCGCCGTAACTGATTTGAGAGGGCAACATTTCAGCCGGCAAGGCGTTGCCTTGCTCTGCCGTTTGATAGTTCAGGTCGCAATCAAAGCAGCCTTCGCCAGGCTTGCCGTCGAGAGTGGCGACTGAGGCGTCGTAGCTCAGCGCTACGGGCTTCGAGTCAACCGGTGCAGTTTTCGCCTGCGGCGACGCTAGTTTCACGGCAAAAGACTTGGGCTGGTACGCACTGAAGGAAGCCACGAGGTCGCCGTTCGTGATCGTCGCTGGGCCAACCGGTTGCTCCTGCCCGTTCACTTCGTGGGCGGACGCAACCGGACTCGCGAACGTCAGGTGAACGTCCGGCTGCTCGTGACCGCTCATCTCCACCAGGCGCAAGATCACGGCATCGCTTTCCTCAGCCTTTTTCATTGCCAGCACGCGCACCCGGTTGTTGCTGACCTGGAGCAAAGAGAATTTCTTGCCCAATGAACCCGCATGTGCGGAAGTCTCAAAGGCGATCAGCGGCTCGTTGAGGCGATAAGCCTGCCAGTCGGTCTGCGCCTTTCGCCAGTCGCCTTGGTGGCCAGTCAACCCAAAGACGAATTCGTGCCGGCCCCAGTCCTGCGTGCCCTGGTCCTCGTAGCCTCCCCGTGTACCAGGAGTGCGGATCAGGGTAAGTCGCAGGGTGTTATCACTGGGCTTGTCCGAGCCGGTTTTGGCGTCGGTCAGGACCGTTACTCCGTAAGACCCGCTCTGGTCCGTCAGGTCAATCCAGCGATGCGTGGCCACTTCGAACTGGCGATCGAATTCGTTTGGGCGCTGGACGGTGCCGATGTCCCAATTGTAAGTCGCGTTGGGATTCGAGGCGCTCAGCGGAAACGTCTGCTTCAGATTAACGCCCTTCGTCGCCCAGTCGATGGCGTTCATCACCTCGACGCGATTGCCCGCATCACCCGCTGAAAGGCGAATCGTCTGGACGAACTTCGAATTCTCGCCCTCGCGCGAGATTTCGAGGGCCACGCGCGCCGGCCCGTGCTCGACCACCTCAACGTGTGCCGGGCCGCCTACGTAAGCGCGCGGCGGTCGCTGTTCATCCTCGAAATCCATATTCCAGGCAGGCCAGTGTTCCGGATTATCCGTCGAGATCGCCAGGCGCAGCGGGGCAGACAGCAACTCGTGATTCACCTGCTTGTCGAAGATGCTCGATACGTCTCCGTTGTCGTCAATTTGAATTTTGTAGCGAGCGTTTTCGAGAGAAGAGTTGCTGACCTGCAATGCAGAAGCTGAGGGCGGCGCTGTCGCCGGGTCCACGTCGTACACTGCGTAGCCCACCGAAGGCGTGCTTGCCAGAAACACCACTTTCGCGGAACCATCGCTTCCGGGCACGAGTTGGGCCGGAACTTCCTGGCCGTCCGGCGCCAGCACACGAATTCCCGCCGGCATGCCATTCGGGAATGACAAGTGGGCCTCCACCACATCCTGGCGCGGAATATTCAGTTGGTTGAAGACGACAACTGGGATTCCTTGCGTTTGCGTGTCCAGGAGAGAAGCGATGGCCTCCGTGGCATCGGTCACCACACCCGCGAATTGATTCATCGCCAGCACGTCGTCGTTCCAGGAGTAGACGTACGACTGCGGGGTCGCTGTCCCGGCCATGATATCGTGGAATTGTCCGCCCAGGACCAGCCTCCAGGCGCGGTTGAGGCGTGCCTGGGGGTATGCCCGGCCTCCCAGCCAGGCGGCCCCCACCGAAGCCTTCTCGGACGCGTCCGCCAACACTTCATTCTGCCGATTCCACCGCTTGTGATACGCCTGCGAGGTGAGGGATCCAGCGGAATGATTGATCAATTCGAGATCGCCTTTCCAGCGGGGCATGCGGGCCGTCTCGCTGGGCTTGATTTCCCGGAACATGGTGTCGGCATTCGACCAAACAACATGCAGCGGGCCGGTTCCCACCTGCTCGGGCGGGCCGGGCTTGCCGCGGCTCTCCTCACCAAAGGGGCCGTAAGCAGGCATGGGAGGGATCGAGGTTTCGCCCTTGGTCCCGATCGCCTCCATCAGCTTCACTGAATCTTCCCGGGCGGACCCGCCGATGTCGCCCGTGCCTACGTAGTGATAGTCGGCGAAGATTCCCGTAACCGTTCCGTCGATATTCACACGGGCCCGGCCAATCCCACACGTAGTCCTCGTCCTGATGGCCGGCGGGTGGAGTGTTGTTCTTCGAGAGGTCTGTGTAAACATCACTGTCGTAGCTGCTGGGGTTGAGGGCCGCGATCACGGTTTTGCCGTCAGGGCCTTCCCAGATTCCCACGTTAAACGGGATGCCTTCCGGCGTTTTCTCCGGCGAGTCGGGTCCGCCTACGTGGGGCGCGGGCTGCCAGGCCGCCGATAGCTTCTGAGTGGAGAACCCCCGGACGCCTGCGTGGGCCAGGATGCTGGGCAACGAAGCCGGAAAGCCGAAACAATCCGGCAGCATGTACTCTTCACTTGCCTTCCCGAACTCGTGCCGGAAGTATTCGTTCCCAAACAAGACTTGGCGAATGATCGATTCGGCCGAAGGGGAGTTGACGTCATTCTCCTCCACCGAGGACCCCGCCGGGAACCATCGCCCTGTGGCCACATAGTGCTTGAGGCGGGCGAAGTCCGCCGGGTAGTACTCCCTCATCATTTCGTAGCGGTTGGAGCCGGTGAAATTGAAGATGTAGTGCGGATACTTCTCGAACAAGGTGAAGTTGTTGCGCATCGTCTTGCTGAGGTATTCCTGGATTACCTGCGGATATTCCCAACGCCATTCGGTGTCCAGATGCGCGTAGCCGATCACGAAAAGAGTGGGCTGTTTTGTAAGATCCGGGGTGGAAGGCTTGGCGGGAGGTTCGGACACGGCTTTGCTGGTTTGGGCTGCGCTCATCCCGTGGAGCACGGCTAAGACGAGTGCGGTTACCATGAGACCCGCCGCAAACTTCCAAAGGTACGACCTGAACCCAATTCTGGATTTGCCCTTTGCTCGTTTCATGTGCCCCCCTGTTGGGTTTGGTAGCCTCTCGCCGGGTTACGAGACCAGTCACCGGTGTGTGTCTAAGCGCTGATTTGGCGTGACCCGCTATAATATGCCGCGCCGCTGCGGTACGCAAGGACTGACGCGGGCCAAATCGAAGGCGCTTGAAATTGTAATGCGATAGAGAAGAATCAGCAGCAGTGATCGACCAGCGACCACCGGCTTTCCATTTTGATTAAGCCTTTTCAGATTGTGACCGGGCGGATTGAGGGGGTGCCGAGGATGCGGTGAGGTGGTGGAAAGTTTCGATACGCGCCGGATTGGCGAGCGAACGCTGCGACGACGAGAGCACTGTCGATCATCTTTCGTGTTCGAGTGGCAATTTCGAAGTCTCGGCAAACCAAGCTTGGACCTGGGGTGACCCTTGCACCAAATCAACAACACTTTCGAAGTACCGACTATGCGTGTGTCGCAACGCCTCTAGGCTGGGAGCATCTAGAATCACGACTTCGTGGTCGACACCTTGACGGTTCAGCTCCAGCTCAAGATCGAGCCGAGCGTCCTCGGCAAGTTGCCGCGAAGCAGCGTCAAACTCGCGCAACTCAACGATTGTTCCTCGCGAACGGTCGTATTCAATTAAGAAGAACATCTCAGCTGCCTCCATCGGGCTTTGGGCTTGCGCTCAATTTCTCGATCGCGTACTTCAGAAACTGACTGACTCCACCGACAAGTTCCGGTACCGAATTGAGTGACCCCTTTTCCTCGAATGAGGCAGTCGCTCTAGAAATACGAGCCAAGATTTGTTGAGCGTCGGAATCGCCTCCTCCGTACTTTACAGCCGGACCGACCAGATCTCCTAGTCGCTCCGACATCTGAGCCCAAACATGCTGCAACTCGGTCCGAACTTGAACCTCGATCGGCTTGTTTCGCGCCGTTGCAACGACGTGTACAGCCCGATAGCCGAAACTAGGTTGTTTGCGCCGGTCAACCACAACTGCCTTCGGAAGCGCACTCTTCAGCTGCTCCACCACTTGATCTTGCACCTGCATGTTGGGCACGACGACACGGCAGCCGGCGATATCCTGCATTTGGCTCAGCCGGATTGTTTCCCTGCGAAGTTTCTCGATTATCGAGGTCGTAGACTTCGCCGGTCGTCCCGTTGGTTCCAACTGCGTCGCGTCTCGGACGACGGCAACGACTTCGTCGTACGACTCTGCGAAGGATCGGCGATACGCATCCAGTTGCTGAAGATCGCTCTCCCCGACGCTCCCCTTTCGAAGGCGATCGCCGAGCTGGTCCACTTTCGATTTGGAAAGCGAGCTCACGGATTACGGACGACTACGCTCCTACGCCCCTCGGTAATTTGGCCTTCGACTATTCCGAGTATAGCACGAAGCACTTCGGACCCTACGCCCCTGAGGAATCCGCACCGGCCCACGACTGCCGAGCGGAGCCCACTTTGGCGCTGTTAGAGAGTTTGCGTTGGTTCCCGGCGCTGATGGCGTGAGGGCGTTTAGAGGCTTCTCAGATGAGAATTAGAACCGTTCTCGTGCAGGAGATTGAAAGCCTTGGAAAGAGTTCGGGGGAAGGCTTGCGCTTGATGATGCGACCGTCCTGAAACCCGTGGCACGCGATGCAAACTACCCGTGCATCTGGCGCCCGCGGTTAGTTTGGCTCCCGTTTCTGCGCGAGCCAGTAGCGGTGAATCGCAACAGCAACGCCGGATGGAACTCCCTTCGGATCGTCGGGAGGGTCCGTTCGGACAACCTCGCCCTTGCAGATGACCTCACCTCGCACCCTTTCACCATTATCGACCGGGGGGAGTTCGAGCCTGAGGTCAAGAGCCGTTGTTGGTTCGAAGACACGCTCAGTTCGGAACAGAACTCCGGAGCGGCTGATGTTCTCAGTGTAAGCCTCAAACCATTGTCGGCTGCGGGCCAGGCGGTACCGAACCGGGAGGTGGACTGGGAAACGTTGCGCGCGGCCGGAAGCTTCTTGCCGTTTTCTTAACATAAGCGTCGCTCCTTAAGGACTTAGCGGCAGACGAGCCGTCGGCTCGCTCCTTGATGGCATCACCATCAATAAACCCGTCTCAACTCTTGCGATTTTCCTTCTGCCGAAGGCAGTATAAAGCAAAGATTAGACGTGGCAGGTTCTTAGCCAAAAGGCAGAATTGTGTGTGGGATCTAACAGAAGTAAAATGAATACTTTGCCGCTCCGCACACTAAGTCGAAGTGGCGCGAACAGAAAAACACCGTGTACTTTTGACATACCCATGTAGAATCTACACAGTAATAACTTTATACAGCCGAAAGGAACCTCCCTTGTGGCGCCACTTCGGTAATTAGGCACAAGAGACTGAAAACAAAAGGCATTATCTCTTCGTCACAGCTTCTCAGCGGTGGAGATTTCCTATCTCTTGGTCGTTGCATCAATGAAGTTGGCGAAATCCTGCTTCATCTTGGCATGCGCTCTCGAGTCCAAGTAGACCATATGTCCCGATTCATACTGGGCGTGCGAGATGTACTTTCGAAACTCCGGCGGCAGGTCGAGGTGGTCGAAGGTATACCACGCCGCAAGACAGGGAGTGGCAAGGTCGTAGTAACCCTCCATATTGAGGATCTTCAGGTAACGATCCTTCACGATGGCCTCTCGCAGCGGGGTAGAAGTCTCCATCTCGAAGGGATTGCCTCCGCCTCTCGAGCCCGGAGGGGCACTGAAGCTCCACTGGAAGAGTCCCGACTGCTGCCCTGAGACGTAGTAGGGCATGTCCACCTTGTAGTTCAGCTCACGGCGCACATAGTCGTTGAAAACGCTGGTGAAGGGCGGCCCGGTTTCGGCGCTCGAAGGATCAAAGAAGCGCGTATTCATGAAGCCGTCCGGATCCGGCCCCTTGAAGCGGCCGTCCAGGCGGCCCACGCGGAGCCTCTGATCGGCGAGCAGGAAATGGGTGAAGGTACCAACGTCCAGGCGCAGGTTTGCCCACTCGATGACTTCCTTCGAGATGCCGGTGTAGCGATTCAATTTGTCGATGACGTTCTGCCGCTGCTCTGGAGTCAGCGTATCGCCTGAAGCCAGGGCTTGCGTGTAGTCTCCGAGGGCGAATTGCATCGATTCCTGCCGGGCGCGGTTGGGATCGGCCATGAGATCCGGCGGCAGCTTCTTGTGGTACCAGGCAATAGAGGTAAGCGACGGGAGCAGCATGGGGTAAGGCACATCGTTGGTAAACGAAGATTCCAAAGTTTCAAAGTTCAAGACCGTGGAAAGCAGCACGATTCCATTGAAATTGATGCCCCGCTCGTTGAGATACCCGGCTAGCCCCGCGGAGCGAGTGGTGCCGTAGCTCTCTCCGAAAAGATAGAGGGGCGACAACCAGCGCTCGTAGCGCGAGATATAAATGCGGATGAACTCGCCGAAGGCGGCGATGTCGCCGCTCATGTTCCAGAACTTGCGCGCCGCGGTCTGATCCGCCGGCCGGCTGTAGCCGGTGCCGATAGCGTCCACCAGCACCAGGTCGGTCTTGTCCAGCGGAGTATTGGGATTGTCATCGCGGCGGTACGGCGACTGGGGCAGCCATCCTTCCTGCTCCAGCAACACTTTGCGCGGCCCCAGCGCCCCCATGTGCAGCCAGACGGAGGCGGAACCGGGCCCGCCATTGTAAGCAAAGGTCAAGGGACGCGTGGCGGGTTCCGCGCCCTCCAGGGTGTAGGCTACGAAGAACATCTCCGCCTCAATCTTGTCCTCGGCGTCCTTGATGGGGAGGCGGCCGGCCGTGGCCGTGTACCGCAAAACCTTTCCCCCGATGCTGATCTCATGATGCGTCTCCACGGGAGGAACTTCGGCCATGTCGAAGTGCATGGGCCGAATCCCTTCTCCGGCACCACCCGGCTGGGCCGTTTCAGGCTGCGAAGGCGGTGTCGAAGGCCTGGTCTCGCGTTCCTCACGCTGCGGGCGGTCCGAAGGGGTTTGCGGTGTTGTAGCAGGCGTCTGCTCGGTGGAACGGCGCGGGTTCTGTGGCCGCTCTGAGGGAGCGCTAGGCTGCTGAGCCCAGATCAACGCGGGAAGAAGCACGGTTGCCAAGACTGAGAGTATTCGTCGCATGGTTTTCCCTTTTCGTTGAAATTGTAATGCGCCTTGCGGGGAAAATGGAATGTACACCTTTTGAACGGGCCTGTCCAATTCTCCGATGGACGTTTGGCTTTGTAAAGCAGACGGGTGGCGACAGCCCGGACAAGATACTATGTGCTCTTCGTGGCTTAGAGCCTCAACACAGAGGACGCGGAGCGCCTCAGCGGCCTCCGTGTACTACAAATTCTTCGGCCCGCGCGAAGAAAAGCAGATCCTTCGCTTCGCTCAGGATGACATGTCATTCTGAGCGTAGCGAAGAATCTGCATTTGGTTGGGGCTAATGGCGCGCTGGGTTTAATCTTTTCCGGCACAGAGAGCACGGAGACGAGCATCAACTCGCCCCAGCGCAGCGGCTCACTTCACGCCATGCAGGAATTCCTGTGGAATCGGACTTTCGGGAGTCTCGCCCTGCCAGAAAATGGTGACAATCCACCAGCGACGGCCGTCATGCATCAACTGGAAGCTATTGATGCCGCGCTCGAAGGGCTTCGGGTCGGCGGCGGCGTGGCGCGATTCATAGGTGCTGAACACTTGCGCAATACCTGCGAAGCGTTCCGTGCGTCGCGCCACTTCGCGCTCAAAGAAGCCGTTCTTTTGGAAATAGGGATCATCGTGCTGGATATAGTCCTCGGGGCTGAGCACCACGGTGCGGAATCCTCCCTGGTGGTTTGGAACCACGGCGGCAAGACGCGCGCCGGAGACAAACAGGGAGCGGAAGCGGTTCCAGTCCCGTTGCCGGCCGGCGGGCCCGGAGATTGTGTCGTAAGCGGCATGCACGATGGCATCGATAGAGCCTACATCAGCCGGGTTTGCTACGGGCGCAGTGACGGGCTGAGCTGCCGGAGTGTGCGAAGGCGTTGAAGTCTGCAATCCACTCGCTTCGGCTCGCCGCCCGGTCGCACACGTCGTGATCAGCACGGCGGCCGTCACGATAATAGTGTTGGAACATCGCCTGCCGACTCTCATGCGAGACCTCCCAGCGCAACTCCTCAGTCCCTGTCATCCTGAGCGCAGCGAAGGATCGTTGCAGTCGTCCTTGAATCGTTAACCTGAAGAACAACTGCCGAGATCCTTCGCTGCGCTCAGGATGACAACGATTAACAGGACGCAAATCATACTACACCGGTTAAGGAACTCTCGACTCTCAACTGTCGACTGTCAACTTTTCTACGTCGGGTGGCGCATACGTCCCGACGCTTGTTGCCGGGATGTATGCGCCTCTCTGAAATTAGAAAGTCGCCTACATGCCGAACAACGGCACGTATGCGCCACCCACGTGGTTGTAGGGGCGGTTCGCGAACCGCCCCTACGAGCTACGGAACAAGCATTACCGGCGCGCGCCAGAACGCCGTCTTCTGGCCGGCGGGGTCGAGCACTGTGACCTGGCACTCATACTTGCCGGGTGAAAGTTGGTGGAGCGGAAATCTAAAATTCAGGGGCATAGTTTTCACGCGGTTATTCGTCCCGCTGGTCACCTCGATCGGCGGCGTTTCAAACGACTTCTTCTCCGCCTGGTAAAAACTCACAAAGGCAATCAGAGGCTGGAAGCTGGGCAAGCCCTGCTCGTAGGCCTGAAGGTAAACGTAAATGTCTCGGCTTTGGCTGAACACTCGCGTGACGCTGGGAATCAGTTTCTGCCCGTCCTGAACGAGTGGGTTGGCCGTCTCCTCCTGATCTTTTTTCTTCAGCGCGTTGTAGATCGCATCACGGAGATCGACGCGCTGGCTGCTCAGCACCACGGAGCTGATGGGAATTTGCTTCTCTTCCTTATTCAAGTTGGGAATGACGAAGCTGGCTTGATATGTCCCGATTCTGCCGGTTTCGTCATCGCGAGCCAGGAACTTGATGGTGTACTTCCCGGGCAGAATCGTGAATCCGGCATCGTACTCGATGGGCCGCTTGGCCAACTGCGCAGCCGTCGCGTCGCTCAGCTTAATGTTCATCTTGTCGCGAAGGTTAGTAATAGTTGAGCCGTACTGGTCCTTGATCTCGCCGATGAAATCGAGAAGCGTGTGCTCCGCGCCGCGCCGCTTGGCCAGGGCCAATTCCCTGCCCGGAATCTTCACCACGATGGGCGCGAAATACTCAGCACGATTCAGTTGGAAATAGTCGATCTCCATGGCGATGGTGAGTTCCGTGATCGGGTCTTCGAGCATCAACGCATCTTCGAGTTGTCGTTCTTTGTCGGCAGGTGTGAACTTGCTGAACTGCTTGTCGGCGTAGTAGCCCTGGCGATAATCCAGACTGGCGGACAAGTCCGAGTCGAGCGAGATCTTAACGCGGCGGAACTTGCCGTCCTGCGCCGTGTTGGTGGTGTAGTATCCGAGAATGTAGTAGCTCGAGGTCGCCTGCTCCGCCTGCACGATTCCCTTGGCGAGGTCGTTATAATCAAGCAAAGCTTTGCCGCCTGTGTCGCCGGCCAGCGCATAGAGCGTATCCTGCGACTGCTGGAAGTTGGTGGTCACCGCCAGCGCCGCCGCTCCTGAATACATCCCAACGTTGCCCTGCGATCCTTGCGTGGCGTCACCCAGCGGAGCTTCGGCCACTAGACCCCTTGCGTCGATGGGCCAGAACGACACGCCTGCGCGGATGGCCGTGTCGATGGTGGCGTGAAGCTGCGCCTGGTTGTCCAGGCCGTGCAGCATCAACCCACTGGCAAAGTAGACCAGCGATTTCTTCTCGCTGATCTGGCCCAACAACTTCGACGCTGTCTGGAGCGCGGACAATTGGCGGTCAGTATTAAAGACGTTGAACTCGCTGTCATCCTGCCCAAACGCCGCGCCCGTGTCGGGGGTGCCGGCGTCGTCGCTCGCGAGGCCGTATCCCTGCCCCTCGCCCACGATCATGGTTTCAAGGATGCTCAATAAGCGGGTGCGGTCGCTTGTGAAGTCTTGGAGAACGTCCACGGCGCCGCCTGCAAACCGCAAGATCGCAATCAGGTCCGCCGGCGCCATCTGGGCCTTCACGAACCGCTTTGCCGCTTCGAGTGCGCGCAACTGGTCCGCCGGCGGCATGGTCGTCATGTCAAAGTAAAGCGCCAGAAGGCAGCGATCTTGGTATCGCAACTTGCCGGGCGTTTCGGGTGAAATGCGAGTGCGGTTCAGCTTATCGTAGATCGTGATGTTTTCAGGCGCTGCAGGAGCAGCCTGAGGCGGACTCGCAGCTTTCGACAGGTCCTGCTGCTCGCAAAAGCTGATGGTCTGGGGCGTCCCATTTTCGGTGATCGTGAAGTCTTTGGCGGTCAACCCTCGAATGGGATTTCCTTTCTTGTCCTTCACCACCACCGCCTCCACCACCAATTGCGTGCTGACGCTGATGGTGGCCGTTTCCTTCGGACCGGTCGGCGTGTTCTGGCCGGTCTGCTGCGCGGCGCGTGGCGCCGGCAAAAGGACAAGGAGCAGGATTAAAATTGTAGCCTTCTCCCTTGGGGAGAGGGTGTCCGGCGACGGCGCCTTCATCAGCCGTCGCGGGACGAGTGAGGGGTCCCCCGAGAGAACCGCAGCCCTCTCCCTTGGGGAGAGGGTGTCCCACGACGGCGTCTTCATCAGCCGTCGCGGGACGAGTGAGGGGTCCCTTCCATTCTTCAAGGAAACAACGAATTCAAATGGCAAACCATTTTCCAATCGAACTCTCACTTACGTCTGGACTCCTTCTGCCGGTAGCGAAACAACCCCTCACCCGTCGTGCTCCGGCTGATGACGGCGCCGGAGCGCGACACCCTCTCCCCAAGGGAGAGGGCACATTTACTTTGCTTCTCCCCCGCTCATCACTCGTCACTCGTCACTGCTCTTCAAAACCTCACCCGCATCGTCGCCTGCAAACTGCGCATGGCGTTGGCAGCGGCCGGCAGACCGAATTGCGCGCTGGTAATGCTTGTATTCCAGCTTGCAAACGTCACGTGATTAAGAAAGTTCGTCGAATCGATTCGAAAATCCAGATTGAAGCGGCCACGCAAGCGGAAGGTCCGCCCTATGGAAGCGTTAAACGAAAACTCAGAAGGACCGATAACCGAATCCCTCCCCGCGTTTCCCCATTGGCCGTTGGCCGGCGGCGTGTATGCGGCGGGGTTTAGAAACAGGCCCTGAGGCGCGGCGTAAACTGACGCGCCCGTAGCGTCCGGCCGGATGCTCCCCGTCACTCCCGTTCCCGGCACGACGGCAAGGTAGACGGGCGTCTCCGGCAGTCCGCTGCCCACGGTGATCTGGCTCAAGAAGGTCCACTCCTTGAAGAGCGTTCCCTTCCAGCCGCGCAGCAGAGTTTCGCCGCCCAACCCCATGCCGGTGGTGTATTGAAACTGCACGTTCAGAAGATGCCGCTGATCGAACGTGGAAAGGCCGCGCTCCGCCTCGAGGTCGAGCCAGTTCTGAGCGATGCTAGGACTGGAGGCGCTCGTTCCAGTGGTCGGTGTTATGATTACTTGCGTTCCACTATTCCCCGGTCCGCCTGAGGGCACGCCGAAAATCTGCGTCGGCAGGATGGCTCCCTGGCCTCCCAAAACGGAATCGTCATCGATGGATTTTGAAAAAGTGTAACGGACCGTAGAGGTAAGCCCGTTGTGCAGTCTCCGCCGTAATTGAATCTGCGCTGCTTCGCGCGTCGAGTTGCCGTTCGAGGCGAAGTAGGCGTATCCCTTGGGACAGCTTGGGCAGGGATTCACCGCTCCGGGCGGAAAGGTGTTGGGAAGAAACTCCTGCACTCCGCGCGTGCCCTTAATGCCGAGATAGTTGGCCGTCAATTGCAGTGAGCCCGGAAGGTCCCGCTGTAAAGTCATGTTCCAGGTCTGCGCGTATCCCACACGGAAATTCGGGTCGGCGGCAAACGTGTCGGGCGTGATGGCGGAGCAGGTGATGAATCCATTCGCCAGTGTCAGCGGGCACGCGGCGCTATTCTGCACGCTCAGACTCTTCGAAATCGGCGCCTGCTGCGCCATTTGCTGCGCGAGGGTTTGATAGACCGACGTGTCGTAGTAGATGCCATATCCGCCCCGGACCACCAACGACGAACCCGCTATCGGCCGCCAGGCAATTCCGATGCGCGGCTCGAACCCGGTCTTGTCCGGCTGGATCAACGAACTCGGATACTTCTGTCCGGTCAGCGGCCCCACCGGGTCGGTTCCTACCACCGGCGACACGGCCGCAAATCCCGGCGTGATGTCGAGGTTCACCAGGCGCCCATACAACTCCGTAATCGGCGCGCCGTATTCCCAGCGCATCCCCGCATTCAAGGTGAATTCCGGGCTTATTCTCCAATCGTCGGTGAGGTAGGCGTCGTAAACGGATTCCCGGAAGTATTTATCCGCATTGCCGAACGCGAGTGCGCTCGTGTCCGGAATCCCCAAGAGGAAGTCCGCAAAATCGTCGCCGCCGACCGCCGCGCCGTTCGCGCTTCCCTGCGTGGCCGCACCTGTAAATGTGAACGTGCCGCGCGGGTTTTGCTGCCCAAGGTAATTGAACTGTTGCCGGCGGAAGTCGCCACCGATTGTGATGTTATGTCGATCCCGGCTCCAGAGCAGCGAAGAGGACCAGGCATCCGTCTGGTTTCGATCGAAAGAGCTCTGCGCGTCCGAAAGCCCCACGAGGCCGCTCGAAAAAGTAAGACTCGGTGGGCCCCAGTTCACTGGGTCCTGGTTGTTCCCCGAGATTCCCGCATCGCCGGAAACGTTTTCGCGGCGCGCCCAGTACGGATTGGTCTCGGTCGCGAGGCGGCTGAACTGGTAACCAAGATTCAGAAACAGCCGTGTTCCGAGGTGATGCGACCA
Organism: Terriglobia bacterium; assembly: GCA_050010015.1. Classification (GTDB taxonomy): domain Bacteria; phylum Acidobacteriota; class Terriglobia; order UBA7540; family UBA7540; genus CAVROP01. Next base: position 18,407 of record JBEKLY010000043.1, read on the forward strand.
GTTAATTCGGCTGTTGAGGCCCAGCACTTTCGTTGTATCGAGAAAGCCAAACAGATTGGGAGTGGCCGTGCGCGCACTCTGGAAAGCAAAGCCGCCGTAGACCTGGTTCTTGGCATTGATCGTCTTGTCAAAACGCGATTGCAAGGCGTCTTGATGCGTGTCCGTGTTGATGGGGACCTGGTAGTTGTACTGCTGCTCTCCGTTGAAAGTGGGCATCGGATAATAATTCAGCAAGGCTTTCGCCTGAGGGCTGATTTCGGTTGGCGGAATCTTACTGCCGGAGAATGGCAGTCCCGTGGCCGGATTGAAGATTTGGACTGGCTGACCCAGAGCGCTCAGCACTTGCGAGAAATCCCCGCCTCGCTCCGCCGCATCCGGCACCAGGGCCGATTGCGTGGTGTCATCAACATATCGCGTCCACTGATAAGCAACAAAAAAGTCCGGACCGTGTTGCCAGAGATGCGGGATTCGCAGTGGCCCGCCTAAGGTCGCCACGCCCGTGATGCGGTTGTAAGACGGCTTAGGGGTGCTCAGGCCGCTCAAGGAGAAGGGCCGCGCATCAAGCGCGGAGTTGTCGAAAATGAGTCCGAGCCCGCCGTTGTACAGACCGCTCCCACGATTACGATAATTGCCGAAAGCCAACGCCTGCGCGAATCGCGAAGCCGCGCCGTTGAGCACGCTGCCGTTGATCAGCAAGCCGTTATCAGCAGGCTGATTGGCTTCGTCGCTGGCGGCTTGGCCGTTTCCACTGTTTTCGTTGGTATTTCCGGCGTTGTTTTCTCCCTTGTTCCCTGCCTCGCTCGCGCGTTCCTTACCTTCGTCGTTCGCGCGCGCCTTTCCTTCGCCACTTCCGCCCTCGGCTTGTAGGGGCACGCCACGGGGTGCCCCTACACCGGCATGTTCGCCCGTCGTGCTTATTTCAGCCTTGATTTGATCAAGCGGCAGAAGCTTCAACTCCCATTTTCCGGGCGGCGTATTCGGCGCGATCACCACTTCCTGTTTGAGCGAGGCGAAACCGGTCATCTCCACTTCAATCGTCCACGTTCCATCCGTCAAATTGGAAAACGAGTAGAGACCCTGCTGATCTGTAGTCGTGGAGAATTGTCTTGCGCCCTGCGTGGCCTTCACCGTCGCTCCCGGCACCGGCAATCCGCCGAACGTCACCTGCCCGCGGTATTCCGAAGCCGCGGCGACGGTCGCGGCCGCCAGCCAGAGGACGGCACAACCTGCGAGAGCCGCAGAGTGGCGACAGAGAATAGCCCACGGCGTGAGAAGGTGTGAAGAAATCGCAGTCGACCGTTCAAACCCCCTCACCCGGCCCGCCCCGGCTGATGAAAGCGCCGGCTGCGCGCCACCCTCTCCCCCAAGGGGGGGAGGGGAAGAAACGTGAGTTATATCCTTTTCCTCCAAGGGGAGTGCGAAAGAAACCTGAGTTATACCCCTCTCCCCCTCGGGGGAGAGGGTGGCGCGCAGCGCCGGGTGAGGGGGTCCTCGCCGAACACTGCACTCGATTTTCTTCACACCTTCTCGCACCGTGGGCTATTTCCTGTCGGCCGTCCGGGCCTGTACTGCTTTCGGATGTTTCGAGCACTCAATTCTCCGACGGTTTCTCGACGTGATCGATTGTGAGCACATCCGCAGGCGCTTTAGTGGCTTCCAGCCTCAGCCCAAGCTGTTCCTGAAGCGCCGTGAAAATGGACGGTCCGGAAGCATCCGGCGGTGGCGCGCCGTCGGGTGGAGGACCGCCGCCAGGTGGGGGACCGCCCATCATCATGCCCTCGCCCTGATCGGGGGTCCACTTAAGCGCGAGATCATAGTTGCCCTTCAGCCCGGTTTGATCCAACACCTGGCGGCCCAGTTGTTGCGACAGCACGCTTGCCAAGAACCCGAGACCAACCCCTTGACCATTAAGCTCGCCCCTGCCCATGCGCATCATGGGTCCGTGAGGGTGTCCGCCAGGCGCGCTCGGCGCGTCGGTCGGCGTATCGACGGGCTTGGCCTCCTGAAGTTTCGGGCCGTTCTTCGCGACCACCAGTGCGTAGGCGGGCAGTTCCTTCGTCCCCCGTGTCAATTTCAACTGGAACCGGTCGGCGAGCAGCGACTGGAGCATCGAATCAGCCAACGTTGACCGTTGCTCGCGGGGAAGCTTCTCCAACTCCTGAGCGATCGCGTCCGGTTCCTTCGCGTCGATATCGTATCTTTCGGCATTGACCCAGCCGGGTCCTCCCGAGACCTGAAAGTCCTTGACGTCGTACGCCATCGTAATAAGAAACTTCAGCGTCATGCCGGTGGCGTTGAACCGGCCGGGCTGCCAGGACACAAAAAAGCGCCTGTCCCCGGAGTGATTCGGCTTGATCGAGGCAACTTCAAACGAAGCCGTAGTAGGCACGGCGGACGGCGGCGATTGCGCGTCCGCAGTCGCCGGCGATTGCACCACGGCGGTCTGCGGTGATTGTGCGCGTACTTGCGGGACACTCACAAGAGCTAACTGCAAAAGTCCGGCGATAGTAGCGGCGCCGACAAGCACCCAGCCTGGTATCGTCGCGGATCTCAAGTTGGTTGACCAGCCCAGACTCATAGTTTCTCCTCAGACAGAAATCATAGCCCTTTCCCTTGGGGAGAGGGTGGCCTGCGGCGGCGTCTTCACCAGCCACCGCAGGTCGGGTGAGGGGTTTGTTCCCAGCGTCGACGAACGGGCGAACTCAAACGGTGAATGGTTTGCCCTTTGGGGTTGAGTAATTCAGAAACCATTTACCATTTGAATTGGCTTTGCCTGCGCGCTTAGACGCTTGGCCGGTGCTGCTATGCGCGGACAAGACCCCTCACCCGTCCCGCTCCGGCTGATGAATGCGCCGACAGCGGGACACCCTCTCCCCAACGGAGAGGGCAGATTTCCCTCACGCTTAGGTCCCGCGCATCGCCGTCGGTCTATCTGCCACCACTGGTTTGACGCACTTCTCGGACCTTCGTTTGCCCGCCGCTAATTCTCCGAAGGGCGCTCGACATGCTCGATGACCAGCATTTCGACCGGGCCTTTGGTTGACTCCAGTTTCAAACCAAGCTGTTCCTGGAGCGCCGAGAAGATCGAAGGCCCGGAAGAGTCAGGCGGGGGCGGGTTGTGAGGCCCCGGCCCTGCACCCCCGGGTCCCATCATCATTCCCGGCTGACTCGGGTCCGGAGCCCACTTCAGCGTGAAATCAAAGTTGCCCTTCAGCCCAGTTTGGTCCACAACGTCGCGGCCTAGCAACTCCGAGAGCAGATGGGCCACGCTTGCCATGGGAACCCCTTGAGCGATTAGCGCGCCCGGCTCCCTGCGCATCATTTGCTGTTGCCCCGGGCCCTCAGGACCCTTGATTCCGTGGAAGGAGTTGTCGTCGGGTTTTGCTTCATGAAGCTTCAGGCCATTCTTCGCGACCACCAGCGCGTAGACGGGAAGTTGCTTGGTCTGGTGACTTAACTTCAATTGGAACCGCTCCGCGAGCAGCGACTGCAACAGCGAACCACTCAGCTCCCGCTTCTGGTCAAAAGGAAGTTTGTCCAATTCTTTCACCACCGAATCCGGCTCTTTCGCCTCGATATCGTATTTCTCGGAGTCGATCCAACCCGGCCCGCCTGTCACCTGAAAGTCCTTTACGTTGTACGCCAAGGTTATAAGGTGTTTGACGGGTATGCCAGTCGCGATGAACCTGCCTGGCTGGAAACCGATCGAGATAATCATCTCTGCGGAGTGGTTCGGCTTGATGGACGCGACCTCGAAGGAAGCCGCGAGTGGCGCGCCGGTCTTCTGCGGCGCTTGCGCGCGGACTTGCGGGGTGCTCAGGAGACCGAACACCACGGGACCCATGAGGGCCGCGATGCCGAATGCCCCCAAAAGCGCTTTTCTGCCAGGACTCAGCTTTTTCGCCAAATGCTGTGTCTTTATACGTACAATCCTTCCCTTGAGTTCGGCGCCGGTGACGCCCGACACGCACGCCAGCGGAGCTTCCACACAGAATTCGCAAGTCTTCAAAATGCTTTCGGCGTAAATTTGCCGCTCGTTCCCCAATGCCAGGACTGCCTCGTCGCAGGCGCGCTCGCGCTCCTCCACCAGACGCGCCCCCAGCCACCAAACCAGCGGGTGAAACCAGAAGACGGCTTCAACCAGCATGTGAATCGCGGCCGCCAGATTATCGCGGCGGCGCACGTGCCAGGTCTCGTGCGCCAGAATGGCTTCGATTTGCGCATCCTCCAAATGCTCCGAAATCCCCTGCGGCCACACCAGCACAGGCTTGAAGATGCCGAAAATCCCCGGCTCGAGAGATGCCGGTGAAAACAACAACGCGATCGGAGTGCGGATTCCGGCAAGCCTCTCCGCGCGGCGCAACGCCTCCACCTCGCGCCCTTGCCCGTGAGTCGTTGCTCTGCGCAACACTTTCGTCATTCTTCGCCAACGAATGCACCAAAGTCCCAGAACGCCTAAGAAACCGCACAACCAGAGGCCCGCGATTCCTGCAGGAAGCATACGGACCAACTGGTAGCGCAGACCCGCCTCCCAAAGTCTGCGGCTTTCGGTCGCGCGCTGCAATCCGGGAGCGGCCTGCGAAAACGGCCGGCTGACCTCCTCCATCACAAAGTAAAATCCGCCCGCCGTCGTGCGCGGCTGTGGTTTCGCCGGAGCCAGGTGCGTTCCCATCGCCACCAGCAGCGAGAAGGGAATCAGGAATTTCACCGAGGCCGCCAGCCAAAGGCCGTAGCGCGCCTCTGCGCGGTTCTTTCGCAGAGCCAAAGTCAACAAACCCGCAGCCGCCAGGCACAACGTCGATTGCCAGAGGTGATTACCGAGCCCCGGCGCAACGGCCGCCCAAATTGCAGACAAGTATTTTAGGATCATGACTTGCCCTTTCTCGCCAATGCCCTATTACGTGCCCTCGCCCCCTTGGGGGAGAGGGTGGACCGCGACGGCGTCTTCGTCAGCCGTCGCGGGACGGGTGAGGGGGTCGATTGCTCGCGCGTCTCCGTTTCTATCCTCTGCCCCACACAAATTCGCGATTTCACGGCGGCAGCTCCGCTGCCGCACTCCATGTTAGGTCTTCGTCAGCTTCCGCAAAGCCTTCTCTGCCTCCTTCACATCTTCGAGCGTGAGCTTTCCGGATTCAACGAGGCCCGCCATCACCGGCTGAGCGCGTCCGCCGAAGAGCGCCAGCAGATCGTCGATCAGCCGCCGCCGCGCTCCGTCGCGCGAGATGCCCGCTTCGAAGATATGGAAATTGCCGACTTTCTTGACCCGGCGCAGGGCCTTCTTCCCTTCCAATCGATAGACCGTGGTCTGAATGGTGGTGTAGGCCGGCCGCTTCTTTTCGGGGAATGCTTCTTGAATATCGCGGATGGAGAGTTGGCCCCGCGTCCAAAGCTCTTCCATGATTTGCAATTCGAGTTTGGTCAGTTTCGGTTGAGTCATATTCACTACTATCTCCGTATGTGATGCTACTATTGCTATAGGCGATGCGTCAAGAGATTTTTGAGTTCAAAGCGGCGATGGGCCAGTGGCGCACCAGGCACTACGAAAGTCACCCTCTTCGCCCCCGCGAAAACGGGGCCCAATGTCCGTCGAAAAACCGATGGATACCCGCTTCGGCGGGGATGACGGGACTTTCGGCGGAACGGGGCGCGCGATCACCGCAGTTGGCTACGGACTTTCTGTCTCTTGACAACCAGCCCGCGATAGGCTAGAATTATGATCTTTGTGGTGGGGGTTCAGGCCTCCCGCGACATTTTGACTGCATGCTCGTCGACACTTCGTACCCTCTCCCTCCATCCACCTTTGAGCTCCGGCATCCTGCCACACTTCCGGACCGGACGGAATTGGGGCCGGCCGCTAACCGGCATGCGAATAAGACCGTCTTAGAGCTCCGCCCAACAATCGACGTAGCGCTGACCTTCAGGTCAGCAAGGTGGGGGACAGAACGCCGACCTGAAGACCGGCGTTTCAAAGAATCGGCGGAACAAAGCGAGAATGTCTATGAAAACAAAGGATCGGCGCAGAAATCAACCACCCCTGACCCCTCCTTGTCCAAGGAGGGGAATTACCCGGCTCCCTGCCTCGCCTGAGGAGGGTTTGGGGGTGGTGGGACTTAGCGACTTAGCGGCCTTCACGCCCTGGGGTGAGACGGGTTGGTGGTAACGAAATCGGCGGAACAAAGCGAGAATGTCTATGAAAACAAAGGGTCGGTGTAGAAATCAACCACCCCTGACCCCCCCTGTCCAAGGAGGGGAATTACCCGGCTCCCCGCCTCGGATGAGGAGGGGTTGGGGGTGGTGGGACTTAGCGACTTAGCGGCCTGGGCACACGTCGCGGCTCCGCGTGAAACCGGATTTGTGATATTGAAAACGGCGGAACAAAGCGAGAATGTCTATGAAAACAAAGGATCGGTGTAGAAATCAACCACCTCCGACCCCTTCTTGTCCAAGGAGGGTTCGCCGGACGGCAAAAAGATCGCATACACCGACAAGCGCTTGAACCTCTGGTACGTGGACCTGAGAAGAAGACGCCGGTTCGCATTTTTCACGACCGGTTCACGGGGCCGCAGCAGATTTTCCGCGCCGTGTGGTCGCCGGACAGCAACTGGCTGGCGTACACGCAGCAGGGGTTGAGCCACAACGCCATTCCGTGGCATTTCCGCCAAGCCCATATCGGGATCTTAGTAGGGAAGCGCACTTGGGGCGGATTGGTGGGATTCTTCGGTCCAGGCGAGTCGCTGATGGATGGAGGCGTCGTGACTGCACCCAGCCGCGGCTTCTGGACCCCGAATAACGCCTGGGAAGTGGAGAATCACGGCATCGCGCCGGACGTGGAGGTCGAGCTCGATCCCAAAGCAGTGCGCGAAGGCCACGACCCACAACTCGAGAAAGCCGTCGAAGTGGTGCTGTCGGAGCTTGAGAAACATCCCATCCCGATTCACCACAAGCCGCCCTATCCGAATTACCACCAGAGCGCCGGCAACGCAGGGGAGTAAGGCCAACCCACAGCCGCTTGATGCATTATTATATGATCACAACATTTCTAATACTTACATAAGTAATACTACCGGCAGATACCCTCTCCCCCTTGGGGGAGAGGGTGGCCAACCCCGGCGCTTTCACCAGCCGGGGCGGGCCGGGTGAGGGGGTCAGCGCCGAACTTTCAACTTTCAACTTTCGACCAGAAGCTGTTTCAAAACCGCCCGCAGAGGAGAGATCACAGAATCCCGCGCCCAAGAGGCCCGGCCACTGCTCGAGCGCTCAGCCCCGCAGGGGCTGGACATGAGTAGCCGGGGGCAGCGCCCTCGGAAACGTCGCCCCCTCACCCCCTTTCCCCTCTCCCCGCAGGCGGGGAGAGGGGTGCCGAAGGCGGGGTGTGGGGCCCTGGTCCGGGGGTTTCACCCCCGGCTACTCAATTCGCTCCCCTGCGGGGAGCACGGGTTCGCGCGTAGTCGACCATCCCCATTGCAATCGGATACGGAAGGTTTTGAAACAGCTTCTAGTACAGCCCGCCGAGATTCAGCACAATCACGGATCCGACGATCACCAGTACTGCCGCGGTCAGCACCCGCCGGGTTGCAGGCGAGGTGGCGCGCCACTCGCCCGTCAGGATGCCGAGGAAGTTCGAGGAGAGAATCATGGCCGTGATGAACAGCGTGTAGCCAAGCGACGTTCCGTACTTGCCTACCAGCGTGGCGCCGATGCCGTAACCCACCATTCCGGAAAGCCAGAGCAAGCCCATGGCGACGGCCAGGCCTGTTTCTCTCGCCGAACCTGGCTTCGAGAAAAGCGGCCAGGTGCCGTTGCGAAACAGCAGCAGGAAACAGTAGAAGAGATTCGGAATGAAGCCGGCGCCCAGCACCAGCGCCCACGACGCGTAGGTGGAGGTGACCGGAACGGCTCCCAGAGCCACGGCCTTTTCGAGAATCGGGCCGCTGAAAGCGAAGCCGAGGTTGATGTTCGATCCGAAGATCCCCGTGAAGATGCAGATGGCAAGCCCCGTCATGAAACTCATCGCGGCGGCGCCGGCCGCGGGGTTGGAAGGGGTCTGCTCCTTCTCGCGGCGGCGCCCCGCCATTCCGTAGAGCACGAGGCCACCGAAGAGGATAGGCATGCTGATCAGCAGCAGAATGCCGCGCGGATGCAGCAGGTCCGCCGGATTAAGGACCAGCAGGGGAACGAGGGCGCCCGACAGGCACGAGAGGCCGGCCACCACGGCAAACGCGAGCGCCATGCCGACGGCGCTGATTCCGAGGCCGAAGGTCACCTGCGCGATGCCCCAGAGAAAGCCGAAGACGAGCGGGGCCAGTAGCGCGCGGCTCGAAACGCCGTGATAGACATCTCCAAGATGCGGCACGAAACCCGCCGCCAACAGCCACGGAATGATCAGCAACGCAGAAGCGGCGAATATCAGCCAGGTGTTCTCCCACTTCCACTGACGTGTGAACTTCATGGGCAGCGCAAAGCTCCCGTTCAACGTCCCGCTGATGAATATGACAGCCATGCCTAACCAGAAATGATCGTTCATTGAACGCTCCGTCTTGGCCCACGCCTGTAGGGGCACGCCTTATGCCTGCTGCGCGACCACACGGGTCGCCCTACACTCGATGCATCCCTTATGCTTTCCATATCGTGCTGATTGCGGAGAAGCCAGTCGGACGAATCACCTCGACTAGGATGGACGACGGGTTCTGGTGCCGGAAGTCCAGCTTCGACCAGGCAGACTTGCCGGGCTCGAGGCGGGGCAGTGTGGTGTCATGCTGCTCCATGGGTAGGCCGCTTCGATCGTAGACAACCCATCGCAGCGTGTAGCCGTCGAGCGCGTAGCAAGGCAGCGTGCGGCGCGTCTCGACGTTCGAGTTGAGCGCGTTCCCCTCCCTCTCCACACGCAGTGCCACAATGGGGCTCGCCTGCTGCCGCAGAGCCTCAAAGGAGGTCTTGCGCGCGCCATACAAATCCACCACGCCGTGCACGCGTTGCTTCAAAACGCCAATTCCTTTATCCCCCATATGCGTGCGGTAGTCGTTATAACAGAAGAATATGGCGCCGCCCACGTAAGGATATTGGCGATAGGAATCGTCGTGCTCCTGCAAGATTCGTATACGAACCAGGTCGTTCTCCGGCCGGTCGGCAGTGCATGCGCAATAGCCGTATTCGGAGATCACGATGGGCTTGTCCGGAAAGGCTCGGTGAATGTCTTCCAGGTTGCGCTTCACTTCCGGCACGCCGCCCTTGTACCACGTCTCGTAGTATTCGTTCCACTCAATGAAGTCCATCAGCCCCGCCACGTCTTTCTCCGGCGTCTTTTCGAGCGAGTTCGATGCGTAGGACCGCAGGCGATTCGGATCGAGCTTCTTCGCCTCGTCGTACATCCGCTTGGCGAACTGGTACGCGGCGGGATTCTGCCCGTTGACCTCGTTGCATAGTCCCCAGGAGAATATGCAGGGATGGTTGCGGTCGCGCTCGATCATCTCGCGCAACTGCTCGAGGCCGTTCTGCATGATTTCCGGCGAGGGCTGGTCGCCCATGTCGCTGAAGGTCGCGCTGCCCCAGGTTGGCACCTCCTCCTGAAGCAGAATTCCGTGCCCGTCGCAGTAATCGAGCATGCGCACGTCTTGCTGCCAATGGACGCGGGTGAAGACGCAATTGAGCTCTTTCAGGTCGTCGTGATCATGAACAATCCAGGATTCGGGTTCCGCCATCCCGTACAGCGGGTTGCTGCCCGCCATGCGCTCCACGCCCATCAGCCAGACGCGCTCGCCGTTGAAATAGAAGCCGCCATCTTTGACCTCGATCTTGCGCACACCGAAGGTGGTCGAGCAGGAATGCAATGGCGCGCCGCCGGCCGCAATGGTAACCGTCAGCCGGTACAGGTGGGGATGATCGAAGTGCCAGAGTCGAGGGGCGGGTAAAACTCCCTTCGGAAGCGACACCTCTTCGCTTGCCCCCGCCTGGAGAGTTGCGCTCGCCGCTTGCTCGACGCGCAGCGCCGTCCGGCCAGTCTCCTCTTCGACGACCTCGTAACCGATTTCGACTTGATTAACGGTGGCCCCGGAATTCCTCAATACCGCGCGAATGGAAAGCGTGGCTTGTAGGGGCAGCCCTTGTGGCCGCCCGGGGGCGACCACGAGGTTCGCCCCTACTGGCTGTGCCTCAACACTTACCCTTTCGACGAATGTCTTCGGTGTCACCAGCAAGCTGACTGGACGAATGACCCCGCCGTCCGGCGTCCAGTCATAAGAGTTGCCGCGCGGAAGCATGTTTTGATCGAAAGAATTATCCACTTTAACGGTAACCAAGTTGGTTCGGCCGGAAACTACGGCGGCAGTGATATCGACAGTGAAGGATGTGTATCCCTTGCGCAGATGGTTCCCAACAGGCTGACCATTCACCCACACTGTGGCGCTGTGATACACAGCTTCGAATTCGAGGCGAATCGCTTTGCCGGACCACGCCTCCGGCACGTCGAAGCTGCGCCGGTACCACGCCACGCCCAGATAACCCGCCGATTCCTCGGAGATCTGCCAAGTGTGCGGCACGGTAACCGTTGACCAGCCCTCGCGCGAGGCGCTCGGGAGACGCCAGCCTTGGGCTTCTCCCTCGTTTTTCGGGTCCAGGCGGAAATGCCACTCGCCATCGAGGGGATGTTTGATGGTGACCGGACCGTCCGGAACACCGTCGCTAGGAGCCGACCTGGCTTCCGCCCCTACCACCAGGGGAGCGGCGAGTCCGGCGAGACCCAGCTCACTGACAAACTTCCGCCTGGATGAGTTCATAGGCGGGACCTCCTTACTTGGAGCTTGTTCGTAACACGTCAAACAAAGAATCGCCACAGAGGGAACAGAGCGGCGAAGCCTCATCCAAATGCAGATTCTTCGCTTCGCTCAGAATGACATGTCATCCTGAGCGAAGCGAAGGATCTGCTTTTCTTCGCGCACCGCGAAGAAACGCAACCTTATGAAAAGCCTTTCTGTTTTCCTCTGTGAACTATGTGGCCTCTGAGGTGAAGTCACTTCACAGCAAAATCTGCGAACTGCGTATTGTTCCACGCGGTGCCGATCCCTGCCATGCCTTTCTTGTGGGTTTCGTCGCTCAGGCTTGCAACCCGGGCGCCGTCGATGCTGGCCTCGATCGTCGAGCCTCTGAAGGCGAGCGCCAGATGGTGCCACGTTTTGAGCGAGAACGCGACCTTGCCCGAAGCGAGCTTGGCAGTTGGAGTTTTGAACTTTGCATTATCCAACTCCCAGCTACCATCCTGCTGCACGGTGAGCACGTAACCGTTGGGCCAGCGCGATTTGCCATCCTGGAACCAGTCAGCGGAATCGATTCGGCCCGCCACCGTGATGTTGCCGGGCTCCTCGAGCATGGCGCTGGTGCTGACCTCATAGTCGGTCCAGTCCGCGCTGCCAAGGAAAGTCAGCGGGTCCGGGCTGATGCCGCCCCAGGCGATCGGACGTTGCCGGACGACTTGCCGCAAGCACTGGCCGGGCCGCCCGGTGCAAGCAGCCACCTCGAATGCGCCGTCCTGGTCAGCAAAGTATTTGGGAGTCTTGCCGAGCGGTGTGCTCGTGAAGTCGTCACTGTAAGGGAAGGGGAAGGACGCCTGCGCGGGCGGCGTGATGGTACCTTTGCCTTGGCCCGTCGTGGTTGTGAGCGAATAAATCGAGTCTGGCTCGAGGGTAATACTGAACGAGCCATTCTGCGGTGTAATATCGCTTAGTTTCTCAAACGACTTCGAGGCATTCGTCTGCCAAACACGAATGACGCCGGTCGAAAGGCCGCCGGCGACGCTAAATGCCACTTCCTGCGGCTCCGTGGCATCGATGGTTTCGACAATGACACTGTAGTCGCTCGAGGTCGGAGCCTTAAGCGTGACGTAGCTTCCCTGGCCCTTGAGATATCCGCAGGCGCTGTCGAGGTATTGCCACCCCGGCTGCGCGAATTGCGTCGTATGCGCCGTTACCCAGATGGCAGATTGCACGTTGTAATAACCGGACCAGGGCGTATTGGCGTACATCAAGCCGGAATTCGGCGCGGCCAGGTTATCGTCATAAGACGTCACCGGACTCCAGGTTTCCGTCTTGGTGACTTTGCCGTCAATGTAATTCGTGTTCAGAACCTTGGCCCAGATTCTCGCCCCCGGCTTCCAATCTCGCTGGAGGATCACTCCCGTCTCGTCGAAGGGTTGGTCCTCGCTCGACCACAACGGCTTGCCGGACTCCAAAGCGCCTCCTGTGACGTAGAAGTTTCCTTTGACCCGCGCATAATGAACGGAAATCGCGTAAACGTCTTCTTTCAGAATCGGGTCCAACTTGAAGTCATCGGTGATCTTCCATTGATTCTCGTAGAGGTCCGCCGCGACGATCTTGGTCTGAAGACCATTGGCCTCGAGCGTCTTCTTCAGCATCTTGATGTAGTTGGTGTCGTAGTTGGTTTCGTTCCAAATGCCCACATACTCGATGTCCAGGCCGTGATACTTCTTGGCGCCCTGGATGAACTTCACGATGTAGTTTGCCATGTCCTGCGAGTAGTACTTGCCGTTGCCAATCCAGCCGGGAGCGCCCCAAGGCAAGGCGTCCAACATGATCTTGGGATTCCGTTTCTTGGCCTCTGCCATCAGCCACCACTCGTACCCGCGGTCGTAGTTCTCGTCGGTGCGGGTGTGCATGTGGCTCGGCTCGGAACCGTCGGTGGAGTTGGTGTCGCCGCCCACCTCGACTTTCAAGTGCTGAAGAGATGCGCCGTAATCCGGTTTGAAGAGGCAGTCAAGAATCTGGCTGCGTTGAGGCTCGGGATAATCGATCAGCAGTCTCGATGAGGCTCCGGCGCTGACGCCGCCGATTCCTTCGAAGATTCTTCCCTTGCTGGAGCTGTCGATCTTGATTTCGGTTTTCTGAAGCGGTGCTTGTTTGTTGCAAGAAGACAGCGGCAGAAAAATGGCCAGCGCCAATAGCATGAAGGCGTTTCTGTGTTTCATCGGGTTTCACTCCTCCCCAATCCCTCGACAACAATCCGCAATGTAGGGAGACGGCTTGCCGTCCCCCCGGAGGGTTACCAGGCCGGCGAGGGTAGGGCAAGCCCTACCCCTACGCCGCCTGGCCTCACCAGCGAATTCCTTACTTGCCGTAGACGGAGCTTCGCCAATAGGCTTGGATTCCTCTGTAGCTGTCATCATCAGGCAGGTTGGCGAGAATGAGCCGCTTCACTTTCAAGTCGTCGATCGGGCCTTGAACCTTGTACACCACTTGGCCGTCGGAGCGAATCAGCAGAGTGTAGGGGTCCGCGCCATTCCAATCCGGATCGAAGGCCGCCATCAAGCCGTAGATATCCGTCGCGCCGAAAATGTAGTTCGTGTTGCTGGCGTGCGCCTTGCGAAGCGCCGCGAGCGCGCCCTTCTGCTCGTCCGGGTAATTCGTGCTCACCATAATTAAATCGAATGGGCGAGCGCGGAACATGCGGTAAATGGTCTCGAGCTTGGCCATTTCGGCGACGCAAGGCCCGCACCACGTCGCCCAAAAATCGACCAGGAGCAACTTGCTCGTGTTGTTCTTGCGCAGAGCTTTCAGATCGTCCGCGGAAACAGGTTTAACCGTCACGGGTTCGGCGTCGATGCGGCGCATCTCGTCTTCGCGCGACTCTTCCTTGTACATCCACTTGGTCGAGCAGCCGACGGCAGGGGTCTTCTCCACCGACACGGGCTTGCCGGCAAGAAGTTCGTCGAGAGCCATGCGAGCGTCCTTCCGGGTCACCAAAGGTTCTCGCGGATTGTTGTCCACTCGGCCCTCATAGCGCAACTTGCGCTCGGCATCGAAAATGAAGAGGTGGGGCGTCGCCGCCGGCCCGTAAGCGCGGGCGACTTTCTGCGTTTCGCCATCGTAGAGATACGGGAAGTTGAAGTGGCGGTAGGCGGCGCGGATTTTCATTTCCGCGAGCGAATCGCCCAGATCCGTGTAGCCCTGCTCATCCAGAAGGACGGCGTTCGCGTTGTTTGGATTGATGCCCACAAACGCCACGCCCCGGTTCTGGTAGTCGGCGACCAGTTGCTTGATTCGGGTCTCATAGAGTTGCGCTGTCGGACAGTGATTGCAAGTGAACATGACGACCAGAATCTTGGCAGACGAGAAGTCTCTCAAACAATGCACCTTGCCGTCGACCCCAGGCAGACAAAAGTCAGGCGCGCTTGACCCGATTGGCAATACGGGAGGCGTATCCTCCGCGCCTAGCGCCACGCCCGATGCGAGCATGAGAAAGAGAAGACAAAGGCCAAGAAGCCTGTTCAAATGGACCTCCTTCGGGAGAAGGGTTTCCCCCGGCGACACAATTCGCGGTGACGGATTATATCGCAAAATCGACCATTACAGCCCTCTACCTTGGGGAGAGGGTGACCCGCGACGGCGTTTTCATCAGCCGTCGTGGGCCGGGTGAGGGGTTCCTTCTCTTGCCGGAAATCGTCAGTCACTTTGTGGAAAGGCCGCGTGGGTCCCTCGGCCCCTCATTTCGCCGAGTTATCCCATCGAATTAAGCGCGGATATCCATACACCACATGCTTAAGGACAACGAAGTCCTTCTCGGTTTTGGTTGTCGTGGAGACAATGATGAGGTGTAGAGTCTCGTCCGGAGGCGGATGGCCGAAAAGGCCCAAGAGCCATGCAATGGGATTCTCCTGTGGAACGCTCGAGTCCACAACTATCGCCAACAAAGGAAAGCTGGCATTCCACCCAAACCCTCTAATGCTCCAACCGGGGTCGAGCTTGCGACTCCACACAACCGTGTCCGTGCTGCCCGGCTGGGCTACAATTTCGATGGAGTCACGAATGCCATAGCCGGTGTGAGTTGAATTGCATTTCGCCAAGTATGTCCCGTCTCGGTATTCGGCTGACGGTTCCTGCTCGCAGTCAGCCAGTTGTCCCGTGCTGAATGAGGTTGTTCCGCTTGATGCAACACGGTGAGATTCAGGGGATTCCTTGATAAGTCCGGTCGCCGGTATCAAGTCGATAGCTCGGTACAGGTCATGGTGGGGCCAGGCACTGTCCGTGATATCGAGGTGCAGCGTCCCAGGTAAGCTCGGATCAGACGTAGCAGGGTTACGCGTAGTGCCGCAACTGCAGGTAATGATGACCGTGCAGAACGCCAAGTAATTATACGGTCTCATTCGCGCGTCGTCTCGAAGCGCATTGGAATAACCCCTCACCCGTCCCGCTGCGGCTGATGAAAACGCCGCAACGGGACACCCTCTCCCCAAGGGAGAGGGCTACGCGATTCTCGGCGCTGGCCACCGACTCCTGCTCTTGCCTACCAATCGAGGATGGCGCCGTCGCGTGCGCGAATGGAAGTGGTCGGCATCGCCTCTTGCTGGAAGGGGTGCTTACGCGCTTCCTCTTCGTTGACTTCTACGCCCAACCCGGGCTGCTCAGTTTTCAACCAGTAGCCGTCGCGTGTTTCCAGCGAGTGCCGGACAACATCCCACCGCCAAGGGACGTCGGTGAGCATATCTTCCTGGATAAGAAAATTCGGAGTGGAAAGCGCGAAGTGCAGTGCGGCGGCATTCGCCACGGGACCCAAGGGGTTGTGCGGCGCGACGCCAATATAGTAGACCTCGGCCATCGCAGCAATCTTCTTACCTTCGAGCAGCCCACCGCAGTGGCAAAGATCCGGCTGAATAATGTGGCAGGCTTGCTGCTCGAAGACTTCGCGAAACTGGTGCCGCGTAACGAGGCGTTCTCCCGTGGCGATGGGCACGCGCACCGCCTGCCGCACCTCGCGCATGGCCGCGACGTTTTCAGGCGGCACGGGCTCCTCGCAGAAAAACGGATGGAAGTCTTCGACGGCGTTGATGTACTGAATGGCCATGGCCGGATAGGTTCGGCCATGAAAGTCAATCATGAGATCGATGCCGTCGCCCACAGCCAGCCGCAGCCGTTCGATGGCCTGGGCGAACTTCTTCACGTAGGACAGACCCATCAGCGGCTCCGAGTACGGAACGCACACGACCTTGACGGCGGTGTAACCCTTGGCCACCACCGCTTGTGCCAGGTCGATGAGAGGCCCCGGGTCGAAAGTCTCGTAAACCGATTTCATATCGCCGCCGCCCAGGTGAGTGTACATGCGCACTCGCTCACGCACCGCGCCGCCCAGCAACTTGTAAACGGGAAGTCCCAGGGACTTGCCCACGATATCCCAGCAAGCCTGTTCGATGCCGCTCACGGCGCTCATGCCGATGACGCCCTGCCGCCAGAAGGTTTCGCGGTAGAGTTTCTGGTAAAGGTATTCGATGCGCGTGGGGTCTTCACCCACGAGCAGGGCGCTCACGTCATCGATGGCCCCGACGACCGCCCTGGTTTTCCACTCAATCGACGCCTCGCCCCAGCCCCATAGGCCGGCCTGGTCGGTCTCGACTTTCACGAAAACCCAGTTGCGCATTTCAGCGTTGACTACCAGAGTTTTGATCGCAGTGATTTTCATGGTAATTAATCCATAGGATAGAGGCTGCAGCCTCCGTCCGCCAGCAAGGTTGTACCTGTAATGTAGTCGGAAGCCTCCGAGCAAAGAAAGAGGATAGCGTCAGCCACCGATTCGGGCGGCTGTAGATACCCCAAAGGAATGGCGCGCTCCGCACGGCGGCGGTAGTCGGGTTCCGTATCCCATTGCCGCTTGCCCATGCCGACACCCACAATGCCGGGGGCAAGCCCATTCACCCGGATGCCCTTTCCCGCCAATTCCCGCGCCATTCCCTTCATCAGCATCTTCATACCGCTTTTGGTAACGTTGTAGGGGGTAATATCCGGCCAGGGAACATCCTGCACCCAGGACGAGGTGAAGACGATCTTGCCTTTGATGTCCCGCTCGACCATGGCGCGCGCCGCGGCCTGCGCCACCAGAAACGCACTTTTCAAATTGAGGTTCATGATCTTGTCCCATTCCGCTTCCGAATATTGCAGGATAGGACAGGAGTGAGCCATTCCGGCGTGGCAGAGCGCCACATCAAGGCGTCCGAACGCCGCGAGAGTTTTCGTGACCAGTTCCTCGGCGCCTTCAGGCTTGGTCACATCCGCGTGCACATAAACGAACCGGTCGCTTGGCCAATCAAGTTCGTTCCCGATCTGCGCGGCTTGCTCAGTGCTTAGCACATCGTTTACCGCCACGCGGGCTGAGTGCGACAGCAACGAAGAGACGACTACCTTGCCGATCGCGCCGAGCCCACCCGTGATCAGCACGGTTTTTCCGTCCAGGCAATTCTGGGCAAAAGTCGCCATTCTTCCCCCTCACAAGGCTCTACTAGAAGCTGTTTCAAATCCTCCCGTACCCGATTGCAATGTGGATGCTCGACTGCGCGCGAAGCCGTGCTCCCCGAAGGGGAGCAAATTGAGTAGCCGGGGGTGAAACCCCCGGACGCGACCCCACACCCCGCCTTCGGCACCCCTCTCCCCGC